>NZ_CP026952.1:1239247-1549058 GCF_003065605.1 Aeromicrobium chenweiae | reverse complement strand
TGGACCTCGACGCCTTCTTCGCCTCGGTGGAGCAGCGTGACAAACCCTCGTTGCGTGGCCGACCGGTCATCGTGGGCGGCATCGGCCCGCGCGGTGTCGTCGCGACGGCGTCCTACGAGGCCCGGGTCCACGGCGTGCGCTCCGCGATGCGCACCGCCGAGGCGCGGGCCCGCTGCCCCCACGCCGCCTTCCTGGGCGGCCGCTTCGACGCGTACCGCGAGGCCAGCCGGCTCGTCATGGACCGGCTGCGCGAGGAGTCCGAGCTGATCGAGCCGTTGTCGCTCGACGAGGCGTTCGTCGACCTGGCTGCCGGCGAGCACTTCGACCCCGACCGCGTCGAGCAGGTCGTCGACACGATCCGCACCGACATCACCGAGATCACCGGCGGCCTGACCGCGTCGGTGGGCGTCGCCTCGTCCAAGCTCATGGCCAAGATCGCCAGCGAGATCAACAAGCCCAACGGGGTGTTCGTGGTCGAGCCGGGCACCGAGTCCGACGTGCTGGGGCCCATGCAGGTCAACGCGATCCCCGGCGTCGGTCCCGCCACGGCGGAGCGTCTGCGCCGCGTCGGCATCCTCACCGTGGAGGACCTGCGCACGCCCGGCGAGGACGAGCTCGTCCGCCTGCTCGGGCAGGCCTCCGGACGGTCGCTGCACCGGCTCGCGCGCGCCGACGACGACCGCCCCGTCGTCGCGTCCCGCGAGGCCAAGTCGGTCAGCGTGGAGGACACGTTCGAGCAGGACATCTCCGACCGCCTGCAGCTCGAGACGATCATCGAGCGGATGGCGCGCGGCGTCTCGGCCCGGCTGCGGAAGAACGGACTGTCCGGCCGCACCGTGACCCTCAAGATGCGGCACCACGACTTCGAGACGCACACCCGCTCGTCCACGCTGGCCCACCCCACCGACAACGCCCGGGTCCTGGCGACCACGGCGCGGGGTCTGCTCGCCGGCGAGGACATCAGCAACGGGCTGCGCCTGCTGGGCGTGGGCGTCAGCGGACTGGCCGACTGGGTGCAGGACGACCTGTTCTCCGAGGACGATCCCGAGCCGGAGGCCGACGAGGAGTCCGGCGCGGAGGAGCCGTCGCGCCCCACCCGCTGGTACCCCGGCATGGACGTGCACCACACCGCCCACGGGGACGGCTGGGTGTGGGGCGCCGGACTGGGCCGGGTGACGGTGCGGTTCGAGACCCGCTGGACCCCTCCGGGCCCCGTGCGGACGTTCCGCGCCGACGACCCCGCGCTGGGTGCGGGGCACAGCGGTACGTTTCAGGCATGACCTCGTCCGTCCCGCCCGAGTCCGCTGCCAGCATTCCCGCACCCCCCGTCGCCGAACGCCGTCCCATCACCCGCTCCCACCACGGTGACGACTTCGTCGACGACTACGAGTGGATGCGCGACAAGGAGGACCCGGCGACGCTGGCGTACCTCGAGGCCGAGAACGCCCACACCGACGCCGCGACCGCGCACCTCGAGCCGCTGCGGCAGCAGATCTTCGACGAGATCAAGGCACGCACCCTCGAGACCGATCTGTCGGTCCCGACCCGTCACGGCGCCTGGTGGTACTACGCCCGGACCGTCGAGGGCCAGCAGTACGCGGTCCGTTGCCGGTGCGCGGTGCAGGACCCGGACGACTGGACGCCCCCGGTGCTCGACGCCGGCAGCGCGATCCCCGGCGAGGAGATCCTGCTCGACTCCAACGTGGAGGCCGAGGGCCACGAGTTCTTCTCCCTCGGCGCGTTCAGCGTCAGCGACGACGAGAACTTCCTCGCCTGGTCGGTCGACACCCAGGGCGACGAGCGCTACACGATCCGCATCAAGGACCTGCGCACCGGCGACATCCTGCCCGACGAGATCACCGGCGCGAGCGGCGGAGCGACCTGGTCGGCCGGCGGGACGCACCTGTTCTACACGACGGTCGACGAGGCGTGGCGCCCCTACCGGGTGTGGCGCCACCAGGTCGGCAGCACGAACGACGACGTCCTGGTGCTGGAGGAGACGGACGAGCGCTACTTCATCGGCGTCGGTCGCACCCACTCCGAGCGCTACCTCGTCATCGGGCTCGGCTCGAAGATCACGAGCGAGTACCGCGTGCTCGAGGCCGACGACCCCGAGGGCGAGTTCCGGGTCGTGCTCCCCCGTCAGGAGGGTGTCGAGTACTCGCTCGAGCACGCCGTCATCGACGGCCAGGACCGCTTCGTCATCCTGCACAACGAGGGAGCGCTCAACTTCGAGCTCGTGACCGTCCCGGTCGACGACCCGACCGACCGCACCGTGGTGATCCCCGGCAGCGACACCGTGCGGCTCGAGGACATCGACGTGTTCGCCCGCCACCTGGTCGTGTCGTTCAGGCGGGACGCCCTGGCGCGCGTCGGCATCATCCCGATCGGACCGAACGGGCTCGGCGAGCTGTCCGAGATCGACTTCGGCGAGGAGCTGTTCACCAGCGGCGTCGGCTCCAACGCCGAGTGGGACCCGCCGTTGATCCGCGTCGGCGTCGGCTCGTTCGTCACCCCCTCGTCCGTCTACGACTACGACCCCGAGACGCGGGAGCTGATCCTGCGCAAGCAGGCGCCGGTCCTCGGCGGCTACGACCCCGACGACTACGAGCAGCACCGCAGCTGGGCGACGGCCGACGACGGCACGCTCGTGCCCGTCTCGATCGTCTGCCGCAAGGACACGCCCCGCGACGGCACCGCGCCGGCGCTCATCTACGGCTACGGCTCGTACGAGGCCAGCATGGACCCGGGCTTCTCCGTCATGCGGCTCTCGCTGCTCGATCGTGGCTTCGTGTTCGCGATCGCCCACGTGCGAGGTGGCGGCGAGCTGGGCCGTCACTGGTACGACGACGGCAAGCAGCTGCACAAGCGCAACACGTTCACCGACTTCATCGCCAGCGCACGTCACCTCGTCGAGGAGGGCTGGACGTCGGCGGACCGCCTCGTCGCCGAGGGCGGCAGCGCCGGCGGCCTGCTGATGGGCGCGGTCGCCAACCTGGCGCCGGACGCATTCGCCGGCATCGTCGCCGCGGTGCCGTTCGTCGACGCGCTGACGACGATCCTCGACCCGTCGTTGCCGTTGACGGTCATCGAGTGGGACGAGTGGGGCAACCCGCTGGACGATCCCGAGGTCTACGCGTACATGAAGTCGTACACGCCCTACGAGAACGTCGGTGCCCACGACTACCCCGCGATCCTCGCGGTCACGAGCCTGCACGACACCCGGGTGATGTACGTCGAGCCGGCCAAGTGGGTGGCCCGCCTGCGGGCGACGGCGACCGGCGACGCGCCGATCCTGCTCAAGACCGAGATGCACGCGGGGCACGGCGGCGTCAGCGGCCGCTACGCGTCGTGGAAGGAACGGGCGTGGGAGCTCGCGTGGATCATCGACGTCGCGACGCAGGCCCGGTCTCGCTGACCACGACCGACGCTGAGGGTTTCCGGTAGCTCCCGGTACCGCAAACCCTCAGGCTCAACGCCGCGTCGGTCGTCGACGTGGCGTATAGCACGGTGTCCCTAAGACTTGACTGAGAGCGGAATCCTTACGGGGTTGAACGCGTTCTGGTATGTACAAGCAACTGAATGGGAGTCGCACACGTGAGCACCAGGACCGGCAACACCACCGCCGAGGGCAAGGACAGCGTCGGCATGTACCTCGCCGAGATCGCTCGCACTCCCCTGCTCGATGCCGAGCGGGAGGTCGAGCTGAGCAAGACCGTTGAAGCAGGATTGTTCGCCCGCCACCTGCTGGAGGAAGGACGCGTCGGCCGCAAGAAGGGCGGAGCGCCCAAGTCGGCCACGGAGGAGGAGCTGACCTGGCTCGCCGAGGAGGGCGACCGCGCGATCCAGGAGTTCATCCAGGCGAACCTGCGCCTCGTCGTCTCGATCGCCCGCAAGTACGGCCGCTCGGCCATGCCGATGCTCGACCTCGTCCAGGAGGGCAACACGGGCCTCATCCGCGCGGTCGAGAAGTTCGACTACGCCAAGGGATTCAAGTTCTCGACGTACGCCACGTGGTGGGTGCGTCAGGCCATCACCCGCGGCATCGCGCAGCAGGCCCGTGTGGTCCGTCTGCCCGTGCACGTGGTCGAGGAGCTCAACCAGGTGACCGCCGCGCGCCGCAATCTCGAGCGTCAGCTCGGGTACGACCCGGAGCCGGCCGAGATCGCGCTGGAGCTGGGCATGGACGTCGACCGCGTCATCGACCTGATGGCCTGGGGACGGGACCACGTCAGCCTCGACTCCCCCGTGGACGAGGACGGCGACACGTCGCTCGGTGACCTCATCGCGCGTGAGACGCAGCCCGGACCCGACTTCGCCGTCCTCGACGACGAGTCGCGTCACCTGATCGCGACCCTCGTGGACCACCTCGGTCCGCGCGAGGCGGACATCGTCCGGGCCCGGTACGGCCTGCTCGACGGTCGCCAGCAGAAGCTCGCCGACATCGGCAAGCGTCACGGCATCTCGGCCGAGCGGGTCCGCCAGCTCGAGCGCGAGTCATTGGCCACCCTGCGCCGGATCGCCGATCCGGACCTGGCGGCCTAGACAGCAGCCTTGGCGGCTGCCCTGGACACGAGCTCGTCCCAGGTTCCCCCGACGATGAGGGCGAGCTCGTCCTGAGGACCGGTGTTGTCGATCACCAGATCGGCGGCACCGGTCCTTTCTTCACGTGAGGCCTGCGCGGCGATCCGGGCGCGGGCGTCGGCCTCGCTCATCCCCCGCAGCGTCGTGAGCCGGTCGACCTGGACGTCGACGGGGACGTCCACGACCACCACGACGTCACACAGGGCCGCGGCACCCATCTCGACCAGCAGCGGGTTGTCGTGCACGACGATGGCGTCGGAGCCGGCTGCGTCCTGGCGTTCGTCGGCCAGCCGACGGATCGCCGGGTGGGTGATGCCGTTGAGGTCCGACAACGCCTCGGCGTCCGCGAAGACGATGGCCCCGAGCGCAGGGCGGTCCAGTGAGCCGTCTGCGGCGATGACCTCGTCGCCGAAACGCGCAGCGATCTCGGCCAGAGTCGGGCTGCCGGGAGCGACGACGTCGCGCGCCAGCTGGTCATAGTCGATGACGACGGCACCGTGCGCGGCCAGCAGCGCGCTGACGGTGCTCTTGCCCGAGCCGATGCCGCCGGTGAGCCCGACCTTCAGCATGCGGGGCCCCTAGCCGATCGCGGAGCTGCCATAGGTCGTGACGTGCACGTGGTCCATGTGGTTGGCCGTCGCGCCGCCGCGGTCGCTCATGCCGCGCCAGCTGGGCGACGTGGCAGGACGCCAGATCTGCTGGCGCCAGATGAGGTACTCGATGCCGAGGTCGGCACGGTGCTCCTGCAGGAACGCGGCGATCTCGCTGCCGAGGTCGGAGGACACCATGATGTCGAGGGCCTGACCGGTGCCGTGCTCACCGCGACCGGCGAGGCCGCCGTAGCTGGTGATCGACGGGAACTTGGCGCAGACGGCGCGGTGCACCTTGATGGTGTCGGGCTGCAGGCCGCTCTCGGGGCCGGAGCCGGACGCGCACGGGGAGGTGCCGAGCGGCATCTCCTTGGCGATGCTGGAGGCCTTCACCCACCGGGGCAGACCCTTGTGCACGATCTCGGCCCAACCACGGGACGTCTTGCCGGTGACCTCGACGGTGTCCCCCGGTGCCACCGCGGCCAGCACGGGCGACGACGTCTTCGCCGAGGCGTGGATCTCGAGCCCCTTCGGCGCGAAGCGCACGCCCTCAATCGTGTCCTCGACCGCCGCGGCGTTGGGCAGCGGCGGACGCTCGGCGCTGCGGCTCACGGTCGCCGGGGCGCGACCCCGGCTCACGGAGGCGGCGAACAGGTCCTTCTTCGGCAGCTTCTTCGCAGCCGCCGAGGTCGTCGTCGTTGTCGTCGTGGCCTGGGGTCCGGCTGCCGGCGAGTCACCGTTGCCACCCTGGGCCACCGCGACGCCCGCGACCCCACCGATGGCCAGGAGGCCGGCGAGAGGCAGGACGACTGCTCGTGCGGAGCGGGGGGTACGAACGGTGCGCCGGGGGCGCTGCGCTGCGTGCTTGTGGCGAGAATCTGCCACGGAGGGACCACCTTGTGCGTCGACGACGTCTGACTCAACGTTCGAGTCAACCATACTGTGACCGCTAGTTCACGCCGAACGGTCCATCCACAGGGGCCGCGGTGACTGATGTCTCACGATGTGAAAGGTCCACGTGCTTCCTGTCCTCACCGCCGCCCAGAGCGAGCACGATCAGCGCCGCGTCGCCGGCGCCCTGGCTGACCGGGGCCTCACCCTCGGTGACCGGGTGGTGCTGTCCGTGCCGGGCTCACCGACGTACGTCAGCGTCGTGCTGGGCGCCTCCCGCTCCGGGATCGTCCCCGTGCCGCTGGACCCCCGCCTGACGCCGTACGAGCGGGACCGGATCATCGCCGACGTCTCCCCCGCGCTGGTGATCGACGACGCCGCCGGGCTCGACCAACTCCTCGAGGGCCCGGCGACCGATCTCTCCGTCGACCCGCGGTGCCGCCCGATGCACTTCACGTCGGGCACGACCGGCCGTCCCAAGGGGGTCTGGTCCGGCCTGCTGTCCCCGCAGGACGCCGCCGCCCTGGTGCAGGAGGAACGTGAGCTCTGGGGGTTCTGCGCGGACGACCTGGACCTGGTCGTCTCGCCGATCTACCACTCCGCACCGTTGCGGTTCGCGATGGGCACGATCCTGGCCGGCGGCTCGATCGCGGTGCTGCCCGCCTTCGATCCCGTCGACTTCCTCGACGCCGTGGACACCCTGCGGCCGACGTCGATGTTCTGCGTCCCCGCCCACCTGCAGCGGCTGTTCGCCCATCTCGACGAGCGCGGCGTCAGCCCGGACCTGTCCTCGTTCCGTCTCGTCGCCCACGCCGGGGCACCGTGCCCCGAGCCGATCCGTCGGCGGGCGCACGCGCTGTTCGGCGTCGACACCGTGTGGGAGTTCTACGGATCGACCGAGGGGCAGTTCACGGCCTGCCCGGCCGCCGAGTGGGCGGCGCGCCCCGGCACGCTGGGCCGCGCCCGACCGGGTCGCGTCGTCACCACCGACGAGGACGGCCAGCTGTGGTGCGCGGTGCCACCCTGGGCCCGCTTCACGTACTGGAACGCACCGGAGAAGACCGCCGCGACGTGGCGCGACACCCCGGACGGTCCGGCGTTCTCGGTCGGTGACCTCGGCCGGGTCGACGACGGCTACGTCCACCTCGACTCGCGCCGGGAGGACCTGATCATCAGCGGCGGGGTCAACGTCTACCCGGCCGAGGTCGAGGCAGCGCTCGAGGACGCTCCCGGTCTCGTCGACCTCGCCGTCTTCGGCCGCGACGACGAACGGTGGGGCCAGCGGGTGTGCGCGGCGTACGTCGGTGCCGTGGACGAGCAGACGCTGCGCGACCTCGCCGCGAGCCGCCTGTCGCCGCCCAAGCGTCCCAAGACGTACGAACGCCTGGACGCGCTGCCGCGCACCGCCACCGGCAAGGTCCGCAGGACCGAGCTGTCGGCCCCGTGACACGCAGAAACCCCCGGTCCGAGGACCGGGGGTTTCTGCGTGGTGACGGGCGGTGGTTACGCCTCGCCGCCGGTGAGCTTCTCGCGCAGGGCCTGCAGGGCCTCGTCGGAGGCCAGCGAACCCTCCTGCGGGGCGTCCTCGGACCCGGCGGACGAGTCCGACGAGTAGTTGGATGCCGCAGCAGCCTCGAGGCCAGCCTTCTCGGCCTCCTGGATCTGCTTCTTGTGGGCTTCCCAGCGCTCGTGCGCCTCGGCGTACTGCTTCTCCCATGCGGCGCGGGCCTCGTCGAAGCCTTCCTGCCACTCACCGGTCTCAGGATCGAAACCTTCGGGGTAGATGTAGTTGCCCTGCTCGTCGTACGACGACGTCATGCCGTACAGCGTCGGGTCGAAGTCGTCCGTGGCCGAGGCCTCGGTCTCGTTCGCCTGCTTGAGCGACAGCGAGATGCGACGACGCTCGAGGTCGATGTCGATGATCTTGACCATGACCGAGTCGCCGATCTGGACGACCTGCTCGGGGATCTCGACGTGACGCTCGGCGAGCTCGGAGATGTGCACCAGGCCCTCGATGCCCTCCTCGACGCGGACGAACGCACCGAACGGGACGAGCTTGGTCGCCTTGCCCGGGACGATCTGGCCGATCTGGTGGGTACGGGCGAAGTGCTGCCACGGGTCTTCCTGCGTCGCCTTGAGGGACAGCGAGACGCGCTCGCGGTCCATGTCGACGTCGAGCACCTCCACGGTGACCTCGTCGCCGACCTGGACGACCTCGTTCGGGTGATCGATGTGCTTCCACGACAGCTCCGAGACGTGGACGAGTCCGTCGACGCCGCCGAGGTCCACGAACGCACCGAAGTTGACGATCGAGGAGATGACGCCCTTGCGGACCTGCCCCTTCTGGAGCTCGGTGAGGAAGTTCTGGCGCACGGCCGACTGGGTCTGCTCGAGCCAGGCACGGCGCGACAGGACCACGTTGTTGCGGTTCTTGTCGAGCTCGATGATCTTGGCCTCGATCTTCTGACCGATGTACGGGTCGAGGTCGCGCACGCGGCGCATCTCGACCAGCGACGCCGGCAGGAAGCCGCGCAGACCGATGTCCATGATGAGGCCGCCCTTGACGACCTCGATGACGGTGCCTTCGACAACTCCGTCCTCGGCCTTGATCTTCTCGATGTCGCCCCACGCACGCTCGTACTGCGCACGCTTCTTCGAGAGGATCAGACGGCCTTCCTTGTCCTCCTTCTGGAGCACCAGGGCCTCGACGCTGTCTCCGACGGAAACGACCTCGTTGGGGTCGACGTCGTGCTTGATGGAGAGCTCGCGGGAGGGGATGACACCTTCGGTCTTGTAACCGATGTCGAGGAGGACCTCGTCACGATCGACCTTCACGATGGTGCCTTCGACGATGTCACCGTCGTTGAAGTACTTGATGGTCAGGTCGATGGCGGCGAGGAAGTCTGCCTCAGAGCCGATGTCGTTGATCGCGACCTGGGGTGCCACGTGGGCGATGCTGCTAGTCATAAAGGAGTTGCTCCGATGGATGGGTGGAATTGTCGGGCACGTCTGACAGCCCTTGGATCGTGAGGATGCCGGGGAAGAATCACTTGGCAGGGCACGAGTGCGGGCCTGCTACGTCCGAGGTACGCACAGGCCATCAGCGCACTCTCAATCGTACGCGACTCCCCCACCGGCACGATAGCGGGGTGGCGGGACGATCTGCCTGTCTCCGTCAGGCCGGGGACAGGAACGCCGCGAGGGAAGCGGCGTACGGATCGACGTCGGCCGCGCCCATGACCTCGCGGGCCGAGTGCATCGCCAGCTGCGGGGCGCCGACGTCGACCGTGAGCATCCCGGTGCGGGCGGCACTGAGCGGGCCGATCGTCGAGCCGCACGGCAGGTCCGCCCGGTGCTCGTACCGCTGCAGCGGGACGCCGGCCTGCTCGCAGGCCCGGGCGAAGTGCGCCGTGCCGACGGCGTCCGTCGCGTAGCGCAGATTGGGGTGCACCTTGAGCACCGGACCGCCGCCGATCTCGATGTGGTGCAGCGGTTCGTGGCGCTCGGCGTGGCTGGGGTGGGTCGCGTGCGCCATGTCGCCGGAGGCGCACACCGACGCGGCGATCGCGCGGTGGAAGTCGTCGCGGGACCCGCCCGCGGCGAGCACGATCCGCTCGAGCACCGTGATGAGCAGGTCCGACTGCGCACCACGCTCCGACGTGCTGCCGACCTCCTCGTGGTCGAACAGCGCCAGCACCGGACGCACGCCGGTGACCGGCTTCGCGGCGAGCAGCGCGCGGGTGCCCGCGAAGCACGTCGTCTGGTTGTCCAGGCGCGGGGCGCTGACGAGCTCGCCGTTGACGGTCAGCCGGCTCGGCGCGGTGTCGTGCGTCATCAGCTCGAAGCCGAGGATGTCGTCCCGGGACACCTGCGCCCGGTCGGCCACGAGGTCGAGGAACGTGCCCGGCGACGTGGACCAGATGCCGTTGAGGTGCCGCTGCGGGTCCAGGTCGATCTTGCGCTCGGCGGACAGGTGGATCGCGAGCTGCGGCACCCGCAGGACCGGCTCCTCGATGTGGACGAGCCGTTCCCCGCCGTCACGCAGGGCGAGCCGCCCGGCGATGCCGAGGTCGCGGTCGAGCCAGGAGTTGAGCCACGCGCCGCCGTACGGGTGCAGCGCCACGACGCCCAGGCCCTCCTGCACGAGGTCGTGGTGCTGCTTGACCCGCAGGTTGGGGCTGTCGGTGTGTCCCCCGACGACACGGAACGCGTCCGCGGGCGACGTCTCGCCCTCGGTCGACCACGCGACGAGCGACCCGCCGCGGACGACGAAGAAGCGGCCCGGCCGCTGCGGCCAGGCCTCGGCCTCGCGCAGCTCCTCGTAGCCCGCCCCCGTCAGCTCGGCCGCGACCGTGCGGCACACGTGGAACGGGGTCGGCGAGCGATCGATGAAGTCGCAGAGGTCGGCAGCGGGAGCGATCGTCATAAGGCTCTCACCCTAGAACACTGCGCAGAAACACGGCGGCGCCGCAGCCCCGAAGGACTGCGGCGCTGCCAGGTATGGCGGTCCTAGATCAGGCCACGACGTCGCACGGCGGCGAACCCGCCGGCAGCGGCCAGCAGCACGAGGGCGGCGAGGCCCCGCTTCATGTTGGCCGAGCCCGCACCGTCCTCACCAGCGATCTCGTACTTGTACGCCGTCAGGGCCGTGGCCCCTTCGGGGCTGCCGTACGGCTGGGCGGAGGCCCCCCGCTTGGAGCTCTCCTCGATCAGCGCGTACTTCAGTCCGTAGTCCATGGCCGTCTTGTTGCCGGTCGAGACCAGCTGCTTGGTGCCCTCCTTCGAGAGCTTCGACGCGCCCTCCGGCAAGGCAGGAGCGCTCTCGGCGGCCTGGTCCAGCCCGGCCGCCAGCTCGCCCGATCCGGCCGCGGCGGTGCCGAGGCCAGCGGCCAGAGTGCCCGCGCCAGCAGCCAGCTGACCCGTTCCCGCCTTGAGTGTTCCTGCTCCGGCATTGAGCTCGCTCGCGCCCGCCTTCAGGTCGCCCGTGCCGTCCCGCAGTTGTCCTGCCCCGGCATCGAGGTCGCTAGCTCCCTTCGACAGGTCTCCCGTCCCGGCCCTGAGCTGGCCTGCACCGGCGTTTAGGTCACCGGCGCCCTTAGAAAGGTCACCGGTCCCCGCCTTCAGCTCGTCCGCACCAGCAGAGAGCTGCTGAAGGCCCGAGGCGAGCTTGCCGCCCTCGGTCTGCAACTGCTTCAAACCCCCGATGAGCTGACCCGTGCCGTTGCGGAGGCTTGCACCGCCGCCCGGCACCGTGGAGCCGGGCGTTCCCACTCCTGCCGCAACCTGACCGTTGAGCTGCTGCAGACCGCCATCGAGCTGCTGCAGTCCGCCCGTAACCGTGCTGTTGAGGCCGTTGACGATCTCGGGGATGCCGGCTCTAGCGCCGCCGAGGTACTGTCCGATCCCAGCCTTCTGTGGGCTGTCCGGAAGCGTAGCCAGAAGGTTTTGCGCCTGGGCCAGTGCGCCGTCCAACCGCTGAAGACCACTCTGGATCGGGCCCTGAGAGCCGACGCCCCCGATGAGCTGGGCAACGCCATTGCGCAGCGTGCCCTCTGTGGCAGCATCGCCGACGCCTGCACCAACGGCAGTCTGGAGCTGCGTCAGACCCGCGTCGACCTGCTGGGCACCCGCGAGCAGCTTCTCCACGCCGTCAAGCAGCGCGGGGCCACCCGCAGACGCTTCTTTAAGGCCGTCCGACAGGCTGCCAGCACCCTGGTCGAGCTGCTTGGCTCCCGAGCTCAGCTGCCCGGTCCCGTCCGCGAGATCTCCCGCGCCCTTGTTGAGCTGCTTGGCTCCCGAGCGCAGCTTGCCGGTGCCGTCCGACAGGTCGCCGGCGCCCTTGTTGAGCTTCGTGGCTCCGGCGCTGAGCTGGCCCGTTCCGGCACCGAGCTGGGCCGCGCCGGCGTCGAGCTCGTTCGCGCCTGCCGCGAGCTTGTTGGCGCCCGGTGCGGCGTCGTTCTGCAGTCCGGCACTCAGCTTGTTCGCGCCTGCCTGGAGCTGCAAGAGGCCGTCGACGAGGTCGACGGCGCCGTCACGAATCTTCAGCAAGTTCGCGTCGATCTCGGTCGCTCCGGCCGTCAGGTCCTGGCCGCTGTCCGCGCCACCCTTGTAGCTGGCCGCGCCGCCCTTGAACGAGTTGTTCTCGATCGCGTTGACCGGCAATGCCGACAGGCTGGCCTTTGGAATGATCGCGTCCTTCACGTCGGCGGAGTAGCCGACCTCGGCCACGGATTCACCGATCGGCGGGAACAGCGTCATGGTGTAGGACAGCTGCGTGCCGCCACGACCGTCACCGGCGGAGTTGGAGCCGTTGGTTTCGATGTTGGTGAACGTCGACGGCAGAGTCGTGGTCATCGAACCGACCATGGGGACGACGACGGTCTCCGTCGACGTCTGCTCCTTGCCCTTGCCGTCGAGGTAGGTCACTTCCTGCTCGGTGCCGGTCTGGTTGGTCACTCGGTACGTGACCTGGAGACGGCCGGTCCGGCCGACGACGTCGGACGGCTTGATCTTCTTGCCGTCGAGCTCATAGGTCGCCTCGAACTTCAAGGGCAGGTCCTTGGTGTAGTCCGAGACCGAGCGGTACTTCTTCGTCCCGTCCACGTCGGTCTTGATGCGAGCGTTTCCGTCACGGACGTCGAACCCGCCGAAGCCGTTGAGGTTGCGCAGGCCCTTGGTGGAAACCGGGTTGGCGAGATCGACCTTGCCCTTGCCCCGCAGCACCACCTGCTCGTAGATGCGCTGGGTGTCGACCTTGCCTGACGCGTCCATCAGAACCTGGACGGTCTCGGTGTTGGTGACCGAGACGTCCCCGTCGATCGTGTTCGCGGCCAGCGCGCCGGGGGCCATGAACCCCGCCGCTGCGAGGGACATGCCCGAAATGCCAGCGAAGACAATCGTGCGTCGCTTGTATGTGCTCATGCTGATGCCTTCGAGTGGTGGTGGTTGCTGTGTTCATCGGCGCGGCGCTCTTCGACGTCTTCGCCCAGGAGGACTGAGCCGAGGACGCCCATTGCACACGCGAGGAGGACGGTGGTTGCGGCCGTCGGCGAGTCGCTGAGGAACAGCGTCGGGGAGGCGGCATACGTCTGCTCGTAAGCTCCGACGATCGCGGCCGAGCCGACGAGCATGGCCCAAAGCGGCACGCGGCTCGCGGTGACGACCGCGATGAGCATCGCGACGATGATGACGGCGAACACGACAACGGCCCGGCCTGTCGCGGTGTCGGGCAGGATGGCAGCGCGGATCGCATAACCGATCCAGGCCAGCACGAAACCGATGGCGAAACCGATGATGCGCTCGGTGAGCGAGCGGTCCGGCACCAGACCGATGACGGCTCCTAGAGCAACGCCGAGAAGTGCGACTTGATCGAGGTCCAAACCGAACCACTGACCAAACGCGATCGTCAGCGCACCGAAGAGCGCGAGAACAGCTCCCTTGATGACACGTGTTTTCATATCGAATTGCAACAAGAAGCAGCACCGTCAGGCGCGTTGAGAACCGCTTGTTGACTCCCTCCGGGAGACATGAAATCACATGTACGGCCGAAATGGAGCCAGTCAAGCACTCGTGGCCGATGTCACGTACTACGAAGTAACTTGTTTGCTTGGAGCGCCAGGGAAAAAGGCTGGCTACGTTTCGGTGAAGTACTCCCGGCTATTGTGCCGTGGTGAGGTCCGCGCGCATGACGATGACCGGCGGAACCCTCGTGGCCGCCGGAATGATGGGCATGAACATCGCCGTCTACGGCTTCAACGTCGTCTCGGCACGACTGCTCGTCCCGAAGGAGTTCGGCGCCCTCACGGCCCTGTTCGGCATCATCCTCGTGGGCACCGTGAGCGCCCTCGGCCTCCAGGCCGTCACGGCACGACGGCTCGCGGTCGACCCCGACCGGGCCGACGAGATCATCGGCGCGACCGTCCGCGTGACCTTGATGGTCGCGGGCATGGTCGGACTCGTGGTCGCCGTGGCGACGGTGGGCCTGACGCCCGCCCTGAAGCTCGGGTCGTACTGGCCCGTCGTGCTGTGCGGGGCTGCCCTCGTTCCCCTGACGATCATGGGCGCGCAGTGCGGCATCGCGCAGGGACAGGAACGCTGGGGTGCCCTGACCGCGATCTATCTCGGCAACGGCGTCGGACGGCTGGTCGGCGGGACGATCGGTCTGCTCGTCTCGGCCACCCCGACCGGCGCGATGGTCGGGCTCGCGATCGGCTCGTGGCTGCCGGTCCTGGCGGGGGCGCGACTGCTGACGGGCCACCGGGCCACCGCCGGCACGGTCAGCCGGCGCCCCCTCCTGCGTGAGGCGCTCCTGTCGACCCACGCCCTGCTGGCGTACTTCGTGCTCAGCAACATGGACTCCCTCATCGCCCGCAACCGCTTCGACGAGCACGACAGCGGCCTGTACGCCTCGGGCCTGATCCTCGCCAAGGCTGCGCTGTTCTTCCCCCAGTTCGTCAGTGTCGTGCTGTTCCCCAACCTGGCGCGCGCCACCACGAACCACGCACGCCTGCGGGCGGTGTCGCTCGTGGCCGGCTTCGGCACCCTCGCCGTCCTCGCCACGGCGGTCCTGCCGAAGGTCGCCCTCATCCTGGTCGGCGGCGACCAGTACTCCGAGATCACCGACCGCCTCTGGCTGTTCGCCGTGGCCGGCTCCTCGCTCGCGGTCGTCCACCTGCTGGTGTTCGACGCGCTCGCGCGGCACGCGCACGGCATCGTCGTGATGATCTGGGGCGCGGTCGCGGCCGTCCTCGCGTCGGCGTACGGGCTCGGCGTGGGCATCACCGGGCTCGTCATCACGATGGCGACGGTCTCAGCGGCCCTCGCCCTGGTGGTCTACCTCGCGCCGCTGCCCTCGCGCGAGCCCCCGCACTGAGCCCAGATTTGCGTGCTTCTGCACCGAATCCGCGGCGCGGAAACGTGCAGGAGCCCGCAGATCTGGGCTGGGCGGGCTAGTGGCCGGCCTCGTGCCAGGTGCGGCCGACGCCGACGGACACGTCCAACGGGACCGAGAGCTCGGCTGCCGAGGCCATCTGGTCGCGGACGAGCTGCTCGACCTGGTCCTTCTCCCCCGCTGCCACCTCCAGCACGAGCTCGTCGTGCACCTGCAGGAGCATCCGGGACGTCAGCCCGGCCGTGTCGAGGGCGCGCTCGACGTTGAGCATCGCGACCTTGATGATGTCGGCGGCCGAACCCTGGATGGGCGCGTTGAGCGCCATCCGCTCGGCCATCTCGCGGCGCTGGCGGTTGTCGCTCTGCAGGTCGGGCAGGTAGCGGCGGCGTCCCATGATGGTCTCGGTGTAGCCGGTGCGCCGCGCCTCGTCCACGAGCCCGCGCAGGTAGTCGCGCACCCCGCCGAACCGCTGGAAGTAGTCGTCCATGAGGCCCTGGGCCTCGCCCGTGGAGATGCTCAGCTGCTGGCTGAGCCCGTACGACGACAGCCCGTAGGCCAGGCCGTAGTTCATCGCCTTGATCTTGGCCCGCAGCTCGGTGTCGATGTCGGCGGGATCCTTGGCGAACACCTTCGCCGCGGTGATGGTGTGGAAGTCCTCGCCGGACTTGAACGCCGAGATGAGGTCGGCGTCCTCCGACAGGTGCGCCATGATGCGCATCTCGATCTGGCTGTAGTCGGCGGTCAGCAGCGTCTCGAAGCCCTCACCGACGCAGAACGCCTCGCGGATGCGCCGCCCGGAGGCGGTGCGAATCGGGATGTTCTGCAGGTTGGGGTCGTTGGAGCTCAGCCGGCCGGTCGCCGCGATCGTCTGGGCGTACGTCGTGTGGATGCGGCCGTCGTCGGAGATCGACTTGCGCAGCCCCTCGACGGTCTGGCGCAGCCGGGTGACGTCGCGGTGGTCGAGCAGGTGCTGCAGGAACGGGTGCCCGGTCTTGACGTAGAGCTGCTGCAGCGAGTCGGCGTCGGTCGTGTATCCCGTCTTGGTCTTCTTGGTCTTGGGCATGCCCAGCTCGTCGAAGAGCACGACCTGCAGCTGCTTGGGCGAGCCGAGGTTGATCTCCTTGCCGCCGATGGCCGCGAACGCCTCGGCCGCCGCGTTCTGCGCCCGGGCGGCGAACTCGGACTCCAGCCCCACGAGGTGGTCGTCGTCCACCGCGATGCCGGTGCGCTCCATGCGCGCGAGCGTCGCCACCAGCGGCAGCTCGACGTCGGCGATCAGGGCGGTGCCGCCGTGCTGCTCGACCTCCTGGTCGAGCACGGCGGCCAGGTCGAGGGTGGCCCGGGCGCGCAGCATCCCGGCCTCGCCGCCGATGGTGTCGGTGTCGAGCGTCAGCTGGCCGGCGTTGTCGGACTCGTCGCGCAGCTCGCGCTTGAGATAGCGCACCGACAGGTCGCCCAGGTCGTACGAGCGCTGGTCGGGCCGCACGACGTACGCCGACAGCGCGGTGTCCGCCACCAGGCCCGCGAGCGTCCAGCCGCGTGCCGCCAGGGCCAGCAACGGCCCCTTGGCGTCGTGCAGGACCTTGGGACGTCCGGCGTCGGCGAGCCACGCCGCGATCGCGGCGTCGTCCTCGGGCGTGATGTCGTCGACGTTGATCCAGACCGCGGACTCGTCGGAGGCGATCGCCAGGGCCACGACGTCGCCCGTGCCACGCCCCCACGACCCCTGCACGTGCAGGCCGAGCCGTCCGCCGGGCTCCTGCTCGTCGAGCCAGGCCGCGACCGCGCCGGGCTCGAGCGTCCGGCCCTCGAGGTCGAACCCGTCCTCGGCCTGCGGCGGGGTGTCGCCGAACGCCTCGAACAGCCGGACGCGCAAGGCGTTGAACTCGAGCGCATCGAAGACGGTGTGGATGGCCTCCCGGTCCCACACCGTGTCGAACGTCAGGTCCGCAGGGCCCGCGGGCAGGTCGAGGTCACGGATCAGGGCGTTGATGCTGCGGTTGCGGATGACGTCGTCGAGGTGCTCCCGCAAGGACGCGCCGGCCTTGCCGGGGATCTGGTCGGCCTTCGCGATGATCTCGTCGAGCGAGCCGAACTGCGCCAGCCACTTGGCCGCCGTCTTCGGCCCGACCCCGGGGACGCCCGGCAGGTTGTCGCTCGTCTCGCCGACCATCGCCGCGATGTCGGGATAGTTGACCGGGGCGACGCCGTACTTCTCCTGCACCGCGTCGGGCGTCATGCGGGCCAGGTCGGAGACGCCCTTGCGCGGGTAGAGCACCGTGGTCGTGTCGGTGACCAGCTGCAGGGCGTCGCGGTCACCGGTGCAGATCAGCACCTCCATGCCCGCGGACTCCGCGCGGGTCGCGAGCGTGCCGATGATGTCGTCGGCCTCGAAACCGTCCTTCTCGAACGTGGTGATGTGCAGGGCGTCGAGCACCTGCTTGATCAGCGGGATCTGCCCGGTGAACTCCTGCGGCGACTTGGACCGGTTGCCCTTGTACTCGGGGTACCGCTCGAGCCGGAACGTCTGGCGCGAGACGTCGAAGGCCACGGCGACGTGCGTCGGCGCCTCGTCCCGCAGCACGTTGATGAGCATCGACGTGAAGCCGAAGACGGCGTTGGTGTGTTGCCCTGTCGTCGTCGAGAAGTTGTCGACGGGGAGGGCGAAGAAGGCACGGTAGGCGACGGAATGGCCGTCGATCAGCAGGAGGCGGTCCACCGCACCGACTCTAGTCGGCCCCCGTGACGTTCCTGTCCGACGGGCGCGGGCGGGACCCGCGGACCTCGCTCTGGCGGCGCCGCAAGGTGCGACGCACGGCGATCAGCTTGCCGGTGTCCCGCGAGTTCGTCGCCTTCGAGGTCAGGCGTGACCGCAGCTTGGTGGACTGGATGGCCCGCAGCACCGCGATCTGGTTGAAGCCGATCTTGGTGAGGTAGCGGTGCGGCTCGCGCGAGTGCACGGGGATGGCCGCGACGACCAGCTCGCAGTTGTGGTCCTCGCCGTAGGTCGCTGCGGCCGACAGCAACGTCGACGCGACCGACTTGCGCCGGTACCGGGGCGAGACCTGGATCTCGGTGACGATCAGGACACGGGTGAGGGTGATCGGCGTCAGGGTGCCGATGTCGCACACCGTGGCGCCGATGATCTCGCCGTTCACCAAGGCGACGATGATGCGCTTGTCGGGCTTGTTGAGCGACAGGTCGAGCGCGGCGGCCGCCTCGGCGACGCCGGGCTTGCGCCACAGCGCCTGCTGGGTGAACGCCTCGGAGCCCTCGTCGACGCTCGCGCCGGCGCACTCGGTCCACAGGGCGACGAGTGCCGCGGCGTCCTCGCGGTCGGCGTCCCGGAGGACGATGTGCGGTCGGGCCGACATGCCGTTCTGCCTCCCGTCCTGGACGTGCGCTACGCAGCCAGCAGGCCAAGGTGACACACTACGCGCTGGGCTGGAACATCATGTCCGGTTGAACACTCAACTGTCGAGGGAGACCCTACATGTTCGTCGGGTACGGCACCGTCACGAACGTCGTGGCAGTCCTCGCAGGATCCGGGCTCGGCCTGCTCATCGGTCACCGTCTGAGCGTGCACGTCCGCACGACCGTGACGGCCGCCCTCGGCCTCGTGACCCTGCTCATCGCCGCGCAGGGGGCCATGGAGGTGTCCTCCTCCGACCTCAGCGCCGCCGTCGGCACGAGCGCACCCATGCTCATCGTGCTGGGCGCGTTGGTGCTCGGCGGGATCGCCGGCTCGCTCCTGCGGCTGGAGGAGCGGCTCGAGGCGTTCGGCGGCGTCCTGCAGCGACGCCTGACCCGCGGCGACGGCGGCGAGGGCCGCGAGCGCTTCATCGAGGGTTTCGTGATCAGCTCGCTCGTGTTCTGCGTCGGCCCGCTGACCATCCTCGGCTCGATCAACGAGGGTCTCGGCAACGGCGCGGACCAGCTCCTGCTCAAGTCGACCCTCGACGCGTTCGCCGCGCTTGCGTTCGCCGCATCGTTCGGCATCGGGGTCATGGCGTCCGCCGTCTCGGTCGCCCTCATCCAGGGGTCGTTGACCGTGCTCGGTGCCGTGCTCGGGTCGTTCCTGCCCGATGCCCACCTCGCCGCCCTCACCGCGACCGGCGGGCTGATCCTCGTCGGCGTCGCACTGCGGCTGCTGGACATCAAACCCATCGCCGTGGCGGATCTGCTGCCCGCGCTCGTGGTCGCGCCGATCCTGTGCTCGGTCGCCGTCGCGGTGCACTGAACCCATCGAAACCCAACTGTTACCTGATTCGGAAGTTTGCGCCCCCGGGTGACGCCGGGTTGTCGCTATAGTCCAGAGACCGACAAGCACCACCCCGGTAAGCCGACAGGAGTTCATGCGTGCGATTGCGACTCGCGGCCCTACTAGCAGCAGCACTGGGGACGTCTCTTCTCCTCGTGCCCGCAACGGCCTCGGCCGAGACAACGACCCCCACCCCCACCCCGACCACGAGTGCCGGCATCCCCGATCAGAACCCGATCGTCCAGGGCGCCAACATCACCGTGACCCTGAAGGACCTCAAGGGCGGCGAGGGTGAACCCGAACCCGTCCCCGGCGTCTCGCTGACCGTCCTCAAGGACAGCGACACCGGCGAGGAGCAAGGCACCCAGACGACCGACAAGACCGGACGCGTCAGCATCGGCATCCCGGGCAACGGCACCTACGTCGTCAAGCTCGACCCGAAGACGCTCCCCGAGGGCGTCGAGCTCAGCGGCCAGGGTGAGACGACCAAGACCGTCCAGGTCAAGCTCGCCTCCTCCAACTTCGTGCAGTTCCAGATCGGTGCGCTCACGGTCGAGAAGGCCTCGAAGGTCAGCGAGATCATCGACGGCACCCGTTCGGGCGTCATCAAGGGCCTGCTGATCGCGCTCGCCGCGCTCGGCCTGTCGCTGATCTTCGGCACCACCGGGCTGACCAACTTCGCGCACGGCGAGCTCATCACGCTGGGCGCCATCACCACCTACATCTTCAACCAGGGCATCGGGCTACCGGTGATCCTGGCCGGCGTCTGCGCGGTGATCGTGTGCGCGATCTTCGGCTACCTGCAGGACCGGGGCCTGTGGCGGCCACTGCGCCGCCGCGGCACCGGACTGATCGCCATGATGATCGTGTCGATCGGCCTCGCGGTGTTCATGCGCAGCATCTTCCAGTACGGCTTCGGCGGCTCCACGCGGACGCTCTCCGAGTACGTCGTGCAGGGCCGGCAGAGCTACGGGCCGATCGACCTGTCGCACAAGGAGATCGCGATCCTGCTGGTCACGATCGTCACGATCGCCGTCACCTGCATCGCGCTGATGCGCACGCGGCTCGGCAAGGCCATGCGCGCGGTCTCGGACAACCCGGCGCTCTCCGCGTCGTCCGGCATGCGCGTCGACGGCGTCATCTCGGCGGTCTGGGTGCTCGGCACGGCCCTGACCGGCCTGGCCGGCGTGCTCCTCGCGGTGCAGGAGCAGGTCAAGTTCCAGATGGGCTTCGACCTGCTGCTCCTCGTGTTCGCCGGCGTCACCCTCGGCGGCCTCGGGACGATCTGGGGAGCGCTCGTCGGCTCGCTGATCATCGGCCTCATGGTCGAGCTCGGACCGGTCTTCGGCGTCCCCGCCTCCATCAAGGAGGTCGGCGCGCTCGTCGTGCTGATCCTGATCCTCCTCGTCAGGCCACAAGGCATCCTCGGCAAAGCCGAGCGGATCGGATAGGGCCCCCTCATGGATTTCGGAACCATCATCGATGCGGCCTTCTCGCAGGCCTTCGGGCCCCAGGCCATCGTCTTCGCGCTCGCCGCGATCGGGCTCAACGTCCACTTCGGCTACACCGGACTGCTCAACTTCGGCCAGGCCGGCTTCATGTCCATCGCGGCGTTCGGCCTCGCCGTCACCGTGGTCACCTGGGACCTGCCGTTCCTGGTGGGCATCCTGGTCGGCCTGCTCGCCGCAGTCGTCCTCGCCCTGATCCTCGGCGTCCCCACGTTGCGGCTGCGGGCCGACTACCTCGCGATCGCGACGATCGCGACGTCGGAGATCCTGCGCCTCATCTTCGGCGCGGTCGAGTTCAAGGGCACGTTCGGCGGGTCCAACGGCCTCACCGGCTTCGTCAAGCCCTACCAGGACCTCAACCCGTACGGCGACGGCATCAAGCTCGGCGTCGTGTCGTTCAGCCGCAACGACCTCTGGTCGATCACCGTCGGCTGGACGCTCGTGGCGATCGCCTGCCTCATCGTGTGGGCGCTCATGCGCAGCCCGTGGGGTCGTGTCCTCAAGTCGATCCGTGAGGACGAGGACGCCGTGCGCTCGCTCGGCAAGAACGTCTTCGCGTACAAGATGCAGGCGCTCGTCCTCGGCGGCGTGTTCGGCGGCATCGCCGGCATCTTCCACATCCTGAAGCAGGGTTCGGCCGTCCCGACGGACTTCAACACCACCTTCACGTTCTATGCGTACGCCGCCCTGCTCATCGGTGGCGCCGCACGCGTGCTCGGCCCGGTCGTCGGCTCGATGCTCTTCTGGTTCCTCATCGCCGGCATCGGCGCGTTCTTCAGCGAGGCGACCAAGGGCCCGGACCCCGTGATCCCCAGCTGGATCATGGAGCCTGACCAGGCCAGCCTCATCCGCCTCATCCTTCTTGGACTGGGCCTCATGCTGCTGATGATCTTCCGACCCCAGGGGATCTTCGGCGATCGAAGGGAGATCGCAATCGATGGCCGCTGAACTCAGTGGCACCGGCGGATCGCTCGCAGGTGTCTCCAACGAACCCGGGGCCTCCAAGCCCGACCCGATCATCTCGGGCAGCCACATCACCCGGACGTTCGGCGGCCTCAAGGCCGTCGACGTCGAGAAGATCGAGATCCAGCGCGGTGTCATCACCGCCCTGATCGGTCCCAACGGTGCCGGCAAGACGACCCTGTTCAACCTGCTGACGGGCTTCGACGAGCCCGACAGCGGCCAGTGGACGTTCAACGGCACCGAGCTCGGCAAGGTCCCGGCGTACAAGGTGGCGCGGCTTGGCTTGGTGCGCACGTTCCAGCTCACCAAGGTGCTCGCGAAGCTCACGGTCATCGAGAACATGCTTCTCGGTGCCACCGGTCAGCGGGGCGAGAAGTTCCTCTCCGCCGCGTTCAAGGGCCTCTGGCGGGCGCAGGAGAACGAGAACACCCGACGCGCCGACGCGCTGCTCGAGCGCTTCAAGCTCGATGCCAAGCGTGAGGACTTCGCCGGCTCCCTGTCCGGCGGCCAGCGCAAGCTGCTGGAGATGGCGCGCGCGTTGATGGTCGACCCCGAGCTGATCATGCTCGACGAGCCCATGGCCGGCGTGAACCCCGCGCTCAAGCAGTCCCTCCTGGGACACGTGAAGTCGCTGCGCGACGAGGGACGCACCGTCCTGTTCGTCGAGCACGACATGGACATGGTCCGCGACATCTCCGACTGGGTCATCGTCATGGCGCAGGGGCAGATCGTGGCCGAGGGCACGCCTCAGTCGGTCATGGCCGACCAGCGAGTCATCGACGCCTACCTGGGCGCCCACCACGACACCGACATCACCGAGATCGACGTCTCGGAGCTCGACCAGGAGGCCGAGGCCGAGCTCAGGGCCGAAGCCGAGGAGAACCCGTCATGACCGACTCCCCCACCACCACGTCCGAGCGCGACAAGCACCTCGCCAACGCGGACGGCGCGGTCCTGCGGGCCGACAACCTCATCGCCGGCTACCTGCCGGGGGTCAACATCCTCAACGGCGCCGACCTGTACTGCCAGCCCGGCGAGCTCGTGGGCATCATCGGGCCCAACGGCGCCGGCAAGTCGACGCTGCTGAAGGCGCTGTTCGGCCTGGTCAAGGTCCACGAGGGGTCGGTCACGCTCAAGGGCGACGACATCACCAACCAGCGCGCCGACCAGCTCGTCACCAAGGGCATCGGGTTCGTCCCGCAGACGAACAACGTGTTCCCGAGCCTGACGATCGAGGAGAACCTCGAGATGGGCTGCTACCAGGACCCGAAGCGGTTCCCCGAGCGGTTCGGCTTCGTGACCGACCTGTTCCCGCGCCTCGGCGAGCGACGCAAGCAGCGCGCGGGACAGCTGTCCGGTGGCGAGCGCCAGATGGTGGCGATGGGTCGCGCTCTGATGATGGACCCGTCGGTCCTGCTGCTCGACGAGCCGTCCGCGGGCCTGTCCCCCGTCCTGCAGGACGAGGTCTTCGTGCAGACGCGCAACATCAACAAGGCCGGCGTCTCGGTCGTGATGGTGGAGCAGAACGCGCGCCGCTGCCTGCAGATCTGCGACCGCGCCTACGTCCTCGACCACGGCACCAACGCGTACTCGGGCACGGGACGCTCGCTGGCCAACGACCCCAAGGTCATCGAGCTCTACCTCGGCACCCTGGGCCAGACCGCCGACTGACGCCGACTGGGGGTCCCCCCGCTTGCGGGGGCGTCGCGCACGGACGCCCACGAGTCACGTACGGACGGTGACGAGTCACGTACGGATGCCCACGAGTCACGTACGGACGGTGACGTCGTGGATCTCGCACCGCGCGGGCGTCACCACCAGCGTGCGATGGGCGTCATTCCCAGCAGCTCGCCGACCTCGTTCTCGAACGCGGGATCGGTGCCGAACACGCGCTCGTAGCGCGTGACGACGAACCGGTAGCCGACGGCCACCAGCAGACGTCGGCGCTCCTCGTCATGGACGTCGTCCGGATCGGCGGTGTGGAACTCGCGGCCGTCATACTCGACGGCGATGCGCCGACGCACGTACGCGAGGTCGAGGAAACGCTGCAGCCCGGCCGCGTCCTCGACCTCCACCTGCGCGACGGGGCGCGGGAAGCCGGCATCGACGAGCCGGAGCCGGGTCCAGGACTCCCCCGGGCTCGCGGACTTCGGCTCGATCAGCTGGGCGAGCACGCGAGCCTGACGGATGCCCCGGTACCCCTTGAGGCGCGCCACGTAGGCGCGCACGTCCATGGGTCGTACCAGGCCCGCGTGAGCCATGGCGTCCGCCGACGCCATCGCGTACGGGCGCCACTGCTTGCGCAGGAGATCCGAGGTGGTCCGCACCGGGTGCGTCACTGCGAGCCCGCCGACCTCCAGCACGTCCTCGTCCGCGATCAGCGCCTGCCGACAGGCCAGGCCCTCGATCCGGGTGCGGCCACGACCGTGCGGGACGACCCACTGCGGCACGAAACGATGGCGGTCCGACGGCTTGTAAGCGTCCACGCCCCAGATCCACGCCGCCGTCTCGTCGGACACCACTGCATGAGCCGGGACGACCAGGCGCGCGGCAGCCACACGAAGCTCTCGTGAGTCCTCCGCTCGCGCATCGACGTACACCCGGTCGATCAGGCGTACGACGTCACCGTGGACGAACGCCGCCCGGAACTCGGTCGCGGACAGCCCCACCGTCGTGTGGTCGCGGTAGAGGAACGGTTCGCCGGCGTTGATGAGAGTCGTGGTCTCCATGACGACATCGAACTCGGAAACACCGGAGTTGTCCCTCGGCTGTCCACAGGGGTCATACGGCACCGCTCCGTGCGCGACTCGCCGGCGTCCGTACGCGACTCCTCGGCGTCCGTACGTGACTCCTCGGCGTCCGTACGCGACTCCTCGGCGTCCGTGCGTGACTCCTCGGCGTCCGGGGACGGCGAAGGGCCCCGGTGCCGAAGCACCGGGGCCCTTGCTCAGGTCGCTGACCGGGTCAGCATCCTGGGTGGATCAGATCGTGCCCGCGATGTACTTGATGGGGCTGATCTTGTTCTTGCCGTTGTACTCGTAGATGCCGATCGAGGCGGCCGTGGGGCTGCCCGTCTCGCCGAGCTCGATCGGACCGGAGACACCGTCGTAGTCGATGTCGGCCTTCGGATCGTCCTTGAGCAGCTTGGCGCACGCCTCGAACGAGTCGCACTTCTCGCCGCCCTTGGTGACGCCCGGGATCTCCTTGGCGATGGCCTCGCCGGAGTCGTCGCCCGCGACGATGGCCGCGAGAGCCGACACGACGGTGGCGTCGTAGGACTCGGCGGAGTACGCGTAGTCCTTCAGGTTGTCGTTGACCGTCGCGAGACGGTCGCGGAACTCGGACTTGGCCTCGGCGCCGGGGATGGTGCCCTTGGTGCCCTTGAGCGTGCCGTCGGGCAGCGAAGCCGCGTCACCCTTGCCGTAGTTGGCCGTGTTGCCGTCGACGAAGTACGTCGAGACGTCCTGCGGGCCCGCGCCGGCCTGGATGAGCTTCGGGATGATCGTCGTGGTCTCCTCGAACGCGATGAGGAGGACGGCGTCGGCCTTGGCGTTCGCGATCTCGGTGATCTGGCTGTCGCCCGGACCGGTCTTCTCGCTGTAGAGCACGCTGGCGGCGACGGTCGAACCGGCGTCCTTGAGGTTCTTGGAGACCTCCTTGCTCAGCGTCTCGCCGTACGCGTCCTGACGGGCCAGGATCGCGACGTTCTGCTTGCCGTCCTCGATGAGGAGGTTGGCCAGCACGGCACCCTGCAGGATGTCCGACGGAGCGGTGCGGAAGTACAGGTCGGGCTTGCCGTAGTCGCCCTCGTCGAAGTCGGTCGACGTGTTGGCGGGCGAGAACTGGACGACGCCGGCCGACATGATCTTGTCGATCACGGTGAACGACACGCCCGAGGAAGCCGCGCCGATGACGACGTCGGACTTGGCCTTGAGCAGCTTGTCGGTCTCGGCCGGGGCGATGCCCGAGTCGGTGTCGCCCGAGTCGGCCTTGACGCCCACGACGTCCTTGCCGTTGACGCCACCGGCGGCGTTGATGTCCTTGATGGCGAGGTCGACGCCGGCGAACTCCGGCGGGCCGAGGTACGCGAGGCTGCCGGTCTGCGGGAGCAGCTGGCCGATGGTCAGCGTGCCGTCGCCCTTGTTCTTGGCGGGAGCGGACTCGGTCTTCTTGTCGCCGCCACCGTCGCTGTCGCTGCCGCCACAGGCAGCGAGAACGAGCGCGCTGGTGACTGCAACTGCAGCCAAGCGAATCGTTGTGGTACTGCGTTTCATCAATCCTCCGGATGTGTAGAAAGCCCGTGGCCCGCGCCAGGGTGCGTACTCGTACGACAGAACCTAGTCTTGTTCGTGGTCCTTTGGGTCAAGGTTGAGTTCCTGCTTGGTTAAGTCACCGTTTTGTAACCCGACCCCGCTCAGCGTGAAAGGGCGTCGTCAACGAGCGGACTCGCCCAGGGCCGGACCGTGCTCGATGACGCCCTGCGCGACCTGCAGCATCGTCAGCCGCAGGTCCATCGCCGTGCGCTGGATCCAGCGGAACGCCTCCGGCTCGCTGATGTCCAGGGCCTCCTGCAGCAGCCCCTTGGCCCGCTCCACGGCCTTGCGGGTGGCCAGCTGGTCAGTGAGGTCACCGACCTCGTGCTCGAGCTGGACGATCTCGGCGAACCGGCTGCGCGCCATCTCGATCGCCGGCACCAGGTCGGACTGCGTGAACGGCTTGACCAGGTACGCCATCGCGCCGGCCTCACGCGCCCGCTCCACCAGCTCGCGCTGGCTGAAGGCGGTCAGCATCACGACCGGGGCGATGCGGGCCTGGGCGATCTGTGCCGCGGCCGCGATCCCGTCGAGCTTGGGCATCTTGACGTCCATCACGACCAGGTCGGGGCGGTGCCGCATCACGAGCTCGACCGCGGCCTCGCCGTCACCGGCCTGGCCGACGACGTCGTACCCCTCCTCGGCCAGCATCTCGGCGAGGTCGAGGCGGATCAGCGCCTCGTCCTCCGCGATCACGACACGCGGTGAATGGGACGATCCCGATGAGGGTGGCATGGCGGTCACATGAGAAGGTTATACGGCCTCCTCGGAGGCATGCCGAGTTGGCGGAATGGTAGACGCGACGGTCTCAAAAACCGTTGTCCGAAAGGGCGTGCGGGTTCGAGTCCCGCACTCGGCACGGGGACCTGGTGCAGGTCCCCGCACGGCTCACGAGCCTGTGCGCTCGGCGTACGCCGGGGTGACCCCGTTGATCGCGTCGCCCATGTTGTGGATGCGCAGGGCGTTGGTCGAGCCGGGGATTCCCGGAGGCGCACCGGCCACGATGACGACCTGCTGGCCCTCGCTGCAGCGCTCGATCTCCAGCAGCGCCTTGTCGACCTGCAGGACCATGTCGTCGGTGTGCTTGACCTCGGGGACCGTGAACGTCTCGATGCCCCAGCTCATCGCGAGCTGACGGCGCACGAGCGGGTCGGGCGTGAACGCGATGACCGGGACGCGCGAGCGGTAGCGGGTCATGCGGCGGGCGGAGTCGCCGGTGGTCGTGAACGCCACGACGTACCGGGCGTCGACGGCCTCGGCGACGTCGGACGCGGCCCGGCAGATGATCCCGCTCTTGGTCCGGGCGCGCCAGGTGAAGGCGGCCATGCGCGGCAGGCCGTGGTCCTCGGTCGACTCGATGATGCGGGCCATCGTGTGCACGGTGTGGATGGGGTACTCCCCCACGCTCGTCTCGCCGGACAGCATGACCGCGTCGGCACCGTCGAGGACGGCGTTGGCGACGTCGGACGCCTCGGCGCGCGTCGGGCGCGGCGCGGAGATCATCGACTCGAGCATCTGGGTCGCGACGATGACCGGCTTGGCGTTGCGGCGGGCCTTCTCCACGATGAGCTTCTGCACGACCGGGACGTCCTCGAGCGGCAGCTCGACGCCGAGATCGCCGCGGGCGACCATCACGCCGTCGAACGCGTCCATGATGCCGTCGAGGTTCTCGACCGCCTGGGGCTTCTCGATCTTGGCGATCACCGGGCGGTGGATGCCCTCCTCGACCATGATCTTGCGGACGTCCTCGTAGTCGTCGGCCGAGCGCACGAACGACAGCGCGATGAAGTCGACACCGAGCCGCAGCGCGAACCGCAGGTCGGCGATGTCCTTCTCGCTCATCGCCGGGACGCTGACCATGACGCCGGGCAGGTTGATGCCCTTGTTGTTGCTGACCGGTCCGGCGGTCTCGACCTGGCAGGTCACGTCGGTCGCGGTGACCTCGGTGGCGCGCAGGCGCATGCGGCCGTCGTCGATGAGGATCTCGTCGCCCGGCTTCACGTCGCCCGGCAGGCCCTTGTACGTCGTGGAGCAGCGCGACACGTCGCCCAGGATGTCGTCGGTCGTGATGGTGAAGGTCGAGCCCACCTCAAGCTGCACCGGTCCGTCGGCGAACCGGCCCAGACGGATCTTGGGACCCTGCAGGTCGGCCAGGATCGCGATCGCCTTGCCCGTGGTCTCGGCAGCCTCCCGCACCCAGGCGAAGTTCTGCGCGTGGTCGGACTGGTCGCCGTGGCTCATGTTCAGCCGCGCGACGTCCATCCCGGCCTCGGCCAGCTTGAGGATCTTGAAGGCGTTGCCGACAGCAGGACCCAGGGTGCAGACGATCTTGGCTCTTCTCACTTCTCTACAGTAGACAAGGCAGGCGGTTACCGGCGAGTCAGGTTTGTCGTTTCACACAACAAACTCAGAAAAGCCGGCAACCGCCCCCCTCAGACGGTCAGTGGACGAGCGTTCGGCGGGATCGGCGCCGGCAGGTTCGTCGAGCCCGAGAGGTACGCGTCGACGCCCGAGGCGGCCGAGCGGCCCTCCGCGATGGCCCACACGATGAGCGACTGGCCACGTCCTGCGTCGCCCGCGACGAAGACACCGTCGACGCTCGACATGTAGCTCTTGTCGCGCTTGACGTTGCCGCGCTCGTCCAGCTCGCAGCCGAGCTGGTCGACCAGGCCCTCGGTCTGCGGACCGGTGAAGCCCATCGCGAACAGCACGAGCTGCGCCGGCAGGTCCCGCTCGGTGCCCTCGATCTCGGTGAGCTTGCCGTCGACGAGCTCGACCTCGACCAGGCGCAGAGCGCTGACCCGACCCTCGTCGTCGCCCACGAACTCCTTGGTCGACACCGAGTAGACGCGGTCGCCGGCCTCTTCGTGGGCCGAGGACACGCGGTAGGTCATCGGGTACGTCGGCCAGGGCTGGTGGCCCGGACGCTCGGTGCCCGGGTTCGGCATGATCTCCAGCTGGGTGACCGAGCGCGCGCCCTGGCGCACCGACGTGCCGAGGCAGTCCGCGCCGGTGTCGCCGCCGCCGATGATGACGACGTCCTTGTCGGTCGCGAGGATCTGGTCCTCGACGTGCTCGCCGAGCGCGACGCGGTTGGCCTGGGGCAGGAACTCCATGGCCTGGTGGATGCCGGCAAGCGAACGTCCCGGAGCGGGCAGGTCCCGCCGCAGCGTCGAGCCGATGGCCAGCACGACCGCGTCGTAGCGGTCCCGCAGCTGGTGGCCGGTCAGCGTGTCGCCGACCTGCACGCCTGTGCGGAAGACCGTGCCCTCACGCTCCATCTGGGAGATCCGGCGGTCGACGTGGACCTTCTCCATCTTGAACTCGGGGATGCCGTAGCGCAGCAGCCCACCGGGCTTGTCGTCGCGCTCGTAGACCGCGACGGTGTGGCCGGCCCGGGTGAGCTGCTGGGCGGCCGCGAGGCCGGCGGGGCCGGAGCCCACCACGGCGACGGTCTTGCCGGTCAGCCACTCGGGCGCCTCGGGACGGACCCGACGGTCGTCCCACGCCTTGTCGATGATCGAGACCTCGACGTTCTTGATCGTCACCGCGTCACGGTTGATGCCGACGACGCAGGCGGTCTCGCACGGGGCGGGGCACAGGCGCCCGGTGAACTCCGGGAAGTTGTTCGTCGCGTGCAGACGGTCGAGAGCCTCGTCCCAGTCGTCACGCCACACCAGGTCGTTCCACTCCGGGATCAGGTTGCCCAGCGGGCAGCCGGAGTGGCAGAACGGGATGCCGCAGTCCATGCAGCGTCCGGCCTGCTCGGTGATGATGGGCAGCAGGGCCCGCCCGGGACCACCGGGGTAGACCTCGTTCCAGTCCTTGACGCGCTCCTCGACGGGACGACGCTCCGCGACCTGGCGGGGGGTGTTGATGAAACCTCTGGGATCAGCCACGTGCGGCCACCTCCATCATGCGTGCTGTGGTGTCTTCCTCGGACAGGCCTTCGGCCTCGGCGGCGGCGCGCGCCTCCAGGACCAGCCGGTAGTTGACCGGCATGATCTCGGTGAATCGGGTGAGCGAGTGCTCCCAGTCGGACAGCAGCTGCTCGGCGACCGCCGACCCGGTCTCCTCCTGGTGCTTGCGGACCAGGCGTTCGAGCTCGATCGCGGCGGCCTCGGGGACCGGCCGGGTCTCGACCATGTCGGTGTTGACCAGGTCCTCGTCGAGGTCCAGGACGTACGCCGAACCGCCGCTCATGCCCGCGGCGACGTTGCGTCCCGTCGGGCCGAGGATCACGACCCGGCCGCCGGTCATGTACTCCAGCGCGTGGTCGCCCACGCCCTCGACGACCGCGCTGGCGCCGGAGTTGCGGACGCAGAAGCGCTCGCCGACCTTGCCGCGAAGGAAGATCTCCCCGCTCGTCGCGCCGAAGCCGATGACGTTGCCGGCCACGATCTGCGCCTCGGCGGTGAACTGTGCCTCCCGCGGCGGTCGCACCACGATGCGTCCGCCCGACAGGCCCTTGCCGACGTAGTCGTTGCCGTCGCCCTCGAGCCTCAGCGTGATGCCCTTCGGCACGAACGCGCCGAACGACTGCCCGGCCGAGCCGAGGAACGTCAGGTCGATCGTGTTCTCGGGCAGGCCCTCGCCGCGGTAGCGCTTGGTCACCTCGTGCCCGAGCATCGTGCCGACCGTGCGGTTGACGTTGCGGATGTCGAGCTGCGCGCGGACCGGCTCGCCCCGCTCGAGCGCATCGGCGCTGAGCGCGATGAGCTCGTTGTCGAGCGCGCGGTCGAGGGCGTGGTCCTGACTGGTCGTGTGGTGCAGCGACGCACCCTCCGGCAGCTCGGGCACGTGGAAGATCGGCGTCAGGTCGAGGCCATCCGCCTTCCAGTGCTCGACCGCGCGGTTGGCGTCGATGACCTCGGCGTGGCCGACGGCCTCCTCGATCGAGCGGAAGCCGAGGGCCGCGAGGTGCTCGCGGACCTCCTGCGCGATGTAGGTGAAGAAGTTGACGAGGTACTCGGCCTTGCCGGAGTACTTCTCCCGCAGCGCCTTGTTCTGCGTCGCGACGCCCACGGGGCAGGTGTCGAGGTGGCAGACCCGCATCATGATGCAGCCGCTGACGACCAGCGGTGCGGTCGCGAAGCCGAACTCCTCGGCACCGAGCAGCGCCGCGATGACGACGTCGCGACCGGTCTTGAGCTGGCCGTCGGCCTGGACGACGATGCGGTCGCGCAGCCCGTTGAGCAGCAGCGTCTGCTGGGTCTCGGCGAGGCCGAGCTCCCAGGGTCCGCCCGCGTGCTTCAGCGACGTCAGCGGGGACGCGCCGGTGCCGCCGTCGTGGCCGGAGATCAGGACCACGTCGGCCTTGGCCTTCGAGACGCCCGCCGCGACCGTGCCGACGCCGACCTCGGACACGAGCTTGACGTGCACGCGGGCCGACGGGTTGGCGTTCTTCAGGTCGTGGATGAGCTGCTTGAGGTCCTCGATCGAGTAGATGTCGTGGTGCGGCGGCGGCGAGATCAGGCCGACACCGGGCGTCGAGTGACGGGTCTTGGCGACCCACGGGTAGACCTTCGGGCCGGGCAGCTGGCCGCCCTCACCGGGCTTGGCTCCCTGCGCCATCTTGATCTGGATGTCGTCGGCGTTGGTCAGGTACTCCGACGTCACGCCGAAGCGTCCGGACGCGACCTGCTTGATCGCCGAGCGGCGCTCGGGGTCGTACAGACGGTCCGGGTCCTCGCCGCCCTCGCCGGTGTTGGACTTGCCGCCGAGGCGGTTCATCGCGATCGCGAGGGTCTCGTGCGCCTCCTGGCTGATCGAGCCGTACGACATCGCACCGGTGGAGAACCGCTTGACGATCTCCGAGACCGGCTCGACCTCCTCGATCGGGACGGCGGGGCGCAGTCCCTCCTTGAAGCCGAACAGGCCGCGCAGGGTCATCAGCCGCTCGGACTGGTCGTCGACCCGCGAGGTGTACTGCTTGAAGATCTCGTACGAGCCGCTGCGCGTCGAGTGCTGCAGGCGGAAGACCGTCTCGGGGTCGAACAGGTGCTCGGGGCCCTGACGGCGCCACTGGTACTCGCCGCCGACCTCGAGGTGACGGCGCGGGCCGGCGATGCCGCTGGTCGGGTACGCCGTGAGGTGCCGTGCGCGGACCTCCTGGGCGATGACGTCGAGACCGACGCCGCCGAGCTTGGAGGAGGTGCCGGTGAAGTACGCCTCGACGACGTCGTGCGACAGACCGACGGCCTCGAAGATCTGCGCGCCGGTGTAGGACGCGACCGTCGAGACGCCGATCTTGCTCATCACCTTCAGGACGCCCTTGCCCAGGCCGTAGACGACGTTGCGCAGGGCCTGGCCCGGCGCGACACCCTCGACGAAGACCTTCTCGCGGGCCAGGTCCTCGGCGGACTCGAGCACGAGGTACGGGTTGACCGCGGTCGCGCCGTAGCCGATGAGCAGCGCGACGTGGTGGACCTCGCGGACGTCACCGGCCTCGATGATGAGCCCGGCCTGGGTGCGGAGCTTCTCGCGCACCATGTGGTGGTGCACGGCGCCGGTGAGCAGCAGCGACGGGATCGGCGCGAGGTCGGCGTTGGAGTGCCGGTCGGACAGCACGATGATGCGGGCGCCGCCCGCGATCGCGCGGGAGACCTCGGCGCAGATCTCGTCGAGCTTGGCGCGCAGCGCCTCTCCCCCACCGTGCACGTCGTACAGACCCCGGACGACGTGGACCGAGAAGCCCGGCATGTCGCCGTCCTTGTTCATGTGCCGGATCTTGGCGAGCTCGTCGTTGTCGAGCACCGGGAACGGCAGCTGCAGCATGCGGCAGGACGCCGGGCTGGGCGCGAGCAGGTTGCGCTCGGGGCCGATCGTGCCCGCGAGAGACGTGACGACCTCCTCGCGGATCGCGTCCAGCGGCGGGTTGGTGACCTGCGCGAACAGCTGCGAGAAGTAGTCGAACAGCTGGCGCGGACGGTCCGAGATCGCGGCGATGGGCGTGTCGGTGCCCATCGACCCGATGGCCTCGGCGCCGGTGCGCGCCATCGGCGCGATGAGGATGCGCAGCTCCTCCTCGGTGTAGCCGAAGACCTGCTGGCGGCGCGTGACCGACGCGTGGGTGTGGACGATGTGCTCGAGGTCCGGCAGGTCCTCGAACCGCACGAGGCCGGAGTACAGCCACTCGTCGTACGGGTGCTCGGAGGCCAGCGTGCTCTTGATCTCCTCGTCCTCGATGATGCGGTGCTCGTCGAGGTCGAGCAGGAACATCTTGCCCGGCTCGAGACGGCCCTTGCGGACGATCGTCTTCTGGTCGATGTCGAGGACGCCGGCCTCGGAGGCGAGCACGACGAGGCCGTCGTCGGTGACCCAGTAGCGGCCCGGACGAAGGCCGTTGCGGTCCAGGACCGCGCCGATCTGGTTGCCGTCGGTGAAGCACACCGCGGCGGGACCGTCCCAGGCCTCCATGACCGAGGAGTGGAACTCGTAGAACGCCCGCCGGGCGGGGTCCATGTCGGTGTCGTTCTCCCACGCCTCGGGGATCATCATCATGACCGCGTGCGGCAGGGAGCGGCCGCCGAGGTGCAGGAGCTCGAGCACCTCGTCCAGGGACGCGGTGTCGCTGCCCTCCGGGTCGCAGATCGGGAAGAGCCGCTGCATGTCGCCGGGGATCAGGTCGCTCTCCAGCAGCGCCTCGCGCGCCCGCATCCAGTTGCGGTTGCCGCGGGCGGTGTTGATCTCACCGTTGTGGGCGACGAAGCGGAACGGGTGTGCGAGCGGCCAGCTCGGGAACGTGTTGGTCGAGAAGCGGCTGTGCACGATCGCCAGCGCGGACTCCATGCGCTCGTCGAGCAGGTCGGGGAAGAAGCCCTCGAGCTGGTCGGTCGTGAGCATGCCCTTGTAGACCAGCGTCCGGCTCGACAGGGACGGGAAGTAGACGCCGAGCTCGTGCTCGACGCGCTTGCGCAGTCCGTACGCGGCCCGGTCCAGGGCGATGCCGGTGAGCTGCTCGCCCGCGGACGTCAGGAACATCAGCGCGAACGACGGCATCGCGCCGCGCGACATCGAGCCGAGGATGTCGGGGTTGACGGGGACGTCGCGCCAGCCGAGGACCGTGAGGTTCTCCTCGACGGCCATCGCCTCGACCGCGGCGCGGGCCTCGGCCGCGGCGTCCGGGTCGACCGGCAGGAACGCCATGCCGCACGCGTACGAGCCGAGCTCGGGCAGCTCGACGCCGCCGACCGCGCGCAGGAACGTGTCGGGGACCTGGATGAGGATGCCCGCACCGTCACCCGTGTCGGGCTCTCCGCCGACCGCGCCTCGGTGGTCGAGGTTGCGCAGCGCGGTGAGTCCCTTGGCGACGATGTCGTTGCTGGGGACGCCGGTCAGGGTGGCGACGAAGGCCACTCCGCAGGCGTCGTGCTCGTTCGCCGGGTCGTACAGACCCTGGGCGGCGGGGAGCGTGGACAGCGGCGCGAAGGGCTTCTTCGGCAAGGACTGGGGCTGGGCGCGCATGCTGGGGCCCTTTCTCACGTCATCAGTGGTCACGAATACTTCGTACCGGGGACGACGTTGGCCTCGGACAGCATCACAAGATTACACACCCCCGACGCCGGGTGCGACACGGCTCGCCCCGGCGTGCGGGACGAGCCGTCGGATCAGACCGTCTTGACGATGTAGACGTCGCAGGGCGCGTGGTGCGCGACGTCCGTGGCGACGCTGCCCAGGATGCGTCCGATGCCCTGCACCCGCCGGTTGCCGACCACGATGAGGTCGGCCTGGATGTCCTTGGCGACCTGCACGAGGGCGTCGCCGGGCTTGCCGTGCGCCAGCCCCACGTGCACCTCGGCGGTGATGCCGGCCAGCGAGTTCGCGACCTCGGTCGCGATCGCCTCGGCGCGCTCACCGGGCGTCAGCAGGCGGACGTCGCCGAGCACGACGTCGTCGTCGACGCGGGTCTTCTCGTCGACGGCCGTCACGACGTGGAGCCGGGCCCCGGTCGCGGCCGCCAGCTCGGCGGCGGTCTGGGCGGCCTGGCGGGCGCTGTCGCTCCCGTCGACTCCGACGAGGATGATCTTGGGCATGGGGGCCTCCTGAGGGTGGACCCCCAGCCTAGCGAGACAGGCAGACGCCTCAGCCGAGCGACGCCCCGACCGCCTCGCCGACGAGATAGGTCAGGCCCGCGGCCGCACCGCCGAGCAGGAGCTGGCGGATGCCGCCGTACCACCACGTGCGCGCGGTGACCCGGGTGACGAGGGCCCCGCACCCGAACAGGCCGAGCAGGGACAGGCCGATCGCGGGCCACGCCGTCTCGAGGCCCACCAGGTACGACAGCAGCGGGATGAGCGCACCGATCGCGAACGACACGAACGACGAGACGGCCGCGAGCATCGGCGAGGCCAGGTCGTCGGTGTCGACGCCGAGCTCCTCCCGGGCGTGGACCCGGAGCGCGCGCTCGGGGTCCACGTGGATCTCGCGCGCCATCTCGCGGGCGACGTCCTCGTTGACGCCCTTCGCGACGAACATCGCCGCGAGCTCGGCCTCCTCGGCGGGCTCGTTGCGCAGGATCTCGTTGCGCTCGACCTCGACCTGGGCGAGGGCGAACTCGCGCTGGCTGGCGACCGACGTGTACTCCCCCGCTGCCATCGAGAACGCGCCGGCGGCCATCCCGGCCAGGCCGGCCAGGACGACCGGGCGCGTGCCGGACTCGGCGGTGCCGCCGACCACGCCCATCATGAGCGCGAAGTTGGAGACCAGCCCGTCCATCGCGCCGAACACCGCGGGGCGGAGCCAGCCACCGTTGACGTCGGGGTGCTCGTGCCCGATGTCCGCGGGGTCCGGCAGGGGCTCGTACGCATCGGTCATACCCAGAAACTACCCACGTCTGCGGTCAGCTCCGCAGCAGCAGCGCGACGACGTCCACCAGCGCGATCCCGAGGACGGCGCGGAACGAGCCGCGTCCCGGCGTCAGCCGCCCGACCAGCAGCAGCACGCCGCAGGCGACCAGGGCCGTGACCCCCACGGCGTCGAGGCCCTCACCCGGGACGGCCACCGTCACCACGGTGCCCATGAGCAGCAGCACCGTGGCGGCGTCGAGGGAGCGCCGCGCGCCGAGCCGGTGCGGCAGCCCTCTGACACCCGTGAGCCGGTCGTCCTCCAGGTCCGGCACGGCGTTCACGAGGTGCGCGCCGGTGCCGAGCAGGGCGCCGGCGGCGACGGTCCACAGGGCGGCCGGCTCATCGCGGACCGCAAGCGACACCACGACGGGGAGACCGCCGAAGCACACCGCGTACGGCAGCCACGACAGCACGGTGCGTTTGAGGCCGAGGTCGTACGCCCAGCCGGCCGCCACCAGCGCGAGGTGCAGCGTGCCGGGGCGGGCGCCCAGGGACAGCGACGCGGCGACCGTGCCGACCAGCGCCACGGCCACGGACGTCCGTACGACCGTCACGTCGAGCGCGCCGGTCGCCAGCGGCTTGTCCCGGCGCCCCGCCCGCACGTCGCGGTCACGGTCGACGAGGTCGTTGGTCCAGCCCACGGTGAGCTGTCCGGTCAGCGCGGCGACGCCGATGAGCAGCACAGCCGCCGCGGACGCGTCCCACGTGGCCGCGAGCACCATGGTCACGGCGGTGACCGCCAGTGCCGGCTCGGGATGGCTGGCGCGGACCAGCGCCGCCGCCGATCCGCCCGAGCTCACCCCCTCACCGTAGGCGCTCAGGCCGGGCGCTGGCGGGACATCACTCCTGATCGGTGCGGACGTCCCGCGGGGCGGCGTCCTCGTCCGCGCTCTCCTCGACGACCGGGCCGGTGGCGGACCTGTGTTTCCGGGCGGCGATGAACCACGCGAGAGCGAGCAGGAACACCACCACGGACGTGAAGACGTTCAGGCGGATGTCCGCTCCGAACAGGGCGACGTGGTTGGCCTCGTCGATGCGCAGCTGCTCGATCCAGAACCGGCCTGCGGTGTAGAGCATCGCGTACAGCGCGAACGCGCGGCCGTGCGTCAGCTTGACCCTTCGGTCGATCGCGATGATGAGGGCGGCCGCGGCCAGGTTCCACAGCAGCTCGTAGAGGAACGTGGGATGGAACGTCGCGAAGTCGAGATAGCCCGACGGCCGGTTCTCCGGCGAGATCTCGAGCGCCCAGGGCACGTCCGTGGGCTTGCCGAACAGCTCCTGGTTGAAGTAGTTGCCGATGCGGCCGATCGCCTGCGCCACGAGCAGCCCGGGCGCGAGCGCGTCCGCGACCGCCGAGAACGACACGCCGTAGCGGCGGCACGCGATGTACGCACCGAGTGCGCCGCCCGCGACCGCGCCCCAGATGCCGAGCCCGCCCTTCCAGATCAGGAACGCGTCGAGGGCGTTGCGGCCGTCGCCGAAGTACAGCTCCGGGTCGGTGACCACGTGGTAGATGCGCGCGCCGATGATGCCGAACGGGATCGCCCAGATCGCGACGTCGCCGATCACGCCGGCCCGGCCGCCGCGGGCCTGGAACCGGCGGTCGCCGATCCAGATCGCGACCAGCGCACCGATGATGATGCCCAACGCGTACGCCCGGAGCGGCAGCGGTCCGAGGTGCCAGACGCCCTCGGAGGGGCTCGGGATGTACGCGAGCATCGTCAGCTCCTCTCGACGCCGGCGCGGAGGTCCTGCGCCAAGGTGCGGACCGCGTCGAGCCCGGCGGACTCGGTCGGGGCGTCCAGCAGACAGCGTACGAGGGCCGAGCCCACGATGACAGCGTCCGCATATGCGGCGATCTCGTGGGCCTGCGCCCCGTTGGACACGCCCAGTCCCACGCCGACCGGCTTGTCGGTGACCTTGTTGACCCGGGCGACGAGCTCCTCGCCCAGCGAGCTGGTCTGGTCGCGGGCGCCGGTGACCCCCATGACGGCCGTCGCGTACACGAAGCCGCTGGCGGCCTCGACCGTCATCTGCAGGCGCTCGTCGGTCGACGACGGCGCGACGAGGAAGATCCGGTCGAGGTCGTGCGCGTGCGACGCCGCGATCCACTCGGCGGCCTCGTCGGGGATCAGGTCCGGCGTGATGAGCCCGGACCCGCCGGCCGCGGCGAGGTCGGCGGCGAACCGGTCGACGCCGTAGCGCTCGACCGGGTTCCAGTAGGTCATGACGACGGTGGGCGCACCGGTCGCGGCGCTCGCGCGGACCACATCCATGACGTCGGCCGGGCGGGTGCCGCCGAGCAGCGCCTGGTCGGCGGCGGCCTGGATCACGGGGCCGTCCATCACGGGGTCGCTGTAGGGCAGGCCGACCTCGACGAGGTCCACTCCCCCCTCGACCATGGCCTCGATGGCCTTGACCGACATCTCCTTGGACGGGAACCCGGCCGGCAGGTAGCCGACGAGCGCCGCACGGTTCTGCGACCGCGTGCGCTCGAAGAGCTCGTCGATCGCGCTCATTCCTCGACCCCCTGCTCCAGGACGACCGGCTCGTCGATCAGCCCGAAGTACTCCGCGGCGGTGTGCACGTCCTTGTCGCCGCGACCCGACAGGTTGACCAGGATCGTGGCGTCGGGGCCCAGCTCCTTGGCCAGGTCGAGGGCACCGGCGAGCGCGTGCGCCGACTCGATCGCGGGGATGATCCCCTCGGTCTTGCACAGCAGGTCGAACGCCGACATCGCGGCGGCATCGGTCGCGGGGACGTACGACGCCCGCCCGGTGTCGGCGAGGAACGAGTGCTCCGGGCCGACGCCCGGGTAGTCCAGGCCGGCCGAGATCGAGTGCGACTCGACCGTCTGGCCGTCCTCGTCCTGCAGCAGGAACGACCGCGCGCCGTGCAGCACGCCGACGTCGCCGCCGGTGATCGTCGCGGCGTGGCGACCGGTCTCGACGCCGTCACCGCCGGCCTCGATCCCCACCAGGCGCACGTCCGCGTCGTCGATGAAGGCCGTGAACAGGCCGATCGCGTTGGAACCGCCGCCGACGCAGGCGACGGCGGCGTCGGGCAGCCGGCCGTCGAGGGCCAGCACCTGACGGCGGGCCTCGTCGCCGATGCCCCGGGTGAGGTCGCGGACCATGCTGGGGAACGGGTGCGGCCCCGCAGCGGTGCCGAACAGGTACGACGTCGTGTCGACGCTCGCGACCCAGTCGCGCAGCGCCTCGTTGATCGCGTCCTTGAGGGTTCGGCTGCCGCTCGTGACCGGGACGACCTCGGCGCCCAGCATCTTCATGCGGGCGACGTTGAGCGCCTGGCGCTCGGTGTCGACCTCGCCCATGTAGACCGTGCACTCCAGGTCCAGGTACGCGCACGCCGTCGCGGAGGCGACACCGTGCTGGCCCGCACCGGTCTCGGCGATCGCGCGCGGCTTGCCGATCCGCTTGGCGAGCAGCGCCTGGCCGATCACGTTGCGGATCTTGTGGGCACCGGTGTGGTTGAGGTCCTCGCGCTTGAGCAGGATGCGGGCGCCGGCGGCCTCGGAGAAGCGGTGCGCCTCGTACAGCGGGCTCGGGACGTTCGCGTACTCGCGCAGCATCCGGTCGAGCTCGGCCATGAACACCGGATCGGCCTTGGCGTCGGTCCACGCCCGGTCGAGCTCGTCGAGGGGGGCGATGAGCGCCTCGGGCATGAAGCGGCCGCCGAAGCGTCCGAAGTGGCCGGTGGTGTCGGGTTGTGCGTACGTCATGGGTCCTCGGAGGGGGTCAGGGACGGCGGTGGGCGGGCGGAGGCGCGTCACCGCAGCACGGTGACGCCACTACCAGCGGTGCTGCAGGGCCGGGTGGGCACCGGCTGCGACGAGGTCCGCGACGGTCGCGCGGGGGTCGTCGCCACGGACAAGGGTCTCGCCGACCAGGACGACGTTGGCGCCGGACTTGGCGTAGTCGATGACGTCGCGGGGTCCGCGCACGCCCGAGGCCGCGACCTTGACCGCGGTGTCGGGGATGAGGGGGGCGAGACGGTCGAACGTGCCGCGGTCGACCTCGAGGGTCTTGAGGTTGCGGGCGTTGACACCGATGAGGTTGGCCCCGGCGTCGACCGCGCGGTGCACCTCGGCCTCGTCGTTGACCTCGACCAAGGGGGTCAGGCCGATCGACCTGGCCCGCTCGATGAGGCTCTCCAACGCGATCTGCTCCAGCGCGGCGACGATCAGCAGCGCCATGTCGGCACCGGCGGCACGGGCCTCCCACAGCTGGTAGGAGGTGGTGATGAAGTCCTTGCGCAGCAGCGGCACGTCGACGGTGCCGCGCACGGCACGCAGGTCGGCCAGGGTGCCGCCGAACCGGCGCTCCTCGGTCAGCACGCTGATCGCAGCGGCGCCGCCTGCGGCGTAGTCGGCGGCCAGCGCAGCCGGGTCCTTGATCGTGGCGAGCTTGCCCTCGCTGGGGCTCGAGCGCTTGACCTCGGCGATCACCGAGACGCCGTCGGACCGGAACGCCGGCATCGGGTCGAGCGCAGGGGGCTGACGTGAGGCCTGCTGCTTGAGGTCGTCGAGGCTGGTCGCGGCCATCCGCGTCTCCAGGTCCTCGGCCACGCCGACCAGGATCTCGTCGAGCACTGACATGGATCCTCCTCCGCGGCCGATGGTCCTTCGTTCAAGAGTATCCCGGCCCGGGTTCGCCCGGACCCCGGGCTCTGGTACCAGCGGAGATCACTGATCCTCAGGGGGCGAGCCAGCTGCCCCACGGAGTCATCCGGACGACGGTGAACACCGCCATGACCGTCAGGACCACGACGACCGCCCGACCGTGCAGCACGATCATGCGGTCCCGCTGACCCCGCCACCGGCGCACGACCCACAGGACCCACGCCACTGCCAGGACGCCGGCCAGCACGACGGCCAGCGCGTTGCTGCCCAGTGCACCGACCAGGTCGCCGCGCGTCAGGTCGTTGGCCGCACGGAGACCCCCGCACCCAGGACAGGGCTGCCCGGTCAGCGCCAGGAACGGGCAGAAGCCGTACGTCCCGGAGTCGTGCGGGTCCCTCACGTGCAGCAGGACGGCGACGGCCGCCCCCGCGAGGCCGACCGCCGCCGGAGCCACCAACGGGTGGACCGGCGTGCGGGCGGCGACGCCAGGGGCGGCCACGGGATCAGCTCGCGCTGAGGACGACCGTCGAGACGACCTTGTCGTGCAGAGCCTGCTTCTTGTCGTCCCACAGCGGCCACAGCACGTTGATGTAGCACGTGATGGGCGTCAGGATCGCCAGCAGCAGGTAGCGGCCGAAGGCCAGACCGGCGCCCATGGGCTGGCCGTCCTGCATCTTGACGACCCGGATGCCGACGATCTTCTTGCCCACCGTCTGGCCGGTGCGGCCCTGGCGGAACACGAAGTTCCACAGCGAGTACGCGAAGGCAGCGACGTAGCCGAGGATCAGCAGGACGTAGCCGAGCGGGTTGGCGTCCTCGTACGTGGTGTTGCCCGAGATGTCGGTCGTCTCGGTGCCCGTGGTCGCGATGATCACGAAGCCGACGATGACCGGGATGATCGCGATCGCGGCGCCGATGAGGCCGTCAAGCAGGTAGGCCCCGACACGCGACCCCCATCCGGCGTACGCACTCGGGCCGGTGGGCTGGCCGTAGCCCTGCGGCGGCTGCGGGTAGCCGGGCGCCTGGCCGTAGCCCGGTGCCTGGCCGTACGCGGGCGGCTGACCGTACGCGGGCGGCTGGCCGTAGCCCGGCGGGGGCGGCGGCGCCTGGCCGTAGCCCGGTGCGCTCGGCGGCTGCTGCGGCGGGCCCTGCGGGCCGTCCTCGCCCGGGTACTGCGGGTACTGCGGGTGGTCGGTCATGGCGAATCCCCAAATTCGTCGGCGCTGCTCGGGTGTGGGTCAGTGGTGCGAGTGCTCGGCGCGGTCCACGCCGAAGCCGGCGGCGGCCATGCCCCAGCCGATGAGACCGGACGCCAGGGTGATGCCGACGCCGATGTAGAACACGATCCAGTTGGGTTCCGGGATCAGTCCGATGCCGCCGACGGTGATGCCGAGGAGGCACAGGAGGACTCCGGTCCAGGCGGCTGGCGATGATCCGTGCATGGGACAACTCTCCTCGGTGCGTGATGGAACTGGGGGCCAGACTACTGGGTGGGATCCTCGCCCTCGTCCATCGCCTTCCACATGTCGCTGTCGGAGACGTCCTTCGTCCGGGCCGGCCGGGCCGCAGGCGCCTCGTACCGCGTGCCCATCGTGGGCCAGGCGCCGGCCCACCGGACCGTCGCGGCACCGAGCAGGAAGGCCAGGACGAACGCCAGCACGGTGACGGCGTACCAGGGAGTGGCCGAGATGTCGCCGACTGACTCGGGGCCGGTGAAGGCCGGGGACTCCTCGGCGGCGGCCCGCAGGGCGCGGTCCAGCGAGGCGCTTCCCGACGGCGGCGCCACCACGACGGCCAGGACCGAGACGACCATCAGCAGGACGCCGACGACGCGTCGCAGGCGCGGCCCCGCGGCGAGGACGGCGAGCGACCCGGTGACGACCACCAGCGCGAGGGCCGACACGAGCGGCTCGGCATCGGTGCCGCTGACCGCGACGGTCGCGGACGGCAAGCCGTCCGAGGCCAGCTTCGCGTCCGCCCACGCCCGCGACGCGGCGAAGAACGCCAGGCCACCCGCGGCCAGGGTGGCAAGCACGACGGGCCCGTAGAGCCGCCGTGGGGTCACAGCAGGCGGTCCGCGTCGAAGCAGGTGCGGTCGCCGGTGTGGCAGGCGGGGCCGGTCTGGTCCACGACGACCAGCAGGGTGTCGCCGTCGCAGTCGAGACGGACCTCGCGGACCTCCTGGATGTGCCCGGACGTCTCGCCCTTGACCCAGTAGGACTGGCGGCTGCGGCTCCAGAACGTGCCCCGGCGGGTGGTGAGCGTGCGGTGCAGCGCCTCGTCGTCCATCCAGCCGACCATCAGCACGTCGTGGCTGGTCGCGTCCTGGACGACCGCGGGCACCAGCCCGTCGGCGTCACGCTTGAGGCGTCCGGCGATGGCGGCGTCGAGGCTGGTCACGGGACCCAGTGTCTCAGGTGGGGTCATGAGGGCTCCGCGACGGCCTGCGGCCCGGAGATCGACGCCTGCGCGACCCAGCTCGCGTGCAGCCGGGCGTACACCCCGTCGCCGTCGACGAGCTGCGCGTGGCTGCCGTCCTCGACCAGCCGGCCCGCGTCGAACACGAGGATCCGGTCGGCGTTCTCGGCCGTGGAGAGGCGGTGGGCGATCGTGACGCTGGAGCGTCCGTCGAGCAGCTTGTCGAGCGCCCGGGTGGCGCGGAGCTCGGTCTGCGGGTCCACGGCGCTGGTGGCCTCGTCGAGCACGATGAGCTGCGGATCGGCCAGCGCGGAACGGACGAGGGCCACGATCTGCCGCTCCCCCGCCGACAGCGACTCGCCGCGTTGACCCACCTGCGTGTCGAGACCGTGCGGCAGGCTCGCGAACCAGTCGGTCAGCTCGAGCTCGTCGATGACCCCCACCAGCTCGCGGTCGGTCGCGTCCTTGCGGCCGTACAGCAGGTTGTCGCGCAGCGTGGCGTCGAACAGGAAGCCCTCCTGCGGGACCATCAGCACGTGGCTGCGCAGGTCGGCGAACGAGACGTCACTGATGTCCTGCCACGTCCCAGCGCTCGTGCCGAGGCCCACGACGCCCTCGGTCGGGTCCATGAGGCGGGTGAGCAGCTTGGCGAACGTGGTCTTGCCCGACCCGGTCTCCCCCACCACCGCGACCCGCTGCCGCGGGGCGATCTCGACGTCGACGTCCTTGAGCACCGCCGGGCCGCCGGGGTACGCGAACGTGACGTGGTCGAAGCGGGCGCTCAGCGCACCGCCGGGCAGCGGCCGGCCCGCGGCCCCCGGGTCGACGACGTCGGCCGGGGTGTCGAGCAGGTCGATCACCCGGCGCCAGGACGCGATCGCGTTCTGCGCGTCGGTCAGCACCTGGGTCGCGGTCTGGACCGGGCCGACGAACAGCCCCACCAGGAACGCGAACGCAATGACGGTGCCCATCGACAGGTCGCCGGCCACGCCCAGGACGACGCCGATCGCGATGACCGCACCGTTGGCGAGGCCACCGGCCACGCCGGACGCGGCGAACGTGACGGCGACCAGCTTCTGGGCCTTGACGTTGGCGTCGAGGTTGCCCTTGATGCCGGTGTCGACCCGGTCCTGCGTGCGCTTCTCGATCGCGTACGCCCGCACCACCGAGGCGCCGACGACGGGCTCGCCGATCACCGCGATCATCTCGCCCACCGTGCGACGCACGATGTCGTACGCGTCGCTGAGGCGTTGCGCGAACCACTTCAGGCTGATCGCGAGCGGCAGGAAGCAGACCAGCACGACGATCGTCAGCTGCCACGAGTAGTACGCCATGATCGCCGTCGCCACGAGGATCTGGCCGAGGCTCACCACGATCTGGATGCCGGTGAACTGCAGGAACTGCGAGACCTGGTCGATGTCGGACGTCACGCGCGAGACGAGCACACCGCGCCGCTCGGAGTTCTGGGTCAGCATCGACAGGTCGTGCACGTGGCGGAACGCGTCGACGCGCATCTGCGCCAGCCCGGTCTCGCTCGCGACGAACAGCCGGATGCGCATCCAGTAGGCCACGCCGCCGGTGAACAGGATCAGGACCGCGGCGATGCACAGGAACCCGGCGATGTCGCCGACGCTGGTGGTGCCCCCGTCGCCGAGGCCGGAGTCGACCGTCCGCTGGATGAGGATCGGGATGACCGAGCCGCCCACGGTGCTGAGGATGGCCAGCGCGATCGTGAGCCACAGGCCGTCCTTGATGGCCGGCGACAGCGCCAGGCCGCGACGGATGATCGCGGTCCCGCCGAGGCGGCTCGGCTCGATCTCCGGGAGATCGTCGGTGGTGCTCATGACAGGGCCTCCCTCGCCTGGTCGTAGGCATTGACGAGGTTGCTGTAGTCGGGCGACGCCGCGACCAGCTCCTCGTGGCTGCCGCGGGCGGCGATCGCGCCCTCGTCGAGGAAGACCACCTCGTCGGCCAGGGCGATCGTGGCCTTGCGGTACGCCACGACGAGGACCGTCGGGCCCTCCCCGTCGGAGGTCTGGGCGGCGAGCGCCTTGAGGATGCGCTGCTCGACCTCGGGGTCGACCGCGCTGGTCGCGTCGTCCATGACGAGCAGGCGCGGGTGCCGCACGAGCGCGCGGGCGAGCGACAGCCGCTGACGCTGCCCGCCCGACAGGGTCGTGCCCCGCTCGCCGAGCTCGGAGTCGAGCCCTCGGGGCAGCGCCGCCACGAAGTCCGCGGCCTGGACGGTGCGGAGCGCCGACCAGACCTCGTCGTCGGAGTAGTCGGCCCCGAGGGTGATGTTCTCGCGGACGCTGTCGTCGAACAGGAACGTCCCCTGCGGGACGACGGCGATCACCCGGGCCAGCTCGTCGTGCGTCAGGTCGCGGACGTCCACGCCGTCGACGGTGATGCGCCCGGACTGCGGGTCCACGAGGCGGGTGAGCAGCGACGTGAGCGTGCTCTTGCCGCTGCCGGTCGCGCCGACGACCGCGACGACGCGGCCGGGCTCGACGTCGAGCGAGATGTGGCGCAGCACGTCGCGGTCCGCGTCGTCGAAGCGGAACGTGAGGTCCTCCACGCCGAGCCGGACCGGTCCGGTGCCGGGCAGGGTCCGGGTGCCGTACGGCATCGAGCCGCGCTCCTGCAGCACCGACTCGACGCGCTCCCAGCTGACGACGCTGCGAGGCAGCTCGCCCAGCACCCAGCCGATCGCGCGGACCGGGAAGGCCACGACCGTGAACAGGTAGGCCACGGCCACGACGTCGCCGGGGTCGGCGGCACCGCTCGCGACGCGCCCGACGCCGAGCACGACGACGAGCAGGATGCCGATGTTGGGCAGGGCCTCCAGCAGCGGGTCGAACAGGCTGCGGATGCGGCCCACGGCGATGTTGGCGTCACGCAGCTCGTGCGAGACGTCACGGAAGCGGTCGGTCTCGTCGGTCTCGCGACCGAGCGACTTCACGACCAGCGCCCCGTCGAAGGACTCGTGCGCGACGGCGCTGACCGAGCCGCGCAACGACTGCGCGTGGGCCACCTTCGGCGAGAGCCAGCGCTGGTAGAAGACGTTGATGATGAACAGGGCCGGGAACACGACGAGGCCCACCAGCGTCAGGACCAGGTCGGCCCGGACCATCTCGGCGACGGCCGCCACCAGCATCGCGATGACGCCGATCGCCATCGGCAGGGGCATGAAGACCGCCCATGCCCCCTCGACGTCGGCGTTGGCGTTGGACAGCAGCTGTCCGGTCGGGTGCCGGTGGTGCCACGACATCGGCAGGGAGAGGTACTGGCGGGTGACCCGGCGGCGGTACTCCGCGACGAGCCGGTAGTAGACGATGCCGCCGATGAGGCGGCGCGCCACGATGCCGAGCGCCCTCAGGATCGCGACCGCCATGAACAGCGCGATGGCCGTGACGAGTGCGCCCTCGGTCACGTCGCCGCGAGCGAACGACGGCCGGATGACGTGGTCCGTCGCCCAGCCGAGCACGCGGGCGTCCGCGACGGTCATGAAGCCGAACAGGATGCTGCCCAGGACCGAGACCCAGAACAGGAACCGCTGCTCCTTGATGCCGCGTCCGAGCAGCGCGAAACCACGACGCGTGATCTTGTCGGTCCGGGCGTCGCCGAGGTCGCGGTCCCCCGGCTCCGAGCCGGTGTCGGTCTCGAGGGGGTCGGTCGTGTTAACGGACACGATGTCCAGCAGCTCGCAAGGTCTCTTTCACCTGTCCGATGGTCAGGTCGCCGAAGTGGAACACACTCGCGGCGAGCACGGCGTCGGCGCCGGCCTCGATCGCTGCGGGGAAGTGATCCAGCCGTCCGGCGCCACCGCTCGCGATGAGCGGCACCTGTGTAACGTCACGGACCGCCCGAATCATTTCCAGGTCGAAGCCGTCCTTGGTGCCGTCGGCGTCCATCGAGTTGAGGAGCACCTCGCCGGCGCCGAGCTCGGTGGCCCGGCGGGCCCACTCCACCGCGTCGATCCCGGCCGACCTGCGCCCGCCGTGGGTCGTCACCTCGAAGCCGCTGGGCTGCTCCGCGGAACGCCGGGCGTCCACGCTCAGCACGAGGACCTGGTTGCCGAAGCGGTGGGCGATCTCGGCGATGACCTCGGGACGGTCGATCGCCGCGGTGTTGATGCCCACCTTGTCGGCGCCGGCCCGCAGGAGCCGGTCGACGTCGTCGGCCGTGCGGACGCCGCCGCCGACCGTGAGCGGGATGAACACCTGGTCGGCGGTCCGGCCGACGACGTCGAACGTCGTGCTGCGGTTGCCCGACGAGGCGGTGATGTCCAGGAACGTCAGCTCGTCGGCACCCTCGGCGTCGTACACCTTGGCCATCTCGACGGGATCGCCCGCGTCGCGCAGGTCGACGAAGTTGACACCCTTGACGACCCGACCGTTGTCGACGTCCAGGCACGGGATCACGCGTACGGCAAGACTCACCAGAGGAGCCTATCCGGGCCCCCGAGAACCCCGGGGCGCGGTGCACACGCCACCGTCTGCCCGACGCGCGGTGCACACGCCACCGAATGGGCGCCAAAACACGCTCAGAAGGTGACACAAGCACCGCGCCCCGGGGAGGCCACGCACCGAGCCCCGCTCGCTCAGTCGCCGAGCTCGTCCTCGCGCGCGCGGCGGACACGCCGGGTCTCGGCGATCTTGTCCTCGATGGCCTCGATCCGGGACTCGGCGTTGAGCCGGGTCGCGACGTACCCGATGCCCACGCCCAGCGACGGGAACACCGGCCAGAAGAAGAGCGGGTCACCCGCCGCGACGCTCGTCGCACCCCAGATGGCCGTGCACAGCCCCGACACGAACAGCCAGCCGTTGCGGGCGTCCCGCAGGTCACGCTGGTAGCGGACCACGGCCTGCGCCCGCAGGTCCGCCGAGACCCCGGTCGCGGGGACGGGTGCGGACGGGACCAGGTCGGTCAGCAGGGGCAGGAAGCCGGCCATCGAGCGGACGGCCAGGGCGGCCGTGCTGCGCTCGTCGTACTCGCCACGCGTGAGCCGCCCGTCGGCGTATGCCTCACGCAGGGCCGCAGCCGCGACGTCGCGGTCGGTGTCGGACGCCTTCAGGTCGGCCGAGGCGGCCGCGCGCGGGTCGGCCGAGAACGCCGACCAGACGTCCGCGGCCGGCACGGGTCAGCCCCGCACCGCTGCGAGGGCCTCCGGCAGCGTGAACGCACCCGCGTACAGCGCCTTGCCGACGATCGCGCCCTCGACACCGATGCCGGTCAGGGTCGCGATGTCGCGCAGGTCCTGGAGGCTGGAGACACCGCCGGAGGCGACGACCGGCTTGTCGGTGACCTCGCACACCCGGCGCAGGAGATCCAGGTTCGGGCCGGTCAGCGTGCCGTCCTTCGTGACGTCGGTGACGACGTAGCGGGCGCAGCCGTCACGGTCGAGCCGGGCGAGGACGTCGAACAGGTCGCCACCCTCCTCGGTCCAGCCGCGCGCGGCCAGCGTCGTCCCGCGGACGTCCAGCCCGACGGCGATGCGGTCGCCGTACTGGCCGATGGCCTTGGCGCACCAGTCGGGGTTCTCGATCGCGGCGGTGCCCAGGTTGACCCGCGTGCAGCCGGTGGCCAGCGCGGCCTCGAGGGAGGCGTCGTCGCGGATGCCACCGGAGAGCTCGACCTTGACGTCGAGGCGACCGACGACCTCGGCCAGCAGCTCGCGGTTGGAGCCCTTGCCGAAGGCGGCGTCGAGGTCGACCAGGTGGATCCACTCCGCCCCGTCGGTCTGCCACTGCAGCGCGGCGTCGAGCGGGGATCCGTACGCGGTCTCGCTGCCGAGCTCGCCTTGGACGAGGCGCACGGCCTGTCCGTCGGCGACGTCGACGGCGGGAAGAAGTTCGAGGGTCACGCGAGTGATGGTATCTGTCGCTCTCCAGGACTAGCGTGCTCGGTATGAAGGTGATCCTCGTGCCCGGCTTCTGGTTCGATGCCTCGTCCTGGGACCGGATCGTCCCTGCCCTCGAGGCCGCCGGTCACGACGTGACCGCCCTGACACTTCCGGGCATGGAGTCCCCGGACGCGGATCGGTCCGCGATCACCCTGGCAGACCACGTCGCGGCGGTGCTGGCGGCGATCGACGCGACCGACGGGCCGGTGGTCCTGGCGGGCAGCAGCTTCTCGGGCAAGCTCGTGCAGATCGCCGCCGAGGAGCGGCCGGAGTCGATCGCGCTCGCGGTCTACGTCGACTCCCTGCCGCAACCCGTGCGCAGCGACTCCACCGAGGTGCCGCCCGGCGTCGAGATCCCGTTCTCGTGGGACGAGCTGAGCGACGACGAGCAGCGCGACCTCGGACCCGAGCTGCGCGAGCAGATCGAGCGGCAGGCGATCGGGTTCCCCGCCCAGGTCGTCCGCGACGGCTGGACCATGAAGGACGGCCGGCACCACGACGTGCGCACCCTCGTGGTGGCCAGCGGGTTCGACGCCGCCAAGCTGCGGGAGTGGCGCGACGACTACCCCGAGATCGCCGCGGAGATCGACGCCCACACCGATCTCACGATCGTCGAGCTGCCCACGAGCCACTGGCCGCACCTGACCCGCCCGGACGAGCTGGCCGACATCCTGCTCGAGGCGATCTGAGCCTCAGAGCGTCGCGAGCCAATTCTGCAGCAGCAGCCTGCCGGCATCGCCGGACTTCTCGGGGTGGAACTGCGTCGCCCACAACGGACCGTGCTCGACCGCCGAGACGAACCGCTCTCCCCCGTACTCGGTCCAGGTGACCTGCGGCTCCGGGAACGCCGGCGGCTGGGACAGCACCCAGTCGCGCAGCCCGTAGGAGTGCACGAAGTAGAACCGCTCGTCCTCGAGGCCTGCGAACATCCTCGAGCCCTCGCCGGGCTCGACCGTGTTCCACCCCATGTGCGGCACGATCGGCGCCTGCAGGCGCTCGATGACGCCCGGCCACTCGCCGCACCCCTTCGTGCGCACACCGTGCTCGATGCCCTCGGAGAACAGGATCTGCATGCCGACGCAGATGCCCATCACGGGCTGGCCGGCGATCAGACGGCGCTCGATGATGCGGACGCCGTCGACCTCCTCCAGCCCGCGCATGCAGGACTCGAAGGCGCCGACCCCGGGGACCAGGAGACCGTCGGCCTCCGCCGCCACGCGGGCGTCGGACGTCAGCTCGACCTCGGCGCCGGCGCGCTCGACCGCACGCACCGCCGACCGCAGGTTGCCCGAGCCGTAGTCGAGGACCGCGACGCGCTTGCGCGTCACAGGGCACCCTTGGTCGAGGGGACTCCCGACTCGCGCGGGTCGAGGGCGATCGCCTCGCGGAACGCGCGGGCCACCGCCTTGAACTGGGCCTCGGCGATGTGGTGCGGGTCGCGGCCCTCCACCAGACGGACGTGCATCGTCACCCCGGCGTGGTGCGCGAGGGACTCCAGCACGTGGGCGGTCAGCGAGCCGGAGTACTGGCCCCCGATGATCGCGGTGATCTGGCGGTCCGGCTCCCCGGAGTGCACGAAGTAGGGACGGCCCGAGACGTCGACGACGGCCTGGGCCAGCGACTCGTCCAGCGGCACGAGCGCATCGCCGTAGCGCCTGATGCCGATCTTGTCGCCGAGCGCCTCGCGGATCGCCTGCCCCAGGCAGATGGCCGTGTCCTCGACCGTGTGGTGGGCGTCGATGTGCAGGTCGCCCTCGGTCTTGACCGTGAGGTCGATCAGCGAGTGGCGCGAGAACGCCGTCAGCATGTGGTCGTAGAAGCCGACGCCGGTCGAGATGTCGTTCGCGCCGGTGCCGTCGAGGTCGACCTCGACCACCACGTGCGACTCGGAGGTCTTCCGCTCGATGCGCGCTGTGCGGGCCTCGCGGTGTGTCGTGCGAAGGCTCATCGGGTCACCTCCTGGAGTGCTGTCCTGAATGCCTGCATGTCCTGTGGCGTGCCGATCGACACGCGCAACCATCCTAGGGGCCCGACCTCGCGGATCAGCACGCCGCGGTCCAGCAGCCCCTGCCAGATGGCATGGCGGTCCTCGAACCGGCCGAAGAGCACGAAGTTGGCGTCGGACTCGGCGACCTCGAAGCCCTGCTCCCGCAGCCAGTCCGCGGTCTCGTCCCGGGTGGTCCGCAGGGCGTCGACCTGGGCGAGCAGCTCGTCCTGGTGCCGCAGCGCAGCGGTCGCGGCGGCCTGGCTGACCGCGGACAGGTGGTACGGGAGCCGGACGATGCGCAGCGCGTCGATGATCGCGGCGTCCGCCGCCACGTAGCCGAGTCGTCCACCGGCGAGGGCGAACGCCTTGCTCATCGTGCGGGTCACCAGCAGGCGGGGGAACTCGTCGAGCAGCTCGAGCGCGCTGGGCGTCCCGTCACGACGGAACTCCGCGTACGCCTCGTCGACCACGACGACTCCCGGCGCCGCCTCCAGCACCGCGCGGGTGTGCGCGGGGTCCAGGGCCGTGCCGGTGGGATTGTTGGGCGAGGTCAGGATGACGACGTCGGGCTGCTCCTCGGCGATGAGCGCGAGGGCCGCGTCGACGTCGAGGCCGAAGTCCTCACGCCGGCGTCCGGCCACCCAGCGCGTGTGGGTGTTGCGCGCGTACTCGGGATACATCGAGTAGGTCGGCGCGAACGAGACCGCCGTCCGTCCCGGGCCGCCGAAGGCCTGCAGCACCTGCTGCATGACCTCGTTGGAGCCGTTCGCCGCCCACACCCGCTCGGGGGTGAGCCCGTGGCCCAGGTACGCCGCGAGCGACGTCCGGAGCTCGGTGGCCTCCCGGTCCGGGTAGCGGTTGAGCGTCAGCGCGACCCCGTGCACGGAGTCGGCGATGTCACGGGCCGTCTCCTCGCTCGGGCCGTACGGGTTCTCGTTGGTGTTGAGCTGGACGGGCACGTCGAGCTGGGGCGCACCGTACGGCTCGTCGTCCCGGAGCTCCTCGCGGATCGGGACCCAGGCGGGAACGGGCATCAGCGTGACGTCCGGATCGACACGGCCGCGCCGTGCGAGGGCAGGTTCTCGGCCTCGGCCAGCGTCACGACGTGGTCCCCCACCTCGCGCAGCGCCGCCTCGGAGTAGGTCACGACGTGCATGTTCTTGCAGAACGCGCGCACCGAGAGCCCTGACGAGTGGCACGCGCAGCCGGCCGTCGGCAGGACGTGGTTCGAGCCGGCGGCGTAGTCGCCGAGCGACACGGGGGTGTGCGATCCCACGAAGATGGCGCCGGCGTTGACGATCCGGGCGGCGACCTGGGCGGCGTCGGCGGTCTGCACCTCGAGGTGCTCGGCGGCGTACCCGTTCGCCACGTCGACGGCCTGGTCGAGGTCACGGACCAGGACGGTCGCGGACTGCGGACCGTCGAGGGCCGTGCTGATGCGGTCCGCGTGCCGCGCGGTCTCGAGCTGCAGGTCCACCTCGACCTCGACCGCGGTCGCGAGGACGTCGCTGTCGGTGATCAGGACGCTGGCCGCCATCGGGTCGTGCTCGGCCTGGCTGATCAGGTCGGCGGCGATGAAGGCCGGGTCGGCGGTGTCGTCGGCGATGATCGCGATCTCGGTCGGGCCGGCCTCGGAGTCGATGCTGACCGTGCCCTGCAGGTGACGCTTGGCCGCCGCGACGTAGATGTTGCCGGGGCCGGTGATCAGGTTGACCGGGCGGCAGTCGACGCCCTCCTCGGACGCGGCACCGTACGCGAACATCGCGAGCGCCTGCGCTCCCCCGGCCGCATAGACCTCGTCGATGCCCAGCAGCGCGCACGCCGCGAGGATCGTGGGGTGCGGCAGGCCGCCGAACTCCGCCTGGGGCGGGCTGGCCAGCGCGATGCCGGGCACGCCCGCGACCTGGGCGGGCACGGCGTTCATGACGACCGTGCTGACGAGGGGCGCGAGGCCGCCGGGGACGTAGAGGCCGACGCGCTGCATCGGGACGATGCGGCGCTCGACGGTCGCGCCGGGCGCGACGTCGGTGACCAGCGACTGCTCGAGCTCGGCGGCGCAGGTCTGCCGCAGGCGGCGGACGGACTCCTCGAGGGCGGTGCGGATCTCGGGCGCCAGGTCCGCGAGCGCATCGGCCAGAGCGGACGCCGGGACGCGCAGCTGCGCGGGACGGACGCCGTCGAACTTCTCCCCGGCGTCGAGCACCGCCGCGGTGCCGCGGGTCCGGACGTCGTCGCAGATCGGCCGCACGGCGGCCAGGGCGTGCTCGACGTCGACCGCCGCACGCGGGACGGCCGCGCTGTACACAGCGGCGGCCTCGTCGGTGGTGGGGTCGAGCTCACGAAGGTCGAGACGTCTCATCACGACGCCAAGTCTACGGACGCACTACTGTGGCGCTGTGGCCGCCAACCAGAAGCCCGCCGACGGGACGCCGGCCTTCGTCATGCTCCATCGGGCCGGCATCGAGTTCACCCCCCACTCGTACGTCCACGACCCGCGCGCCGACTCGTTCGGCATGGAGGCCGCACGTGCCCTCGGCGTCGAGCCGGGCCGGGTGTTCAAGACGCTCATGGCCGTCGTCGACGGCGAGCTGTGCGTGGGAGTCGTCCCCGTCATGGGGTCGCTGGACCTCAAGGCACTCGCCGACGCGCTCGGCGGCAAGCGGTCCCAGATGGCCGATGCCGCGCAGGCCCAGCGGGCCACCGGCTACGTGATCGGCGGGATCTCCCCCATCGGGCAGAAGAAGCTGCACCGGACCGTGATCGACAAGTCGGCCGCTCAGTGGTCCACCGTGTTCGTCTCCGGCGGTCGTCGTGGCCTCGAGGCCGAGGTGCGACCCGACGACCTCGTGCGGATCACCCGCGCGGTCGTGGCCCGGATCGCGCGCTAGGAGCGCGCGGCCCGGCCGTCCGAGGCACGGAGCGTCCAGGTCGCCCCGACCAGGCCGAGCAGGCCGAAGATCGGCCAGACCAGGACCGGCACGACGCTGTCGACCTTCAGTTGCGCCGGGATCCGGCCACCGAGCGCCGGGCGCGGCACGGTCGTGGGGTCGGCGGGACCCAGGGCGACGCCGACGCGCCAGGCCACCAGCGCGGCCAGCGCGGTGACCACCACGACGAGCGGTGTGGTGACCCAGCCGAGGTCCTGCAGGCGGCGGCCCACTGCCCAGCCCCAGACCAGCGAGCTGACGGCTCCGACGAGCACGAACATCGCGACGACCGAGAACTGGTTCTGCGCCGCGGACTCGGTCAGCACGATGCCGCGGTTCGTGACCTGCCACTCGGCCGGGTCGGCGAGCCACAGCCACACCAGGCCGGCGGCGAGGCCGAGCGCCAGCATGAGGACGGACGCGATGACCGCACGGCGTGCCGGCGATTGGGGCGGGCCCGCCGCGGACGGGTCGGTGGGGTGCTCGTTCATGACAGGCAATGGGGACCCAGCAGCTCTTTGAGGTCGGCGATCAACGACGACGACTGTGCCACACGAAGGCTGTCGTCGAGGCGCATGACCTTCGTGGAGCCGTTGCCGACCAGCCGCAGGTGCACCTCGGACATGCCGGGGTGCGCGGACAGGACCTGCTTGAACGTCCCGATGGTGTCGGCGGTGCAGCGCGCGACCGGGAGCGTCACCACCATGGGACGCTCGGGTCCGCCGGAGCCCATCGCCGGCATCGTGACCTCGAGCGCGTTGAGCTCGATGCCGTCGTCCTTGCGGCGCACCCGGCCCTTGACGACGACGATCGTGTCGGGCACGAGCACCGGCATGGCCAGCTGGTAGGCGCCGGGGAACACCATGACCTCGATGCCGCCCTCGAGGTCCTCGATCGTGATCGAGGCCCAGGGGTCGCCCTTCTTGCTCATCCGTCGCTGCACGCCGGTGATCAGGCCGCAGATGCGGATCGTGCTGCCGTCGGGCAGGTCGGTGTTGGTCAGCAGGTCGCCGACCGTCGAGTCGCTGCTGGCCCGCAGCACGTGCTCGAGCCCCTGCAACGGGTGGTCCGAGACGTAGAGGCCGAGCATGTCGCGCTCGAACGCCAGCAGCTGGGTCTTCTCCCACTCCGGCATCGACTCGGGGACCTCGACGCGGCCACCGGTGAAGACGTCGTCACCGCCGCCGAACAGCGAGTCCTGGCCGATCGCGGCCTGCCGCTTGAGGTCGATGTAGAGGTCGACACCCTCCTCGGCCACGGTCGTGAGGGCACGGCGCCGGTGCCCGAGGGAGTCGAACGCACCCGCCTTGATCAGCGAGTCCAGGACGCGCTTGTTGCACACGAGCGTCGGGACCTTGTCCAGGAAGTCGTTGAAGTCGGCGTACGGACCGCCGGTCGTGCGGCCCTCGACGATGCCCGCGACGACGTTCTCGCCGATGTTGCGGATCGCGCCGAGGCCGAAGCGGATGTCGGGGCCGACCGAGGCGAAGTTGGAGACCGACTCGTTGACGTCGGGCGGGAGCACCTTGATGCCCATGCGCCGGCACTCGTTGAGGTAGATCGCCGACTTGTCCTTGTCAACGCGCGTGCTGGTCAGCAGCGCCGCCATGTACTCGGCCGGGTAGTTGGCCTTGAGGTACGCGGTCCAGTACGAGATGACGCCGTACGCCGCGGAGTGCGCCTTGTTGAAGGCGTAGTCCGAGAACGGCAGCAGGATGTCCCACAGCGTGCTGATGGCCTTCTGGGAGTAGCCGCGCTCGAGCATGCCGGCCTGGAAGCCCGCGTACTGCTTGTCCAGCTCGGACTTCTTCTTCTTGCCCATCGCGCGGCGCAGGTTGTCGGCCTGTCCGAGCGAGAACCCGGCCAGCACCTGGGCGATCGCCATGACCTGCTCCTGGTACACGATCAGGCCGTAGGTCTCCCCCAGCACCGTCTCCAGCGGCTTCTCGAGCTCGGGGTGGATCGGGTCGATCGGCTCGCGGCCGTTCTTGCGCCGGGCGTACTTGTTGTGCGAGTCCGCGCCCATCGGGCCGGGACGGTAGAGCGCGCCGACGGCCGAGATGTCCTCGAACTTGTCGGGCTTCATGCTGCGCAGGAGCGCGCGCATCGGTCCGCCGTCGAGCTGGAACACGCCGAGGGTGTCGCCGCGGGCCAGCAGGTCGTAGGTGGCGGGGTCGTCGAACGTGAGGTCCTCGAGCACCAGGTCGATGCCGCGGTTGCGCTTGATGTTGATCAGCGCGTCGTCGAGCACCGTGAGGTTGCGCAGCCCCAGGAAGTCCATCTTGACCAGCCCGAGCGCCTCGCACATCGGGTAGTCGAACTGGGTGATGATCGCGCCGTCCTGCTCGCGCTTCATGATCGGGACGATGTCGATCAGCGGATCGCTGGACATGATGACGCCGGCCGCGTGGACGCCCCACTGGCGGATCTGGCCCTCGAGGCCCAGCGCGGTCTGGTAGATCTTGCGGACGTCGGCGTCCTCGTCGTGCAGCTTGCGGAAGTCGCCGCCGTCGCCGTAGCGCTTGTCGTCCTTGTCGAACAGGCCCTTGAGCGTGACGCCCTTGCCCATGATGTCGGCCGGTAGCGCCTTGGTGATCCGCTCGCCGTGCGAGAACGGGTAGTCCATGACGCGCGCGGCGTCCTTGATCGCGGCCTTGGACTTCAGCCGGCCGAACGTCGCGATCATCGCGACCCGCTCCTCGCCGTACTTGTTGCTGACGTAGCGGATCACCTCGCTGCGACGACGCTCGTCGAAGTCGATGTCGAAGTCGGGCATCGAGGGGCGCTCGGGGTTGAGGAAGCGCTCGAAGATCAGTCCGTGCGTCAGGGGGCACAGGTCGGTGATGCGCAGCGCGTACGCGGCGATCGAGCCGGCACCCGATCCACGGCCGGGACCGACGCGGATGCCGTTGTCCTTGGCCCAGTTGATGAAGTCCGCGACCACGAGGTAGTAGCCGCAGTAGCCCTTGGTGCGGACGACGTCGAGCTCCATCTCGGTGCGCGCACGGACCTCGTCGGTCAGCTTGTCGCCCGGGTAGCGGCTCTCGATCCCGCGCCAGACCTCCTTGACGAACCAGCTCTCCTCGGTCTCGCCGTCGGGGATGTCGGCGCGCGCCATGTAGCCGCCGTTGGACTCGGTGAACTCGACGTTGCACCGCTCGGCGATCAGGAGCGTGTTGTCGCACGCCTCCTTCAGGTCGAACCGGTCCTCCCACAGGTCGCGCATCTCGGCGGCGGACTTGATGTAGAAGTCGTTGGAGTCGAACTTGAACCGGTTGGGGTCGGTCAGCGTGCTGCCGGACTGGACGCACAGCAGGGCCGAGTGCGCCTCGGCGTCCTCGGGGCTGGTGTAGTGCGAGTCGTTGGTCGCGATGGCCGGCAGGCCGAGATCGGCCTTGAGCCGCAGCAGCCCGTCGCGCACGGTGCGCTCGATCTCGAGGCCGTGGTCCATCAGCTCGAGGAAGAAGTTCTCCTTGCCGAAGATGTCCTGGAACTCGGCCGCGGACGCCCTGGCCTTCTCGTAGTTGCCGATGCGCAGCCAGGTCTGGATCTCGCCGGACGGGCAGCCCGTCGTCGCGATCAGGCCCTTGCCGTAGCGCTGGAGCAGGTCACGGTCGGCGCGCGGCTTGCGGTACTGGCCCTCCAGGCTCGCGTAGGAGCCGATGCGGAACAGGTTGTGCATGCCCTCGGTCGTCTCCGAGAGCAGGGTCATGTGCGTGTACGCACCGCGGCCCGCGACGTCGGCGTCCCGGGCGCCCTTGTTCCACAGGACGGCCTTCTTCTCGTGCCGCGGGATGTTCGGCGTGAGGTAGGCCTCCATGCCGATGATCGGCTTGACGCCGTACTTCTTGGCCTTGCTGTAGAAGTCGTAGGCGCCGTGCAGGTTGCCGTGGTCGGTCATCGCGATCGACGGCATGCCGAGCTCGGCCGTGCGTTCGAACAGCCCGTCCAGCAGGGCCGCCCCGTCGAGCATCGAGTACTCAGTGTGGACGTGCAGGTGCACGAATGATGAGTCACTCGACATCGAAAAAAGGCCTCCTCGGCGCGGTCGGGGGGAAGGTCTACAGCCTAGTCGAGGGCCATGACGAGAACCGACGCCGCGCCGATCCGTGGCTGCCGTCGCAGGCCGAACCGCTGCGGGGGGTCATGACCGTCACATGGGCACCTCCGGCTCCGTCCATACTGGAGGCATGGCTGAGCACCCGGACCGCGAGAAGCAGACCTACACGACCGTCGACGACTACATCGCCGCGGCGACGTACGACCTCGAGCCACGGCTGCAGGAGATGCGGTCGGTCATCCGGGCCGCCCTGCCCGACGCGGAGGAGACGATCAGCCACAACATCCCGTCGTACCGCCAGCACGGCGTGGACGTCGTGCAGCTCGCCGGGCACGGCGACCACACCTCGCTCAACTTCTTCCCGACCGGTGCGGTGTTCGCGAAGTTCGACGAGGAGCTCAAGCCGTACCGGACCGCCAAGACCGGCGTCCGCTTCCCGCTCGACGAGCCGCTCCCGATCGACCTGATCACCGCGATCGCGCGCTTCCGGCTCGACGAGGCCGCGCAGTTCGCCGAGCGCAAGCGCTCGGGCCGCTGAGCCGGGTGGCTCAGCGGCTGCTGGCCAGCCGGTACTGACGCACCGACAGCGGGACGAACACCACCAGGATGATGCCCACCCAGATCACCGTGTAGAGCGCGGGGTGCTGCATCGACCACGCGTCCGACTCCGGCAGCCGACCGCCGGTGTTGCCGAACAGCTCGCGCGAGGCCTGCGTGACGGTGGAGACCGGGTTCCACTCCGCGAACGTCCGCAGCCCGCCCGGCAGGGAGGCCAGCGGGACGAAGGCGTTGGACACGAACGTCAGCGGGAAGATCACGATGAACGAGGCGTTGTTGATGACCTCGACGCTCGGCACCAGCAGGCCGACCCATGCCATGATCCAGCTGATCGCGTAGGCGAACAGCAGGAGCAGCAGGAAGCCGGCCAGCGCGTCGACGACGCCCTCGCGCATGCGCCAGCCCACCAGCAGGCCGGTCAGCGCCATGATGATCAACGACAGCACGTTGTAGACGATGTCGGACGTCGTGCGGCCGACCAGGACCGCCGAGCGCGACATCGGCAGCGAGCGGAACCGGTCGATGATCCCCTTCTGCATGTCCTCGGCGAGACCCGCGCCGGTGAAGGTCGCGCCGAACACGACCGTCTGGGCGAAGATGCCGCCGATCAGGAACTCGCGGTAGTTGACCCCGTCGCCCGGGTCGATCGCACCGCCGAACACGTACGCGAACAGCAGCACGAACATGATCGGCGAGATCAGCACGAACACCAGGATCTCGGGGACGCGGACGATCTTGATGAGATTGCGCTTGGCGACGACCCAGCCGTCCGTCGCGTGGCGGGTCAGGCTGGTCATGGGGCCACCTCCTCGTCCGGGGCGTCCGCGTCCTCGGCGGCACGTCCGGTCAGGCTCAGGAACACGTCGTCGAGCGTCGGGCGGCGCAGGCCCACGTCGAGCACGTCGATCCCGGCGGACTCGAGCTGCTCCAGCACGCTGCGCAGCTGCGGGACGCCACCCTTGACGGGTGCGGTCAGCTCGCGGTCGTTGTCCCCCGTCTGCACGTCGCCGACGGCGACCTCCGCCAGGATGCGGGTCGCGTCCTCGCGCCGCGCCGGATCGGTGAGCAGCACCTCGATGCGCTCGCCGCCGGTCTGCGTCTTGAGCTCGTCGGCGGTGCCGCGGGCGATCGCCCGGCCGTGGTCGATGACGACGATGTCGTCGGCCAGCAGATCGGCCTCCTCGAGGTACTGCGTGGTCAGCAGCAGGGTCGCCCCCGACGACACCAGGTCGCGGATGACGCCCCACATCTGCTGGCGGCTGCGCACGTCCAGGCCGGTGGTGGGCTCGTCCAGGATGAGCACCGGAGGCTCCGCGACGAGCGCGCCGGCCAGGTCGAGGCGCCGGCGCATGCCCCCGGAGTACGTCTTGGACGGACGGTCACCCGCGTCCGCCAGGTCGAAGCGTTCGAGCAGGTCGCGGGCCCGCTTGGCCGCCCGGGACTTCGGCATGCCGTAGAGCCGGCCCACCATCTCCAGGTTCTCGTAGCCGGTCAGGTGCTCGTCGACCGCGGCGTACTGGCCCGACAGGCCGATCCGGGCGCGGACCCCGTCGGGGTCCTTCGCGACGTCGATGCCCGCCACCTCGGCGTGGCCGGCGTCGGCCTTCAGCAGCGTGGCCAGGATGCGCACGGCGGTCGTCTTGCCCGCCCCGTTGGGGCCCAGCAGGCCCAGGACCTTGCCCTCGGGGACTGCGAGGTCGAGCCCGGCCAGGGCGTCGACGTCCTTGTACCTCTTCACCAGCCCGGTCGCCCGGATCATGTCCGTCATGTGTCGAGACCTCTCGCTATTCCTACTTGGAACATGCTGGGTCCGATCATTCCCCATGGTCCCGACAAAAGGCGAGACTGGTTGCGAGCTGCGTCACTTCCCGACAGTCGCGCGATAGGTCAGGATCTCGGTGCCGTTGCCCTCCTCGCCGTTGTCCGGCGCGACCCGCACCGTGAGCGATCGCCCGTCCGCGACGACCTTGACGGGATTGCGGGTCGCCACGTGCCCGGCCGTCGACCACTGCTGGAAGGGCACCTCCTTCAGCACCCGGTGCGAGCGGAGGTCGATCAGTGCCAGGCCACCCAGCTCGTACGTGGCTGCCGCTCCCCCGGCGCCCGGTGTCTGCGGCAGGTTCGCCACACCGCCGCACAGCATCTTGCCCGTCGGCACGTACTGGCAGTCCTGGTAGTCCACGAAGAAGCTCGTGTTGGCCCAGGTGCTGAGCTGGCGGCCGCGGCTGTCCCACTCGGCGAACCGGCGCGAGCCCCAGGTGTTGCCCACGAGGTGGCCCGTCGTCCGGTCGCGCACGACGCCGCCGAAGTGGCCCTTGACCTCGAACTGACGGTGCACGCGAAGGGTCCTGGTGTCGACCCGGTAGACGATGGTGCGGCTGTTCGGGCGGTACTCCGCGACGGGCACCCACACGTCGTGCCCGTCGACGTCGATGCCTCCCGGGTGGTAGACGTCGCCCTCGCCGAGGACGATGTCCTTTTGCAGGTTGCCCTGGCGGTCCATCACGAACAGGTGCCCCACACCCTTGCCCGGCGACCGGTCGTACCCGTCCACCGGCGTCGGGTACGTCACGGTGGGCTCCAGGATCTCCACCGCGGAGAGGAACACGCGGTCCCCCGCGAAGGCGATGCCCTCGGTGTGGAACGTCGGGAAGTCCAGCCGCATCCGGTCGACCAGCCGCCACTGCGTGCTGCGGTCGACCGCCCCGAAGACCTTCACGAGGGCGGAGTCGCGTGCGCGATGGTCTCCGGGTCCGCCGGCCCCCACGGCCGCGACGGCTCCGGGAGCCGCCGCGACCAGGGCCAGTCCTGCAACGATGGCGCGCCTGATCGGGTTCATCCCGCCACGGTAGGCAGAACGGGTGGATCCCGCACCACCTGCAGGTGACGAGTGGCTGAACTAGACCTGCCGGTAGCTGCTGAGGAAGTTGCCGAGGCGCTGGATCGCGTCCGCGAGGTCGCGCGCCCACGGCAGCGTGACGATGCGCAGGTGGTCGGGATCGGGCCAGTTGAACCCGGTGCCCTGCGTCAGCAGGATCTTCTCCTGCAGCAGCAGGTCCAGCACGAGCTGCTGGTCGTCCTTGACCGGGTAGACCTCGGGGTCGAGCCGCGGGAACGCGTACAGCGCGCCCTTGGGCGTCACGACGCTCACGCCGGGGATCTTGCGCAGCTCGGCCACCGCGGTGTCGCGCTGCTCGAGCAGCCGTCCGCCGGGCAGGATGAGCTCCTTGATCGACTGGTAGCCGCCGAGCGCGACCTGGATCGCGTTCTGGGCGGGGACGTTCGGGCACAGGCGCATCGAGCACAGCAGCGTGATGCCCTCGAGGTAGTCACGCGCCCGTCCGAGCGGTCCGGTCGCCACGACCCAGCCCGCCCGGTAGCCGCACACCCGGTACGCCTTCGACAGGCCGTTGAACGTCAGCGTCAGCACGTCGGGCGCGACGCTGGCCATCGGGATGTGGACCGCGTCCTCGTAGAGGATCTTGTCGTAGATCTCGTCGGCCATCAGGACCAGATCGTGCTTGCGCGCCAGGTCCGCGATGCCGGCCAGCGTCTCGCGCGAGTACACCGCACCCGTGGGGTTGTTGGGGTTGATGACCACGATGACCTTGGTGCGGTCGGTGATCTTGGACTCCAGGTCCGCGAGGTCGGGGTTCCACTCGTTGTCCTCGTCGCAGCGGTAGTGCACCGGCACACCGCCCGCGAGGTTGGTCACGGCGGTCCACAGCGGGTAGTCCGGGACCGGGATCAGCACCTCGTCGCCGTTGTCGAGCAGCGCCTGCAGCGCGATCTGGATGAGCTCGGAGACCCCGTTGCCGATCCAGACGTCGTCGACGTCGATCGTCGGGAAGCCCTCCTGCAGCTGGTAGTTGTGCACCACCGCGCGGCGGGCGGACTGGATGCCGCGCGAGTCCGAGTAGCCGGCCGATCCCGGGAGCGCGGCGATGACGTCCTGCAGGATCTCGGCCGGGGCGTCGAAGCCGAACGGCTGGGGGTTGCCGATGTTCAGCTTGAGGATGCGGTGGCCCTCGGCCTCGAGGGCCGCGGCACGCGCGCTGACGGGTCCACGGATGTCGTACAGGACATCCCTCAGCTTCTCGGACTGGCGCACGACAGATGGCATGCCGGCATTCTTTCACCCCGGCCGATCACGCGGCCGGCACCGCCCCCGCGGCTAGCGCGGCAGGGGGTTGTCGTCGATCGTGCGGACGACCTCGAGCGCGTGGACCAGGTCGGCGGGGTACTCCGAGCTGAACTCGACCCACTCCCCCGTGCGCGGGTGGGTGAACGCCAGGCCCTTGGCGTGCAGCCACTGCCGGTCGAGGTCGACGCGCTTGGCGAGCGTCGGGTCGGCGCCGTACATCAGGTCGCCGACGCACGGGTGGTGGATCGCGCTCATGTGGACGCGGATCTGGTGCGTGCGACCGGTCTCGAGCCGGATGGTCAGCAGGCTCGCGAACCGGTGCGCCTCGAGCGTGTCGTAGTGCGTGATGCTGTCGCGGCCGCCGTCCTTGACCGTGAACTTGAAGTCGTGCTTGGGGTGACGCGCGATCGGCGCGTCGATCGTCCCGGTGTGCGGGTCGGGGTGGCCCTGCACCAGCGCGTGGTAGGTCTTCTCGACCGTCCGGTCGCGGAACGCCTGCTTGAGGACCGTGTACGCATGCTCGGACTTGGCGACCGCCATGAGCCCGCTGGTGCCGACGTCCAGGCGGTGCACGATGCCCCGACGCTCGGGCGCACCCGAGGTCGAGATGCGGATGCCGACGCCGGCCAGGTGGTCCAGGACCGTGGGGCCGTACCAGCCGACGCTCGGGTGGGCCGCGACGCCGACGGGCTTGTCGACCACCACGATGTCGTCGTCCTGGAAGACGATCTTCATCCCCTCGACCTCGGTCGCCACGACCGTCGCGGTGCGGGGCGCCGGGATCGACGCCTCGAGGATCGAGCCCGGCACCACGCGGTCGGACTTGGCCGGGGCGGCGCCGTCGAGGGTCACGTGGCCCTCGGCGACGAGCTCGCTGGCCCGGGTGCGGGACAGGCCGAGGAGACGAGCCAGCGCGCTGTCCACGCGCTCGCCTGCGAGCCCCTCGGGGACCTGGATGACCTTGTGCTGCAGCTCGGCACCTTCGGTGCTCATGAATTCTCCTCGCGGGTGCCGTCCAGGCGGATGCCGCGCCACGCGCGCCAGACGATGATGATGGCGGCGAACGTCAGGGCGATGTCGGCGACATTGCCCACGAAGACGCCGTAGTCGATGAAGTCGACCACGTGGCCGCGCAGCGGAGCGGGCTCACGGAAGATGCGGTCCGCCAGGTTGCCGAGCGCGCCGGCGAGCAGCAGGGCCAGGCCGACGGCCCAGCCCTTGTCGCGCAGGCGCGAGGCGGTGCGGATGACACCGATGCACACCGCGATCGCGATGAGGCTCAGGACGAGCGTGAAGCCCGCCCCGGTGCTCAGCGCCGCGCCGGGGTTGCGCAGGAAGGTGAACGACAGCAGGCCGGGGATGATCTCGATCGACGCACGGCCCTGCAGCTTCTCGACCGCGATGACCTTGGTCACCTGGTCGACGACGAGCGCCACGACCGTCACCGCAGTGAACAGTCGTACGTATGTCCTCGTGGTCGCGCCGTGGTCGTCGCCAGGGCTCAGCGACGCTCCTCGCGCTGCTTGCATGTCATACACAGTGTGGCACGCGGGAACGCGATCAAACGATTCTTGCCGATCGCCTCACCGCAGACCTCGCACTGACCGTAGGTGCCCTTGTCGAGCCGTTCGAGTGCTTTCTCGGTCTGCAGCAGGAGCACGCGCTGGTTGGCCGCGAGGGACATCTCGGCGTCACGCTCGAGGCCCTTGGAGCCCACGTCGGCCTGGTCGTTGCCGGCACCGTCGACACCGTCGCGCAGCAGGTCCTGCAGCTCGCGGGCGGAGTGGTCGAGCTCACCCCGCAAGCGGGTCAGATCCGCCTCGAGCTCCGTGCGGACCTCCTCGGTCTCGGCAGCGGTCCACGGCGTCTCGTCAGCTCGTACGGCGAGCTCGGTGTTTGGCATGCGTGGAGAGTAGACCCCAGACACGACGGAGACAACTTGCACCGCCGCGGGATCCGTACCGCTCACCCGTAGAATTGAGGGTGTGACTTCGCACGCGTCCTACCGCCCCGTCCCCGCCCACGTCGATCTTCCCGTGCTGGAGCGCGAGATCCTCGACCTGTGGGCCGACCAGGGCACCTTCGCCGCCAGCCTCGAGACCCCTGAGGACGCGCCCCGCTGGACGTTCTACGAGGGCCCGCCGACGGCCAACGGCACGCCCGGCACCCACCACGTCGAGGCCCGCGTCTTCAAGGACGTCTTCCCGCGGTTCAAGACCATGCAGGGCTACCACGTCGACCGCAAGGCCGGCTGGGACTGCCACGGCCTGCCGGTCGAGATCGCGGTCGAGAAGGAGCTGGGCTTCAACGGCAAGCCCGACATCGAGGCGTACGGCATCGCCGAGTTCAACGCCAAGTGCCGTGAGGCGGTCGTCCGCAACGTCGATCTCTTCGAGGAGATGACCGACCGGATGGGCTACTGGGTCGACATGGCCAACCCCTACCGGACGATGGAGCCCTCGTACGTCGAGAGCGTCTGGTGGGCGCTGTCCACGATCTTCAAGAAGGGACTGCTGACCGAGGACTTCCGGGTCGCGCCCTACTGCCCGCGCTGCGGCACGACCCTGTCGGACCACGAGCTCGCGCAGGGCTACGAGACGATCACCGACCCGTCGGTCTACGTGCGCTTCCCGCTGACCTCGGGCCCGTACGCCGGCACGGCGTCGCTGCTGGTGTGGACCACCACCCCGTGGACGCTGGTCTCGAACACGGCGGTCGCCGTCAACCCCGACGTCACCTACGTCCTGGCCACCGACGGCACCGAGACGCTGGTCGTCGCCGAGCCGCTCGTCGGCAAGGCGCTCGGCGAGGGCTGGACGCTCACCGGCGAGACCGTGATCGGTCGCGACATGGAGCGCTGGACCTACCAGCGCCCCTTCGAGCTCATCGACTTCCCGGAAGGGGACGACGGGCCGGCCGACGCACACTTCGTCGTCCTGGCCGACTACGTCACGATCGAGGACGGCACCGGCCTGGTGCACCAGTCCCCCGCGTTCGGCGCGGACGACATGGCCGTCAGCAAGGCGTACGGCCTGCCGGTCGTCAACCCGATCCGTCCCGACGGCCACTTCGAGGACGACGTGCCGCTCGTCGGCGGCCAGTTCTTCAAGACCGCCGACCGGGCCCTGGCCGACGACCTCGTCGCCCGCGGCCTGATGTTCAACGAGCTCGCGTACGAGCACGCCTACCCGCACTGCTGGCGCTGCCACACACCGCTCATGTACTACGCGCTCCCCGCCTGGTACATCCGCACCACGGCCGTCAAGGACCGCCTGCTCGCCGAGAACGAGGACACCAACTGGTTCCCCGAGACGATCAAGAACGGCCGCTACGGCGACTGGCTCCACAACAACATCGACTGGTCGCTGTCGCGCAGCCGCTACTGGGGCACGCCGCTGCCGATCTGGCGCAACGACGCGGACCCGACCAAGCTCGTGTGCATCGAGTCGCTCGCCGAGCTGTCCAAGCTGACCGGCCGTGACCTGAGCAACCTCGACCCGCACCGCCCCTACATCGACGACGTGACGTTCACCAAGGATGGCGAGCCCGGCACGTACCGGCGCGTCCCCGACGTCATCGACGCGTGGTTCGACTCCGGCTCGATGCCGTTCGCGCAGTGGGGCTACCCGCACGTGCCCGGCTCGGCGGAGAAGTTCGAGCAGGCCTATCCCGCGCAGTACATCTGCGAGGCCATCGACCAGACCCGCGGGTGGTTCTACTCGCTCATGGCGGTCGGCACGCTCGTGTTCGACCAGAGCTCGTACGAGAACGTCGTCTGCCTCGGCCACATCCTGGCCGAGGACGGCAAGAAGATGAGCAAGCACCTGGGCAACATCCTGCTGCCGATGCCGCTGATGGAGGAGCACGGCGCCGACGCCCTGCGCTGGTTCATGGCCTGCTCGGGATCGCCGTGGGCCCCGCGCCGCATCGGTCACACCGCGCTGTCCGAGATCGTCCGCAAGGTGCTGCTGACGTACTGGAACACGACGGCGTTCCACGTGCTGTACGCCGGTGCGAACGACTGGACGCCGTCCAGCCCGGCCCCGGCGTTCGCCGACCGCCCCGCGATGGACCGCTGGATCCTCGGCGAGGCCCACCGCCTCACCCAGCAGGTCACCGACGCCCTCGAGGAGTTCGACACGCAGCGCGCTGGCGCGCAGATCGCGGCGTACGTCGACCTGCTCTCCAACTGGTACGTCCGGCGCTCGCGGCGTCGCTTCTGGGCCGGTGACGCCTCGGCCCTGGCGACCCTGCACGAGGTGCTGCACCTGGTCACCCTGGTGATGGCGCCGCTGACCCCGTTCATCACCGAGCGGGTGTGGCAGGACATGTTCGCGGCGACCTCGGACGAGCTGCCCCGGTCGGTGCACCTGGCCACGTGGCCGCAGGCGGACGCCTCCCTCGTCGACGACGACCTCGACCGGCAGATGCGTCTGGCCCGCCGGGTCGTCGAGCTGGGCCGCGCGGCCCGCGCGGAGGCGAAGGCCAAGACCCGTCAGCCGCTGCGGCGTGCCGTCGTCGGCTCGCAGGCGTACGCGCTGCTGAGCGAGGAGCTCCGCACCGAGATCGCCGAGGAGCTCAACGTCCGGGCGCTGGAGTCCTTCGAGACGACCGGCGACCTCGTCGACCACTCCGCCAAGGGCAACTTCCGCAACCTCGGCAAGCGGTTCGGCAAGGAGACGCCCAAGGTCGCCGGTGCGATCGCCGCGGCCGACGCCGGACGCCTGGCCGCCGAGCTGTCCTCGGCCGGCACCGCCACGGTCGAGGTCGACGGCGAGCCGGTCACGGTCGGCCCGGACGACGTCATCATCGCCGAGCACCCCCGCGAGGGCTGGTCGGTCGTCAACGACCAGGGCGAGACGGTCGCGCTCGACCTCGAGCTCGACGACGACCTGCGACGTGCCGGGTCGGCCCGTGAGGCCATCCGCGTCATCCAGGAGGCACGCAAGTCCTCGGGCCTGGAGATCTCCGACCGCATCACGCTGTCGTGGACGGCCGAGGGTCAGATGGCCGAGGCGGTGCGGGCCCATGCGGACCTGATCGCCGACGAGGTGCTCGCGACGAGCATCACCGAGGGCGTGGACACGCCGTCGTTCACCGACACCGACCTGGGCTTCGCATTCTCCCTCAGCAAGGCCTGAGCAGCACCTGGCGAGACCGCCAGACAGCAGAACGGCCCGCCTCCGAGGAGGCGGGCCGTTCCGGTGGTGCTGGGGTGTCTCAGAAGCTCTCGTCGTCGCCGAGCAGCGAGCGGAGGCGGCGGGGAGCCGCGTCAGCCGGTGCCTGGACGGGAGTCGAGCTGGTCGTGCTCTCGTTCGCCGCGAGCTGGTCGAGCTGGCTCTGGAAGTAGTTCTTGAGCCGCGCCCGGTACTCCCGCTCGTAGGCCCGGAGGTGCTCGACCTCGCGCTGGATCTCGTAGCGCTCCCGCTCGATCGTCGCGACGGCCTGCGTACGACGCTCGTTGGTCTCCTCGTCGAGCTTCTGCGCGCGGATGCGCGCATCGGTCTCGAGGCGGTCGGCCTTGCCACGGGCCTCGTTGGTCAGACGCTCAGCCTTCGCACGAGCCTCACCCACGATCCGGTCGGCCTCCTCCTTCGCCGCGTCCATGAGCTGGTCGGCGTTGGTGGACGCGATCTCGAGCAGACGCGCGGCCGCGGACGACGCATCGCCCATCGACGAGGTGCGAGCCACGGGCGCGGGAGCCGGCTCGGGCTCCGGAGCCTTGGTCGGCTCGGGCTCAGGGGCAGGCGGCGTGTACTGCGCCGGCTCCTGGACCGCCGGGGTGGGCGGCGTCTGCTGGGCGGGGGTCGATGACGATGAGACGGCCGGGATCAGTCCGGTCGGTTCACCGGTCGATGCGGCGGCTACCTTGGCGCGAAGTTCTTCGTTCTCGACCGTGAGACGCTCGAGCTCGGCCTCGACCTCGTCGAGAAACTGGTCTACTTCGCCCATGTCATAGCCTTCGCGAAGACGGACAGGCGTAAATCGCTTGTTACGCACGTCCTCTGGCGTCAGTGGCATGAGTACACCTCGGGTTTGCGGGGATTAGTCCTGCGGGACTCTGAGCCTCCACCGTACTCCGTCGGAGATCACTTCTGCCACAGCAGTACCCGCCCTGTCACGTGGTCGTCGCCACGTGTCCAAGGGGCACTAGAAGAAAATGCCGCGGACGAGGGCCTGCAGGATGTAGATGGCGATGATCAGGATCATCGGGGACAGATCGAGCATGACCTGACCGAGCCTCAGCGGCGGGATGACGCCCCGCACGGCGCGCAGCGGCGGGTCGGTCAGGGAGTACAGACCCTCACAGATCACGAGCACCAGACCCCGGGGTCGCCAGTTGCGGGCGAGCAGCTGCACCCAGTCCAGGACGAACCGCGCGATGAGCAGAACCAGAGCGATCCACAGCAGCAGGTTCAGGACGTAGCCGACTGTTTCCACGCGCGCTCAGCTCTGGTTGAAGAAGCCGCCGGCAGCGATGCGCTGCTTGTCCTCGTCCGTCACCGAGATGTTCTCGGGCGACAGCAGGAAGACCTTGGCGGTGATGCGGTTGATCGAGCCGTGGACCGCGAACACGAGTCCGGCGGCGAAGTCGACGAGGCGCTTGGCGTCGTCGTCGTCGATCTCCGAGAGGTTCATGATGACCGGCACGCCGGAACGGTAGTGCTCCCCCACCGTGCGGGCGTCGTTGTACGTGCGCGGGGTCACCGTCTCGATGCGAGCCAGGTCCGACGGGGTCGACGCGCGACGCTCGGGACGCGGCTCGCTGCGGCGGCGCTCGTCGATGCTGGCGACCGGGGCCGGACGCACGACGGCGGGCTGGCGGGTCGCGGGCTGACGGTTCACGGGCTGGCGGGGGGCCGGCTCGGTCGTCTCGAAGTCCTCGTCGAGCTCGTCGTCGAAGTCAGCCTGTTCGACGAGACCGAGGTACTCGCCGACCTTACGCATTGCGCCAGCCATGGTTGCTCCGTGTGTGCGTGAATCGGAAATGACATTACTGAGATTACCCCGTGGACGGCCGTGCACCGAGTATCGAGCGCCCGATGCGCAGGTGTGTCGCACCTGCGCCGATCGCCGCCTCGAAGTCGCCGCTCATGCCCGCCGAGATGATGCCGGCGTCGGGGTGCTGCTCACGCAGCGAGACCGACAGCCGCGCGAGGTGGTCGAAGTGCGGAGCCGGGTCCTCCCCGAGGGGTGCGACCGTCATCAGGCCGCCCAGCACGAGACCGGGCGCCGCGGCGATCGCGTCGGCGAGATCAGGGACTCCCGCAGGGACGACACCGGCACGGCCGGGGTCGGTCGCGTCGAAGTCGACCTGCACGAGGCACGTGAGCGTGCGCCCGGCCGCCTGCGCGCCACGGGAGAGAGCGTTGACCAGCTTGACGCGGTCGACGCTGTGCACGACGTCGGCGTAGCGTGCGACGGCTCCGGCCTTGTTGGTCTGCAGACCGCCCAGGAAGTGCCACCGGACCGGCGCCTCGACCTCCGCGGCCTTGTCGCCGGCCTCGGGGTGGCGGTTCTCCCCCACGTCGGTCACGCCCAGCTCCGCCAGGAGCTCGACGTCCGAGGCGGGGTACGTCTTGGTGACCACCACGAGCGTGATGTCGCTGCGCTCGCGGCCGGCGGCGGCGCACGCGGCGCCGATCCGCTCCTCGGTCGCGGCCAGGTTGCGGCGCAGCTCGTCGAGGCGGGTCACGGCCGGATCACCGCGACGGCGCCGAAGCGGCCGGACTGCTGGCCCTGGCGCCGGTAGGAGAACCACCGGTCGTGCTCGATCGTGCACTCGGCCGCGCCGAGGTCGTTCGTGCGCACGTCGAGAGCCGTCAGCTGGGCCACCACGCCGGCGCCGACGTCGGCCGCGGGCGTGCCCCAGGAGGTGGTGGACCGCGCCTCGGGGACGACGGACGCGACCGCGTCGACCATGTCCTGCGGCAGCTCGTAGCAGTGGCCGCAGGCACGGGGCCCCAGCCACGCCTCGATGGCCGTGGCGCCACGCGCCCGCATCGCCTCGACCGCAGCCGGCACGACACCGCGCACGAGACCCTCCCGGCCGCAGTGCACGACGCCGGCCAGCGGCTCGGCCGGCGCGGCCAGGACGATGGGCACGCAGTCGGCGACCCGGACGAGGACCCCGACGCCCGGGGTGCTGGTGAGGAGGGCGTCGGCCACGGGCACCTCGTCGTCACCCAGCTCGTCGACCCAGGCGACGTCGGCACCGTGGACCTGCGTCATGCGGACGAGGCGGTCCACGCCCAGCTCCCGGGCCAGGCGGTCGAGGTTCTCGGCCACCCGCTCGGGGTCGTCACCGTTGGAGGTCCCCAGGTTGAGGGACTCCCACGGACCGTCGCTCGTGCCGCCCGACCGGTCGGTGAAGCCGAGCTCGACCCGGCCGAGCCGTCCTGCCTGCCAGATCAACTCAGCGAAGGAAGTCGGGCACGTCGAGGTCGTCGCCGTAGCCGGCCGGCGGCAGGTCGGGCGGGATCGTGGCGTTGCCCGCCCCGTCCTCCGGCGGCGGGTTCTTGCCGTCGAGGAACGGGTCGGGCGCCAGGTAGGTCTGCGCGGGCGGCGGATCGGCCGCGGCCGGTGCCGCGGTCGAGGCGGCCGACGCGGGCTGTGACTCCCGCAGCAGCGCGGGCTTCGTCGCGTCGCGGAGCATCGGCTCGCCGCCGTCGAAGCCTGCCGCGATGACCGTGACCCGGACCTCGTCGCCCAGCGCGTCGTCGATGACCGCACCGAAGATGATGTTCGCCTCGGGGTGCACCGCGTCCGCGACGAGACCGGCGGCCTCGTTGATCTCGAACAGGCCGAGGTCCGAGCCACCCGCGATCGACAGCAGCACGCCACGAGCACCTTCGATCGAGGCCTCGAGCAGCGGGCTGGACACCGCGCTCTCCGCGGCGACCGCTGCACGGTGCTCCCCGCGGGCCGAGCCGATGCCCATGAGGGCCGATCCGGCGTCGGACATGACCGACTTCACGTCGGCGAAGTCGAGGTTGATCAGGCCGGGGGTCGTGATCAGGTCCGTGATGCCCGAGACGCCCTGGTGCAGGACCTGGTCGGCCTGGCGGAACGAGTCCAGGAGGCTGACGTTGGGGTCGCTGATCGACAGCAGGCGGTCGTTGGGGATGACGATGAGGGTGTCGACCTCGTCGCGCAGCGCCTGGATGCCGTGGTCGGCCTGGTTGGACCGGTTGCGTCCCTCGAACTTGAACGGGCGGGTGACGACACCGATCGTCAGGGCGCCGAGCGAGCGGGCGATGCGGGCGACGACGGGAGCGCCGCCGGTGCCGGTGCCGCCACCCTCGCCGGCCGTCACGAAGACCATGTCGGCGCCCTTGATGGCCGCCTCGATCTCCTCGGCGTGGTCCTCGGCGGCGCGCTTGCCGATCTCGGGGTTCGCGCCGGCGCCGAGGCCGCGGGTGGAGTCGCGACCGACGTCGAGCTTGACGTCGGCGTCGCTCATGAGGAGTGCCTGGGCGTCGGTGTTGATCGCGATGAACTCGACTCCCTTGAGCCCCACCTCGATCATGCGGTTCACGGCGTTGACGCCGCCTCCGCCGATGCCGACGACCTTGATCACGGCGAGGTAGTTCTGGACCGCCATCGTGTGTCCCTTCCGAGGATGTGTGGAGCTCTGGGTGCTGCAAGCTGTGGAGATCTGGATGATCCGGGGTCGTGCATGAGGCTCAGGAGGCGGAAACTCTAACCGTGAGGTGAAGAGTTATAGTTATGTCAACCTCTGCCTTAGACAGAACGGTACGCGGGGCGCGCACGAGTCCTCGTGCGACACGCCGCGACTACTCACGTGTCGTGGGTTGGTCCGGTGCGCTGACGTCGTAGCGGGCGGCCTCGATGCCCAGCAGGGAGCGAAGCACCTCGAGCTTCCGGGCGCCCTTGGCGTCGCTCCCCCACACCACGGTGCGTCCCTTGGTGAGGTCGAGCTCGATCGAGTCCTTGCTCGACGCGCTGACCGACTGGAGCTCGCTGCGCAGGGACGGCTCCTCGCGCGTCACCAGGTCCACGACGGACGCGACCGACCGCGTCGTCTCGAGCCGCTGGGCCGGATCGGTCACGCTGATGGTCGCCTCGACCAGCGCATCGGGCTCGGACCGGTAGGAGCGGAAGTCGATCCCTTCCTTGTCGATGCCCCGGATCGCGCCGGAGACGCGGGCCCAGATCACCGCCTTGCGCTCCACCACGTCGATCGAGATGGTGCGCGGCCACGAGCGGGAGACCTCGACCGACTCGATCCGCTCGAGCCCCGCGACGCGGGACTGGATCGCGGTGAGGTCGACGCGGGCGAGCGGGCGACCGACCGGCACGTCGGCCGCGCTCAGGATCTTGGCCGCGCGGTAGGTGGTCTGGCCGTCGACGCGCACGTCGCGCACCGCGAGCAGGCTCGAGAACCACACGACCCAGACGAGGACGCCGACCACGGCCGCGGCCAGCACGGCGATCGCGATCCGCTTGATCCTGCGACGCCGGTCCCTCCGGGCCTTGTCGACGAAACGCTGGTCGGTCACGCCCGGCCGTCCAGCGCGGCCAGCACCGCGGGGCCGACGGTCGTGATGTCGCCGGCTCCGAGGGTGAGCAGCAGGTCGCCGGCACGCAGCTGCGGCAGCAGGACGTCGGCGAGGCCCGTGACGGGTCCCCCGAGGATCACCTCGGGGCCGTCGACCGCGTCGGCGACGATCTGCGACGTGACGGCCGGGTCCGCGTCCTCGCGGGCGAGGTAGATGTCGGCGACCACGACGAGGTCGGCGGCCGAGAGCTCCTGCCCCATCTGCACGCCGTGGATGCGGGTGCGGCTGACGAGGTGCGGCTGGTAGGCCACGACGAGTCGGTCGGTGCCCGCGATCGCACGGGCGGCCGCGAGATCGGCCCGGATCTCGGTCGGGTGGTGGGCGTACGAGTCGTAGACCCGCACTCCGGCCGCCTCCCCCAGGGGCTGCATCCGGCGGTTGGCACCGGTGTACGTGCCGAGTCCCGCGACGAGGCGGTCGAGGTCGTGCCCGAGGTGGAGGCCGGCGCCCAGCGCCAGCAGCGCGTCGAGCGCGTAGTGCGCACCGGGAACCGCCAGACGGACCGGTCCGAGGTCGACGCCGTCGCGGGTGACGGTGAACGTGGTCGCGGTCCCCTGCACGTCCAGCTCGGCGCCGCGCAGGTCGGCATCGTCGGCGAACCCGGCCAGGACGACGTCGATGCCCCGCGCCCGGGCCAGCGCGGCGAGACGCCGTGCGCCCGGGTCGTCCGCGTTGAGGACGACGAACGAGCCGATGTTGCCCATGAACTCGTCGAACGCGGCGTCGTACGCCTCGACCGTCCCGTAGTTGTCGAGGTGGTCGGCGTCGACGTTGGTGACGATCGCACCCTCGGGCGCGTAGACCAGGAACGCACCGTCGCTCTCGTCGGCCTCCGCGACCAGCAGGTCGCCCGAGCCCAGACGGGCGTTGGCGCCGAGGCTCGCGACCTCGGCCCCGATCGCGTACGACGGCTCCGCTCCTGCGGTGATCAGCGCACAGGCGAGCATGGCGGTGGTCGTGGTCTTGCCGTGCGTGCCGGCGACCGCGATCGTGCGCCGGCCCGCCATGACCGAGCGGAGCCCGGCCGAGCGCGGCCACAGCCGCAGGCCGCGGCGCTGCGCCTCGACGATCTCGGGGTTGTCCGCGCGGACGGCGGTCGAGGCGATGACCGTGTCGATGCCGTCGAGGTGGGACGCGTCGTGCCCCACGTGACACGTGATGCCCTCGGCCCGCAGAGCTTGCAGCACGGCGGAGTCCGCGGCGTCGCTGCCGGAGACCTCGATGCCCTGCTGGGCCATCAGGCGCGCGATGGCCGACAGCCCGGCGCCACCGATGCCGATGAAGAAGACCGCGCCGAGCGCGTCGGCCGACGGGATGTCGGCCGGGACGGGGATCCTCATGCGCCCGCAGCCGCCTGGATCATCTCGGCGAGCCGCACGTCGGCGTCGCGCCGGACGATGCCCGAGGCCGCCTCCGACATCGCGGTCAGTCGCTCCCGGTCGGACACCAGCGGGATGACCACGTTGTCGATCCAGGTCGGGGTGAGGGCGCCGTCGTCGATGAGCAGCGCTCCCCCGGCCTGCACGACGGGATGGGCGTTGTGGGCCTGCTCGCCGTTGCCGATGGGCAACGGGACGAACGCTGCCGGCAGACCGACCGCGGCGACCTCGGTGACGGTGTTGGCGCCCGAGCGGCACACGATCAGGTCCGCGGCGGCGTAGGCCAGGTCCATGCGGTCGATGAAGGGCACCACGACGTACGGCGGATCGCCCTCGCGCCCCTGCACCGGGACCTCGTCGGGACGACCCGCGGCGTGCAGCACCTGCACCCCGGCGTCGGCCAGATCGCGCGCCGACGCGGCCAGCGCCTGGTTGATGCGCCGGGCCCCCTGCGAGCCCCCGGTGATCAGCAGGGTCGGACGGTCGGCGTCGAGCCCGAAGAAGGCGCGGGCCTCCGCGCGCAGCGCGGTGCGGTCGAGCGTGGAGATCTCGCGGCGGATCGGCAGGCCGATGTAGCGCCCGTGCCGCAGGTCGGTGTCGGGGAAGCTGGTCGCCACGTGTTCGGTGAACCGGGCGCCCAGCTTGTTGGCGATGCCCGGGATCGCGTTGCCCTCGTGCACGACGAGCGGCAGATGGCGACGTCGCGCGACGAGGTACGCCGGCACCGACACGTAGCCGCCGAAGCCGACGATGACGTCGGGACGGACGCGGTCGACCACCTCGCCGGTCGCCTTCACGGCGGCCCGGAGCCGCCCCGGGACCTGCAGCATCGCCTTGCCCGGGCGGCGCGGCATCGGCACCGGGGGCACCAGCTCGAGCGGGTAGCCCGCCTGCGGGATCAACGTCACCTCGAGGCCACGCGGCGTGCCGAGACAGGTGATCTCGGCGCCGGCGTCAGCCAGCACGGCCGCGGTGGCCAGCAACGGCGAGGTGTGGCCGGCGGTACCACCGCCGGCGAGCAGCACGCGCACGGATTACTTTCCCTTCTTGCGGTTCGCGCGCCCGGCCTGGAGCGCCCGGCGGGCACCGGGCTCGGACGTGGCGCAGTTCAGCAGGATGCCCAGCGCCACGAGGGTGACGAGCAGGCTCGACCCACCGTACGAGATGAGCGGCAACGGGATGCCGATGACCGGCAGCAGGCCCAGCACCATGCCGATGTTGATGACGGCCTGGATCATGATCCAGATCGTGATGCCGGCCGCGGTGTAGCGCACGAAGGGCTCCTTCGTGCGCGTCGCGATCCGCAGGCCGGCGAAGCCGAGGACGATGAAGAGCCCGAGCACGACCAGTGCCCCGACCAGACCGATCTCCTCGCCGATCACCGCGAGGATGAAGTCCGTGTGGGCCTCGGGCAGCGAGCCCCACTTCTGCCGGCTGCCGCCGAGACCGACGCCCCAGAAGCCGCCGCGGGCGAGCGCCATCATGCCGTGGATGGCCTGGAAGCCGGCGCTGTCGGGATCGGCCTCGGGGTTGGTGAAGTTGAGCAGGCGCTGGACGCGGTGCGGGGACTGCGCGACCGCGAGCACGAGGCCCACGAACAGCACCGCCAGCAGGGCGCCCATCTGCTTGCGCGGGAGGCCGGCGACCCACAGCATGCCGATGATGAGGGCGAACAGCACCAGCGCCGTGCCGAGGTCGTGCTGGCCGACCACGAGCAGCGCGATGCTGCCTGCGACGGGGACCATGGGGGTGATGACGTAGCGCGGGATCTCCAGGTACTTCTGCCGGCGGGCGTAGATGTCCGCGATCCACAGCACGAGCGCCAGCTTCGCGAACTCCGAGGGCTGCAGCTGGAAGCCACCGACCAGGGGCAGCCAGTTGCGGTTGCCGTTGCGCTCCAGGCCCACGCCGGGGATGAACGTGGCCATGACGAGCAGCACCGAGACGGCCAGGAACGGCACGATGAAGCGGCGCAGCAGCGGCAGCGGCATCCGCGCGGCGATGATCGCGCCGATGACGCCGAGCACCGCGAAGATCATCTGGCGCAGGACGATCGAGAACGAGTTGCCGTAGTTGACCAGGGCGAAGACCGAGCTCGCGCTCAGCACCATGATGAGTCCGAGGCCGAGCAGGAGCGCCGTGGCGCCCAGCACCAGCTGGTAGGACGCGAGCGGGCGCTCGAGCGTACGACGAGCCGCCTCGACGATGGCCGGGGTCCGCCGATCGTCCGTCGTGCTCATGGTCGTCCTCTGCCTGATGGGCCGTGCGGCCCGTGCGTGGTGGTCAGGACCGGTCGCGCAACCGGCGCACGGCGGCGACGAAGCTGTCCCCGCGCGCGGCGTAGTTGGCGAACTGGTCCATGGACGCGCACCCCGGGGCCAGCAGCACCGTGTCACCCTCACGGGCGAGCGATGCCGCGACCTCGACGACGCGATCCATGGGATCAGTCTCGCCCGAGTCGACCTCCACGACGGGGACGTCAGGGGCGTGTCGGCGCAACGCCTCGGCGATCAGCGCGCGGTCCGCCCCGATCAGGACGACGCCACGGAGGCGGTCGCGCACCGACAGCACGAGCTCGTCGAACGTGGCCCCCTTCGCCAGCCCGCCGGCGATCCACACCGCGTGCTCGACCCCGCGCAGCGAGGCCTGGGCGGCGTGCGGGTTGGTGGCCTTGGAGTCGTCGACGAAGTGCACTCCCCCGACGTCGCCGGCGTCGGCGATGCGATGGGCGTCGGGGGTGAACGCGCGGAGGCCGTCACGGACGGCGCGGGGCTCGACGCCGTGCGCGCGGGCCAGCGCCGCGGCGGCGAGGGCGTTGGCCACCATGTGGGGCGGCGGCACCCGGTCGCGGTCACCGTGGGCGTCGAGACCGATGTCGTGGACGCTGCCGAGCTCTGCGGCGCTCGAGGCCCGGCCGGCGATGAACGCGCGGTCGGCGATCGCGTCGTCGACCAGGCCGATCATGCCGGGGGCGGGGATCCCGAGGGTGAAGCCGATCGCGCGGCAGCCCTCGATGACGTCGGCCTCCTCCACGAGGCGCTCGGTCACCGGGTCCTCGACGTTGTAGACGCAGGCGACCTGGGTGTTGTGGTAGATGCGGCCCTTGTCGGCCGTGTAGGCATCGAGCCCGCCGTGCCAGTCGATGTGGTCCGGCGCGAGGTTGAGCACCGTACTGGCCCGTGCGGAGATCGACTGGCTCCAGTGCAGCTGGTAGCTGGACAGCTCGACCGCGAGGACGTCGAAGGGCTCGGGGTTCATGACCGCCTCGAGCACGGGCGTGCCGACGTTGCCGACCGCCAGCGCGTTGAGCCCCTGCGCACGCAGGATCGACTCGAGCATCTGGACGGTCGTGGTCTTGCCGTTGGTGCCGGTCACGGTCAGCCACGGGGCGCCACCCTCGCCGCGCAGGCGCCAGGCCAGCTCGACCTCGCCCCACACCGGGACGGCCCGGGCAGCGGCCTCGGCCAGCATCGGCGTGCTCGGCGCCCAGCCCGGCGACGTCACGAACAGGTCGATGCCCTCGGGGAACGTGTCGGTGGAGCCCGGGCCGAGGCGCACGTCGACGCCGAGGATCTCCAGCAGCGTGGCCTTCTCGCGCAGCGCGTCGCTGTCGCCGTCGTCGAACGCGATGACGTCGGCGCCCAGGTGCTGGAGGGTGTCCGCCGCGGCGAAGCCGCTCACGCCGAGCCCGCCCACGGCGGCGCGCACGCCCTCCCACGAGGTCTCGCGTCCCAGCGCCGACAGGTCCACGCTCATACGCCCGTGACCCACTCGCTGTAGAAGATGCCGAGACCGGTCGCGACGCACAGTCCGCTGATGATCCAGAAGCGGACGACGATCGTGATCTCCGCCCACCCCAGCAGCTCGAAGTGGTGTTGCAGTGGCGCCATGCGGAAGATCCGCTTGCCGCCGGACAGCTTGAACCAGCCGACCTGCAGGATCACCGACATCGTGATCGCGACGAACAGGCCGCCGATGATGACCAGCAGCAGCTCGGTGCGGGTCATCAGGGCGAAGCCGGCCATCGCGCCGCCGAGCGACAGCGACCCGGTGTCACCCATGAAGATCTTGGCCGGTGACGCGTTCCACCACAGGAAGCCGAAGCACGCACCCGTCAGCGCCGCCGCCACCACGGCGAGGTCGAGCGGGTCACGCACCTCGTAGCACTTGATGCCGGGGTTGTTGGCGCAGTTCTGGTTGCTCTGCCAGATGTTGATGAAGACGTACGCGCCGAAGACCATCATCGCGGCGCCGGTCGCGAGACCGTCGAGCCCGTCGGTGAGGTTCACGCCGTTGCTGGCACCGGCCACGAGCACGAGGACCCACAGCACCAGCAGGATCGTCGGCAGGCGCCAGGAGTCGAAGTCGCGGGTGAACGAGAAGTAGTGCGTGATGGGCGTGCGACCCGCGTCGTCCTCCCAGCCGATGGCCAGGCACGCGAAGATCAGCCCGATGACGGTCTGCCCGATGAGCTTGGCCTTGCTGCGCAGACCCAGGCTGCGCTGCTTGGAGACCTTGATGAAGTCGTCGAGGAAGCCGATGGCCCCCAGGCCCACGAACAAGAACAGCAGCAGCAGCGCCGAGGCGCTCGGGGCGGTCTGCGTCGCGAGCTTGGCCACGAAGTAGCCGATGAGGACCGCGATGATCACCACGAGGCCGCCCATCGTGGGGGTGCCGCGCTTGGTGTGGTGGGAGGTCGGCCCGTCGTCGCGGATGAGCTGGCCGTAGCCCTGCTTGACGAGGACGGAGATCGCGAACCTGGTCCCGATGAGGGTGACCAGCAGCGACAGCGCTCCCGCGATCAGGATTGCCTTCATCGCAGCGTGGGTTCCTTTCCCGGATGGCTGAGTGAGCCGACGATCGTGACGTCAGGCCTGCAGCAGTGCGTGCGCGACCCGTTCGAGTCGTTCGCCCCTCGATGCTTTCACAAGTACGACCTCGTCCCCCGACAGGCTCGCGGAGAGTGTGCGAACCGCCACATCGACATCGGGCACCTGCTCGGCGAGATCCCCCGCACCCCGGACGATGCCGGCCGCCCCGTCCCCCACGACGACGACCCGGCGGAACCCCAGCTCCGCCGCGACCCGCCCGATGCGGACGTGCTCGGCCTCGCTGTCGTCCCCGAGCTCGAGCATCTCGCCGAGCACGGCGACCGCGCGGTCGTGGCCGATGGCAGCCACCGCGCGCAGCGCGGCCTCCATCGACTCGGGGTTGGCGTTGTACGCGTCGTTGATGACGACCAGGCCGTCGCCCCGCACCTGTCGGTCCATCCGCATCGGGGACGCCGGGCGTGCGGTCGCCAGTCGCTCGGCGACGGTGGGGAGGTCGACACCGATCGCCAGGGCCGCCGTCGCGGCCGCGGCCGCGTTGAGCGCCTGGTAGCTGCCGATCAGCGGGACGTGCGTCTGGACCGTGCGGCCGTGGTGGGTCAGGGAGAAGTGCGGGTACCCGTCCGCGTCGACGCTGATCTCGCCCACGCCGACGTCGCCGGCCCGGCCGAAGGTCGTCACGGTGGCCTCGGTGCGTGCCGCCATCGCGGACACCAGGGGGTCGTCGGCGTTGAGGACGACGACGCCGTCGGCGCCGACCGCCTCGGCCATCTCGCCCTTGGCCTGGGCGATCCTCTCGACGGACCCGAACTCCCCGACGTGCGCGTGCCCGACGTTCAGCACCATGCCGACGTCCGGGGGCGCGATCGCGCACAGCGCGGTGATGTCGCCGACCGTCCGGGCGCCCATCTCGACCACGAGGTACCGGGTCAGCTCGTCGACGCGCAGCACCGTGAGGGGCACGCCGAGCTCGTTGTTGAAGTTGCCCGCCGTCGCGACGGTGACGCCGTCCGGCGCCAGGACGTGGGCCAGGAGGTCCTTGACGCTGGTCTTGCCGCTGGACCCGGTCATCGCGAAGACCACGACGTCCTCCAGCTCGGCGAGCACGTGCCGGGCGAGATCGGCCAGCGCCCGTGTGACGTCGGGGACCACGACGGTCGTCACGCCGGTCTCGCGCGAGCCGAGGACGGCAGCCGCACCGGACTCGACCGCACCGACGGCGTACTGGTGGCCGTCGACGTTCTCGCCCGCGATGGCGGCGAAGAGCCCACCGGGCTCGACCCGGCGCGAGTCGACGAACGCGGGTCCGTCGACCACGACCGACCCGTCGCCGCAGACGGTGCCGCCGGTGACGTCCGCGATCTCCTGCACGGTCATCGGGATCATGAGGCGCCACCGATCAGCTCGGTCAGCACGTCCCGGTCGTCGAACGTGTGCACGACGCCGTCGATCTCCTGACCGCGCTCGTGCCCCTTGCCGGCGACGACGACGGTGTCGCCCACGTGCGCCATGGCCACCGCGTGGGCGATGGCCTCGCGCCGGCCGGGCACCTCGACGACGACGCCGGGTCCGGCGGCGGCCCCCTCCAGCACTGCGGCGCGGATCGCGGCGGGGGGCTCGGTGCGGGGGTTGTCGTCAGTGACGATCACGACGTCGGCGTACCGGGCGGAGATCTCGCCCATGAGCGGCCGCTTGCCGTGGTCGCGGTCTCCCCCGGCCCCGACGACGACGATCAGGCGGCCGGCCGTGACGGGCCGCAGCGCGGTCAGCACGGCGGCGAGCGCGTCGGGCTTGTGGGCGTAGTCCACGATCGCGGTGAACGGCTGGCCGGCCTCGACGCGCTCCATGCGTCCGGGGACCCCCGGGCTCGCGGCGATGCCCGCGGCCAGCTCGTGCGGGTCGCGACCGGCGGTCGTCAGGGCGGCGATCACCGCGAGCGCGTTGGAGACGTTGAAGACACCTGGCAGCGGCACCGACAGGTCCACCGCGAGATCGTCCGGGCCGAGCACCTCGAGGTCCGTGCCCAGCCGGTGCGGGCGGATGTTGACCGCGCGCCAGTCGGCGGGGTTGCCGTCGGTCGAGAACGTCGTGACGGGCAGCGGGGTCAGCTCGCGCAGACGGCGCCCGTGGGCGTCGTCGACGTTGATGACCGCGTGGCGGGCGTGCTCGGGCGTGAACAGCGCGGCCTTGGCGAGGAAGTAGTCCTCGAGGTCACGGTGGAAGTCGAGGTGGTCGCGTCCGAGGTTGAGGAAGACCGCGACGTCGAACGTGAACCCGTCGACCCGGCCCTGCACGAGCGCGTGGCTGGAGACCTCCATCGCGCAGAGCTCGACGCGCTCCTCGCGCATGACGGCGAACAGGGCCTGCAGCTGTGGCGCCTCGGGCGTGGTGAGGGCGGAGGGGGCGGGGACCTTCGTGATCCGGGTGCCGATCGTGCCGACGACGGCGGACTGGCGGTCGCCCATCGCGGCCTCGGCGAGGTAGGTCGTGGTGGTCTTGCCCTGGGTGCCGGTGATGCCCACGGTCGTGAAGGACTCCGACGGGTGCTCGTAGAACGCCGCACTGAGCGCGGCGATCCGGCGGCGCGGCTCGTCCACGACGACGACGGGCAGCAGGTCGCCGACGAGGGCGGCACCCTCGGCATCGGTCAGCACCGCGACGGCGCCGTTGTCGCGGGCGACCGTCGTGTACGTCGCGCCGTGGGCCCTGGCGCCGGGGAGGGCGGCGTACAGGTCGCCGGGGAGGACCTGCGCGGTGTTGAGGGCGATGCCGGTCACGACGGCTTCCCCGGAGGCCTCGGACCCGACCAGGGCGGCAAGCTCACCGAGGGTCCAGCGGGGCGTCGTGGAAGGCCGTACCCGCATCACGTCACTCACCCATCAACCCTATCGCCAGCCCATGTGGACGGCCCCAGCCCCCAAGGTCCCGTGACACCTCACAAGCAGGACCCCTGTGAATCCGCACGTGCAGGTCGAGCGAAGCGAGACAAGAGGCCCCGTGCGAGCGCCAGCGAGCACGGGGAAAGGTCGCGAGGAACGAGCGACCGAGGCGGCGAAGCCGCCCCTCTTACCAATCCTGCGCGACCTTCGGGCTCTTCGAGCCGCTGGGGGCGACGCCGAAGCGCTCGAGCGCCATGGACATGACGTCGTGGAAGACCGGCGCCGCGGTGGAGCCGCCGCCGGCGCTGCTGACCGGCTTGTCGAGCACGATGTACGTCAGGAAGCGCGGGTTGTCCGCCGGGGCGAAGCCCATGAAGGAGACGGTGTTCTGGCCGCGGATGTAGCGCCCTGTGGTGGGGTCGACGCGCCAGGCGGTGCCGGTCTTGCCGGCGACCCGGTAGCCCTTGATCGCGGCGGCGGGTGCGGTGCCGTCCGGTGCGGTGACGGCCTCCATCATGCGGGTGACGGCGGACGCGGCGTCCTTGGAGACGATGCGCTTGGTCGCACCTGTCGAGACGGGGACCTTGTTGCCCTCCTCGTCGATCGTCGAGGTGACGACGGACGGCTCGCACATCTTGCCGGCGTTCGCGATGGCGCCGACCGCGCGCATCATCTGCATGGCCGTGACGGAGATGCCCTGGCCGAACGAGATGGTCGCGTGGTTGGCCTTGGTCCAGCCGGAGCCGTCGGTCAGGATGCCCTTGGACTCGCCGGGCAGGCTGACGCCGGTCTTCTGGCCGAAGCCGAACTTGCTGAGGTACGCGTGCATCGTCGTGTTGCTCATCTGCTGCGCCGCGACGATCGTGCCGAGGTTCGAGGACTTCGCGATGACACCTGCCGCGGTCAGCCGGAGGGTGCCGTGCTGCCAGTAGTCGCCGATCGGGAACCGGTCGATGGTCATCTTCGGCGGGACCACGATGGGGGTGTCGGCGGCGATCTTGCCCTGGTCGGCGAGCGCCGCCATCGTCACGGTCTTCATGACGCTGCCGGGCTCGTAGACGTGCTGCACGCCGCGTGAGACGGTCCGGTCGTCGGTCATCCCGGTGCGGGTGTCCGCGTCGAACGTCGGGGCCTGGGACATCTGCACGATCTGGCAGGTCTTGACGTCCATCGTGACGGCGAGGCCCCAGTCCGCGCTGGACTCCTGGACCGCGTCGGCGAGGCGCTGGTCGGCGTACCACTGCAGGTCGCGGTCGATCGTGGTCTGCACGTCGCGGCCGGGCACCATCTCCTTGACCGTGCTGTCGGCCATCGGGATGCGCTGGCCGGTCGGCGACACCTCGTACGTGCTGGAGCCGTCGGTGCCGGTGAGGATCTTGTCGTACTGCTGCTCGATGCCCGCGACGCCCTCGCCGGCGGCGTTGGTGTAGCCGAGCAGGTTGGCGGCCAGGCGACCGCCGGGGTAGGTCCGCAGGGTCTCCTTCTCGGTGAAGACACCCGGCAGCCGGGCCTTGTCGAGGGCGGCGAGTGCCTTGTCCGCCGTCCACTTGGGCAGGTCGCGGATGAGCTGGACGTACCGCGACTTCGGCGTCCGGAGCTTGTCGATCGTGTCGAAGTAGTCGATCTTGTCGCCGAGCTTCTCGCGCAGGACCCGTGCGATCTGCGGTGCGTTCTCGACCGTCATCTTGGGGTCGGCGATGAGGGTCAGGCCGTCGACGCTCGTCGCGAGCTCCTCGCCGTTGCGGTCGAGGATCGCGCCGCGCGGGGCGGGGTCGACCTTCTTCTGCGTGCCCGACGCGACGGCCTTGGCGGCGTACGCGCTGGCGTCGAGGCCCTGGATCTGGAACAGCCGGGCGCCGAAGAGGCTGAAGATCACGACCACGAGCACCAGGCACACCCGCAGCCGGCGGCGGGTCAGCAGCTGGTTGGCGGTCATCAGTGCACGCTCTTGATGTTGCTGTCGGCCTTGGCGGGCTCGGGCACCCCGAGGACCTTGCCGTCCGCGAGGCGGAGGAAGGCCGGGTTGGCGTTGGGCACCATGCCGATCGCCACGGCCTCACGGGCGACGTGCGCCGGGCTCTGCAGCCGGTCGACGTCGCGGCTCAGGGCCTGCTTCTGGGTGTGCAGGGTCGTCGCCTCGCGCTGCAGCCGGGCGGACTCGAAGGACTGCGCCTGCAGGATCGTGCTCATGATGATCAGCCCGACGAGACCCAGCGAGAGGATCGTCAGGACCACCACGACGAACGGAGCGCGCTTGGCGCGGCTGCGCATCGGCCTGACGAGTCGCAGGCCGGCGGCCTTCGCCTCCTCGATGCGCCGGGGCGCGGGCGCGAACGAGCGGGTCAACGGTGTGCTCATGCGGCGATCCGTTCTGCCACGCGGAGCCGCACGGAGCGGGCCCGGGAGTTGTCCTCGATCTCTGCTTCGGTCGCCATCTCGGCACCGCGGGTGACGAGGCGGTACTTCGCCTCGTGGCCGGCGGGGACGAACGGCATGTCACGCGGCACGTCGGTCGTGGTGACCTCGGTGAACGCGCGCTTGGTGATGCGGTCCTCGAGCGAGTGGTACGCCAGCACGACGACCCGTCCACCGGGGGCCAGCACCTCGAGCGCTGCGGGCAGCGCCCGGCGGTAGACGCCCAGCTCGTCGTTGACCTCGATGCGCAGCGCCTGGAACGTGCGCTTGGCCGGGTTGCCGCCGGTGCGGCGCGCAGCCTGCGGGATGCAGTCGCGGACGAGGTCGACGAGGCGGGCGCTGTTGGTGAACGGCTCCTTCTCGCGCTCGGCCACGACCGTGTCTGCGATGCGCTTGGCGAACTTCTCCTCGCCGTACTCGCGCAGCACCCGGGTCAGGTCGCGCGAGGTGTACGTGTTGAGGATGTCGGCGGCGGTCAGCTCGTCCTCGGGGTTCATGCGCATGTCGAGCGGCGCGTCCTGGGCGTACGCGAAGCCGCGGTCGGCGACGTCGAGCTGCATCGAGGAGACACCGAGGTCGAACAGGACGCCGGAGACGGAGTCGAACCCGGCGTCGCGGACGACGTCGGCGATCTCGTCGTAGACCGCGTGCGCGTAGGTCACCCGGTCGCCGAAACCGGCGAGCCGCGTGCGCGCCCGCTGCAGGGCGTCGGGGTCGCGGTCGATGCCGATGACGTGCACGGACGGGAAGCGGTTGAGCATCGCCTCGGTGTGCCCGCCGAGGCCCAGCGTCGCGTCGACGACGACCGGGCGGTCCCCCACGAGGGACGGCTCGAGGAGGTCGAGGACGCGCTCCAGGAGCACCGGGACGTGGCTCGGTGTCGTCACGGCCGGACCGGTCCGGTCGCGACGGGCGCACCTGCCGTCGCCGAGACGCCGGCCACCGCGTGGCCCGGGCGTCGTGTGCTCTCGTCGGTCCTCATGTCTCCTCGTCCTCGTCCTGTTGGTGTGTGCCCAGCTGCTGCTCGTGTGACCAGATCCGCGACCGCTGGGTCTGACACCGGGGAAGTGATGTCAGAACCACGCGGGCGCAGATCTCGCCGCGCGAACGTCAGAAGATCCCGGGCATCACTTCTTCCGACATGTCCGCGAACGGACCTTCCTGCGATGCGGAGAACTCGTCCCAGCGGCGCGAGTCCCAGATCTCGATGCGATCCATCGCGCCGACGACCGTGCACTCCTTGTCCAGCTGCGCCCAGGTGCGCAGCACGGGCGGGATGGAGATGCGGCCCTGCTTGTCCGGCACCTCCGAGGACGCGCCGGAGAAGAACATCCGGTTGAAGTTGCGTGCCGCCTGGTTGGTGAACGGCGTGTTGCGGATGCGATCGGTGAAGGCGTTGAACGACTCGGTCGTCCACCCGTAGATGCAGTTCTCCTGCCCGCGGGTGAGGACGATGCCCGTCTCGAGCCGGGGACGGAACTTGGCCGGGAGGAAGAGCCGGCCCTTGTCGTCGAGTCGCGGGGTGTAAGTGCCGAAGAAGTTCGAGACATCCGGGTTCACCTCGCTCCTCCTCATCGACGGCCATTTGCTCCATTTCCCACCACCATACTCCACTCTCCTCCACCCAGCACACACATTCGGCGTGTTTTCGGGCATGCAGAAGCGCGCCCCCCACGTCGTGGGAGGCGCGCAAAGTGCCGTCAGGGCAAAGAAAAACCGCCCCCGAGGGGGCGGTGGGTGGACAGGTGGAGGGAAGTGGGGCGGATCGCCCCCTCCGTCAGCGCTCTAGAGCTCGCCGCCGTCGCGACGACGCTGCCAGCGCTCTTCCATGCGGTCGACGAACGAGCCGGAGCCCTTGTTCTTCTGTCGGCCGGGGCGTCCGCCGCGACCCGCGGGTCGGCCCTCGTCCTCGGCGCCACCGATGCCGCGGCGCCACGCGATCGTGAACACGTACGCCGACGCGAGCATCGCCACGAAGCCGAACACGCCGAGCCACGTCTGCTTGCTGACCGCACCACCGAACAGCAGCGCGAGACCGGCGATGAAGCCCAGGACGGCGAGCAGTGCGACACGGCGGTTGTGTGCCATGAGCTTGGATCCGCGCAGGGTGGACGCGAAGTCGGGGTCCTCTGCGGCCAGGGACTGCTCAAGCTGATGGAGCAGTCGGGCCTCTTCGTCAGAGAGTGGCACTGTTGCCTCCTGGATTAGGTGGTGCTTCTACAGAGTCTAGGCGGGCTATCGACTGCAGACCAGCCGAAAGTCCTGAGAACTCCGGGCAGCTGCGCACTAGTCGCTCCAGGGCGTAGAGGGCGTCCCGCGCACCGGGCTCGGTGTCCACGATCGCGCTGGGCACGAGGTCCGCGAAGACCCGCAGGCCGTTGGCCTCCACCGGGGTGAATCCGCGGGTGGTGAGCAGCTCCTCGAGCTCGCTCGGCACGAATCGGCGGGCCCCCATCGTGCGGACGTCCCACGTGTCGACGGTCCGGCCGAGGAGCGTCTGGGCGGTCACGAAGTCACCCGCCAGCGCGCGTGCGGCGACGGCGGCATTGCGACCGGCGACCACGACGCTCACGTGTCCCCCGGGGCGAAGCACCGTGCCCACGGTGGAGAGCGCCACGCCGGGGTCGTCGACGTGCTCCAGCACGCCGTGACAGACCACCAGGTCGAACGACGCGGGGCCGACATGGTCCAGGAGGTCGCTCGCGTCGCCCTGCACCCCGCGCACGGCTCCGGACGGGCCGGCCTCGACGCCGCGGCGGTGCAGCGAGGCGAGGGCGTCGGGGCTGGGATCGACGACGGTGACGCGATGTCCCAGCTGGGCGAGACGCACGGCGTCGCCGCCGGTGCCGCCGCCCAGGTCGAGCACGTCCAGAGGATCGCCGGAACCGGCGATCTCGACCGCGTCGACGACTGCCTGCCACATCAGCTCGGAGCGGACCGGACCCATGCGGACACTGTGCCACAGGGCCTGGCTCGTCCCGCCGACGGATCGGTCGGCGGCATCCACGGAGCACCCCGTATTCTGCGCGCATGGCGAACGTCGTGGTGGTCGGTGGCGGCTTCGCCGGTCTCACCGCTGCCGCACGCCTGGCCAAGCTGCGGCACGACGTGACGCTGGTGGAGGCCGGAGACCGCCTCGGTGGGCGGCTGCACGGGCACACCGTGAACGGCGCGACCTGGCAGCTCGACCTCGACACCGTGACCCTGCCGGGCGTGTTCCGCGACCTGTTCCGCAAGTCCGGCCGCCCCCTCGAGCGCGTCCTCGAGCTCACCAAGACCGATGGCCGGCGCCACGTCTTCAGGGACGGCACGATCCTCGACCTGCCGCTGGGCAACCGCGGCGACCAGCACGAGGCCGTCACCGCCGCCCTCGGCACGGACGAGTGGTCCCCCTGGGTCGACCGGTTCGCCGAGCCGTGGGACGTCATCCGGCGCTCCGCCCTCGACGAGGTGTTCCCCGGACGGGCGGCGGTCGACCGGGCGATGCGCAAGGCGCTCAAGCCGCGGCGCACGATCCGGGCCCTCGACAAGGAGCTCGCCGACGAGCGGCTCGCCAAGATCGTGCTCGACCCCGTCCGCCTCGCGGGCCAGGACTGGCGGGCGACCCCGGCGTTCACCGCGGTCGTCCACTACGTCGAGCGGTCGTTCGGTCGCTGGCGCTTCGAGGGCGGGTCCCCCGGCCTCGCGGGGGCCCTGGAGAAGCGGCTGGCCGAGCGCCGGGTCACCGTCGAGCTGGGTGAGTCGGCGCACGAGCTGGTCCTCGCCGGCGGGCAGGTGACCGGCGTCGTGACCGATCGACGGACGCTCCCGGCCGACGTCGTGGTCTGGGCGGCACCCACCTGGCCCGCTCCCCTGCCGGCCCCGAGGGCGCTGCCGGTCATCCCGGCCTCCCGGACCCTCGTCACTCTCTCCCCCGACGCCCCGCCGCTCCCGGACGAGGTGCTCGTGCACACCAACCCGCCGATCCGGCTCTGGTCGAACGGCGGGGGCCGGTGGACGCTCGAGCACCGCAGCGGCGAGGACCCGCTGCGCGCCCTCGTGCGTGCCGGGATCGACCTGCGCCCGTTCGTGACGGACCGCATCGACCTGGCCCCCCGGGACCTCGTCGTCCTCGGGCACTGGGGCTGGGCGTGGAACACCTGGACGACTGCGCTGGACCTGCCCGGTGTCGCGCCGTCCGGCGGCGTCTACTTCGCCGGGGCGCACGCCCATCCGGGCGGGACGCTCGAGGCGATCGGCATGGCGACCGCCGCGATCGCCGCGGACGTCGGCCCGGCTCCTCGCTGAGGTCTCAGACCAGCCCGTCGGCGCGCAGCGCCTCGAAGATCTCGCGGGTCGCCTTCGAGCGGTTCAGCGTGATGAAGTGCAGGCCCGGCGCACCGCCGGCCAGCAGGTCACGGCACAGCTGCGTGGCCAGCTCGATGCCCTTGGCCCGCACGGCGGCCTTGTCCTCCTGGATGGGCTCGATCTGCTCGAGCACCTCCCGCGGCATCTCGGCGCCGGACAGCTCGGCCATGCGTGCCACCTGCGCGAAGTTGAGGATCGGCATGATGCCCGGCACGATCGGGATGTCGCAGCCCCGCGCCCTGACCCGCTCGACGAGCCCGAAGTAGTCCTCGGCCCGGAAGAACAGCTGCGTGATCGCGTACTGGGCGCCGGCATTGGCCTTGGCCACCAGGATCTCGGCATCGTGCTCGATGCTCTCGGCGTCGGGGTGACCCTCGGGGAACGCGGCCACGCCGATCTCGAAGCCACCGAGGTCGGCGGCGAGCTCGACGAGGTCGATCGCGTACGTCATGCCGTCCGGGTGCGGCTCCCACGGGGCACGGGGCCCGCCCTTGGGGTCGCCGCGCAGGGCGAGGACGTTGTCGACACCCGCAGCGGCGTACTGCTTGAGCACCGTCTCGATCTCCCCGCGGGTCTGGCCCACGAGCGTCAGGTGGCCGACCGGCCGCATCGAGGTCTGACCGGCGATGCGGCCCGTGATGCGCACGGTGCGCTCCTGGCTGGTTCCGCCCGCCCCGTACGTCACCGAGACGAACGTCGGCTGCAGCGGCTCCAGGTCGGCGATGGTCTGCCAGAGGACTGCCTCGCCCTCGTCGTCCTTGGGCGGGAAGAACTCGAACGAGCAGGTGGGTGAGGGCGCGCGAAGGGCCGCGACGAGGGACGTGGCTTCATGACGCATGGGGTCAAGGATATCGTTCGAGTCGTGACGACACGTGCTGACGATCCCGAGTTCCGGACACGAGTCGATCACAGCCTGGCCCGGTTCGTGGAGGCCAAGGCGGCCGCCCTCACCGTCCTCGGACCCGACCTGGACCACCTGACGCTCGCGGCGCTCGAGTTCGTCCGCGGCGGCAAGCGTCTGCGTCCCCAGTTCTGCCACGCGGGCTGGCTCGTCGCCGGCGGCTCCCCCCTCGACGAGGACTTCGTCACCGCCGCGGCCTCCCTCGAGTGGCTGCAGGGCAGCGCGCTCGTGCACGACGACCTCATGGACGACTCCGACACGCGACGCGGCCGGCAGAGCATCCACCGGCAGTTCGAGCAGCTGCATCGCGACGAGCACCGGGACGGCGACGCGGCCGGGTTCGGGCTCTCGGCGGCCGTGCTGCTCGGCGACCTGATGCTGTCGTGGTGCGACGAGATGATGACCACGGCGATCCTCGCGTCCCCGTCGATGGCCCCCCGCGTCGGCGCCGCCCGCCACTTCCTCGACCTGTGCAAGACCGAGGTGGTCGCGGGCCAGTTCCTCGACGTGGCCGGCCAGACCCGGGAGCGGTTGTCCGTCGCGGAGGCCATGGCGATCGTGCGCTTCAAGTCGGCCAAGTACACCGTCGAGCGGCCCATGCACATCGGCGCGGCGCTGGCCGGGGCGTCCCCCGACCTGATCGAGGGGCTGAGCGCCGTCGCGCTCCCCCTCGGCGAGGCGTTCCAGCTCCGGGACGACGTGCTCGGCGTGTTCGGCGACCCGGAGGTGACCGGCAAGCCGGCCGGCGACGACCTGCGTGAGGGCAAGCGCACGGTCCTGGTCGCCCGCGCGTACGACCTCGCCGACGAGACCGGCCGCACCGTCCTGCGCGAGCGCCTCGGCACCGCGGACGGGGTCGAGGCCGTCGCGGACCTCATCCGCACGTCCGGTGCGCTGGCCGCGGTCGAGGCGGACATCACCCGCCTGGAGCAGCAGGCCGACGCGGCGATCGACGCCCTGGGGCCCCAGGCCCAGACGGTCCTTGGGCCGCTGGCCCGCAGCGCGACCCGGCGCGCCCACTGACGCCGCGCTCACGCGGGTCCGTCCCGGGGCGTGTGCGACATCACGAGACCCAGGCAACACGCGTCCCTGCTGGTCACGAGCGGTGTGGAAGAGTCACTAGAATGCGTTCAGGTCCCGGCCGGGGCCTGACGCGACGAGGGAGAGCTGCATGCCAGTGACGGGCGACGAAGCCCTCGTCGGGCGTGTGCTCCACGACCGTTACCTCATCGGCGAGCGCATCGCGCGCGGTGGCATGGCGAGCGTGTTCCGGGCCATCGACCAGCGCCTCGACCGCGAGGTCGCGATCAAGGTCATGCACCACGGCCTGGGCGACGACCAGCAGTTCACCGAGCGCTTCGTGCGCGAGGCCAAGTCCGCGGCCAAGCTCAACCACCGCAACGTCGTCTCGGTGTTCGACCAGGGCACCGACGGCGAGGTCACCTACCTCGTCATGGAGTACGTCCCCGGTCGCACGTTGCGCGACCTGATGCGCGACGAGGCCCCGATGGCGCCCTACCGCGCACTCGAGCTGCTCGAGCAGGTCCTCATCGCCCTGTCGGCCGCCCACGCCGCGCGGATCATCCACCGCGACGTCAAGCCGGAGAACGTGCTCATCACCCCGGACGGCGACGTGAAGGTCGCCGACTTCGGCCTCGCCCGCGCCGTGAGCGCCGCGACCACCGCCACCGGCGGCACCCTCATCGGCACGGTGTCCTACCTCGCACCCGAGATCGTGACGAACGACGGCGCGGACGCCCGGTCCGACGTCTACGCGTGCGGCGCGATGCTCTACGAGATGCTCACGGGGGTCAAGCCGCACTCCGGGGAGTCGCCGATCCAGGTGGCGTACAAGCACGTCCACGAGGACATCGGTGCGCCGTCGGAGGTGCAGCGCGGCATCCCCCGCTACGTCGACGCGCTCGTCGCGCGGGCCACGGTCCGCGACCGCGACCAGCGGTCGACCGACGCACGGGTCATGCTGCAGCAGCTGCGCTCGGTCCAGCGTGCGCTCGCCGCCGGCCTCGACGACGACCCCGAGCTGGTCGCCGATCTCATGCCCGGCGGACGGACCGCCCACGACCCCGACGCCCGCACCGTCGCGGTCCCCCGCGCCGCGTTCGGGGGCATCGGCGCCTCCGCGTCGGCGTCCGCACCGACCGAGGCCGTGTCCGCACCCGAGCACACGATGCAGTGGAGCAACGGGGCCGCCGCGACGCCGCCGCGGGGCCCGCGGGACGCGGCCAGGCCGCTGGGCCTCGACCCGCCGATGTCACGCGAGCAGTACGGGCAGGTGACGACCAAGCCGCACTCGCGGCGGGGCCGCACCCTGCTGATCCTCGCGGTGGTCGTGGCCCTGCTCGCCGGTCTCGGCACGTGGTACTTCACCGATCTGCGCTACACCGACACGCCGGTGCTGACCGGCAGCGCCGCCACGACCGCGGCCAAGAACGCCGAGGCGGAGGGCTTCGTGTTCAAGGTCGCCGAGCGGACGTACTCCGAGGAGGTCACCTCCGGCGTCGTCATCAGCACGGACCCCGGCCCGGGCGAGAAGATCCTGCCGGGCAGCACGATCGAGGCGGTCGTGTCCAAGGGCCCCGAGCGCTACTACATCCCCAAGAACAACTTGAAGAACGCCACGATCAAGGCCGCGACCGCAGCCCTCGAGGAGCAGAACCTCGTGCTCGGCGACCAGGAGCCGCGGTTCAGCGAGACGATCAAGAAGGGGCGCATCATCGGCCCCCAGGACAACATCACCTCCGAGACGCCGCTGCGCAGGGGTGACCGGGTCGACGTGTTCGTCAGCAAGGGCCGCGAGCCCATCGCCGTCACCGACTACTCGGGCACGCCGGCGGACGAGGCGCGCACCGCGCTGGAGGGCGCCGGCTTCACGGTCGCCACGACCGAGGCCTTCGACGACGACGTCAAGAAGGGCACGGTCATCTCGCAGGACCCCAAGGGCGGCACCCTGTTCCGCAAGGACACGGTCAGCCTGACCGTCTCCAAGGGGCCCGAGCTGATCAAGGTGCCCGACGTGACGGGCAAGAAGAAGAGCGAGGCGCGGCGCATCATCCGCGAGGCCGGGCTGGAGTTCTTCGCCCCGTACATCCCCGGCGCCGGCAACTTCGTCGTCCGGCGCCAGAGCCCGGGCGGCGGCGACGAGGTCCGCCGCGGCGCCCGCATCCTCGTCTTCCCGCTCTGAGCCGTCCGCGGCTCCGCCCCACAGCACGAGGCCCCGGCACGGATGCAGGGCATCCGGCCGGGGCCTGGTCAGAGCGGGATCAGTGCCCGGAGAGCATCTCCGCGACGAGGAAGGCCAGCTCGAGCGACTGGGCCCGGTTCAGGCGCGGGTCGCAGAGCGTCTCGTAGCGGTGCGTCAGGTCCTCGGCGGAGAGCTTCGCCCCACCGCCGACGCACTCGGTGACGTCGTCACCCGTGAGCTCGACGTGGACGCCGCCGGGCCAGGTGCCGAGCGAGCGGTGGACCTCGAAGAAGCCGCGGACCTCGTCGATCACGTCGTCGAACTCGCGCGTCTTGTACCCGTTGCTGGTCTCGAACGTGTTGCCGTGCATCGGGTCGCACACCCACGCGACCTCGATGCCCGCGGCGGTGACCTTCTCGACCAGGTTCGGCAGTCCCTCGCGGATCTTGCCGGCGCCGAAACGGGTGATGAAGGTGACCTTGCCGGGCGTCCGCTCGGGGTTGAGCTTCTCGTACAGGGCGATCGCGTCGTCGGCCGTGGACGTGGGGCCGAGCTTGACGCCGATCGGGTTGGCGATCCGGCTCAGCAGCTCCACGTGCGCACCGTCGAGCTGACGGGTGCGCTCGCCGATCCACACGAAGTGGCTGGAGACGTCGTACGGCAGCTGGGTGCGCGAGTCGATGCGCGTGAGGGCGTGCTCGTACTCCAGGATGAGGGCCTCGTGCGAGGAGAAGAAGTCGACGGTGTGGAACTCGTCGGGGTCGACGCCGATCGCGTCCATGAAGGCCAGCGCGCGGTCGATGTCGGCGCCGATGCGCTCGTAGCGCTCGCCCACCGGGCTGTTCTTGACGAAGTCGGTGTTCCACGCGTGCATCTGGCGCAGGTCGGCGTAGCCGCCGGTCGTGAACGCGCGCGCGAGGTTGAGCGTCGCGGCGGACGCGTTGTAGACGTCGACGAGCCGGTGCGGGTCGTGGGCGCGCGCCTCGGGCGTGAAGTCGAAGCCGTTGACCGCGTCGCCGCGGTAGGCCGGCAGCGTCACGCCGTCGCGGGTCTCGGTGTCGCTGGAGCGGGGCTTGGCGTACTGCCCGGCCAGGCGGCCGACCTTCACGACCGGGACGCTCGCGGCGTACGTCAGCACGACCGCCATGGACAGCAGGACCCGCAGCTTGTTGCGGACATTCTCGGCGGTGACGCCCTCGAAGGTCTCGGCGCAGTCGCCGCCCTGGAGCAGGAACGCCTTGCCCTGCGCGACGTCGGCGAGACGTCCGCGCAGCGCGTCGCACTCCCCGGCAAATACCAGCGGAGGCATCTTCCGCAGGGTCTGCACCGCGGCGTCGCGGGCGGACTGATCGACATACGTCGGCTGCTGGACAGCACCCATCGCATGGAGGTCGTCAAGGCTGGGAATGCTCACCCGCCAAGGATACGCCGGGACACGCATCTCTCCGACACACCCTGAGCAGGATGAGACGCTGCCCGCGAGCCGAGCGTTACCAGCCGAACGTCCCCGGTCCCCCCTTGAACGGCCCGCTCACCCGGGAGGTGATCCAGCCGCCGTACAGGTCACCCTCCTGCGCGTGGACGACCTCGCCGTCGACGAGGCAGCGATCCATCGGACCCGGGTAGATGCCGACGTGGCCGACGATGTCGGCGTACCCCGGGCTGGGTGTCCGGTACGTCCAGGCACCGGCGGCGACCGTCCGCTCGGGTGTCACCACGTCGAAGTACGAGGCGGCCCCCTTCCACTCGCACCACGTCGCCCCCCTGACCGGCCGCAGCACGCCGGCGGCGAAGGCGTCCATCGGCAGGTAGTACGTGGGCGGATGGCTGGTCTCGCAGATCCGGAACGTGGTCGACGTCCAGGCGATCCGCATCCCGCCGAGCTCCACGATGATGTTCTCGTCGCTCGGCTCGATCGAGGGCGGTCGTGGATAGTCCCAGACGTTCTCCACGGGACGTGAAGCGATCATCTGTCGAGCGTACGACGCCGGACCCTCATCCGAAGAGGACCTCCGCCTCTTCGTAGAGCTCGGGTCGGACGGTCTTGAGCTGGTCGGTGCCCTCCGACAGGGGCACCCGCACGATCTCGGTGCCGCGCAGCGACATCATCGTCCCGTAGTCGCCGTCGTGGACCGCGGTGATCGCGTGCAGGCCGAACCGGGTCGCGAGCCACCGGTCGAACGCGGTCGGCACCCCGCCGCGCTGGACGTGCCCGAGCACCACGGCCCGGGCCTCCTTGCCCGTGCGGTGCTCGATCTCGGAGGCGAGCCGGTCGCCGATGCCGCCGAGACGCACGTGCCCGAACGCGTCCTTTTGCCCACTGGTCAGCGACATGTCGCCGCCCTCGGCGGGGACCGCTCCCTCGGACACCACGATGATCGGCGCGTAGTGCGTCGCGAACCGGCTCTCGACCTGCGCGCACACCTTCTCGATGTCGAACGGCCGCTCGGGGATGAGGATGATGTTGGCCCCGCCGGCCAGCCCGCTGTGGAGCGCGATCCATCCCGCGTGCCGTCCCATGACCTCGACCACGAGCACGCGGTGGTGCGACTCGGCCGTCGTGTGGAGCCGGTCGATGGCCTCGGTGGCGATGTTCACCGCCGTGTCGAAGCCGAACGTGAAGTCGGTGCCGGACAGGTCGTTGTCGATCGTCTTGGGCACGCCGACGACGTTGACTCCGAGGTCGGCCAGTCGGGTCGCGACACCGAGGGTGTCCTCGCCGCCGATCGCGATCAGGGCGTCGCAGCCGTTTGCCGCGAGATTGTCCTGGATCCGCTCGACCCCGTTGTCGATCGCGAACGGGTTGGTGCGCGACGAGCCGAGGATCGTGCCGCCTCGGGGCAGGATCCCGCGCACGGCGTCCACGTCGAGCGGGATCGTGTCGTTCTCCAGAGGTCCGCGCCACCCGTCACGGAAACCGACGAACTCGTGGCCGTACGTCGAGACGCCCTTGCGCACCGCCCCGCGGATGACTGCGTTCAGTCCGGGGCAGTCGCCTCCCCCGGTGAGCATGCCGACCTTCATGAGGACTCCTCTGGTGATGGGGATGCAGTTGTGGGGTCGGGCCGCCGGTCACTCGGGCCGGATCTGCTCCCAGACCTCGTCGGCCTCGGCGACGGCGGCCGCCGCGGCGGCGTCCTTCTCCCGGGCCTGGTCGCGCTTCTTGGCGTCCTGGGCGTACAGGTCGACGTACTCCTGGCCGGACAGGCGCATGATCTCGTACATGATCTCGTCGGTGATCGCGCGCAGGATGTAGCGGTCGTCCTGCATGCCCTCGTAGCGGCTGAAGTCGAGCGGCTTGCCGAAGCGGACGCCGGGACGGACGAACCGGCCGAAGATCTTGCCCGGCGGGGCCACGACGTTGGTGCCGATGACGGCCAGCGGGATGACCGGGACGCCGGCCTCCAGCGCGAGCCGCGCGACGCCGGTGCGGCCCCGGTAGAGCTTGCCGTCGTGGGAGCGGGTGCCCTCGGGGTAGATGCCGCACACCTCGCCGTCCGCGAGCAGCCGCAGCTGGGTCTTGATCGCACCGGCGGCGGCCGAGCCGCTCGTCCGGTCGATCGGCACCTGGCCGGCACCGGAGAAGAACGTCTTCTGCAGCCAGCCCTTGACGCCGGAGCCCTCGAAGTACTCCGCCTTGGCGACGAACGTGACCCGGCGCGGGATGACCAGCGGCATGAACAGCCAGTCGCTGTACGACAGGTGGTTGCTCGCGAGGATCGCGGGACCATCCTTCGGCACGTTGTCCGTGCCCTCGGCCCATGGTCTGAAGATCAGCTTGAGCAACGGACCCAGCGCGAGGAACTTCAGGAACCAATAGAACACGGACAGGAGACTACTCCGAACGCGCCGTCCTGCGCACGGGACGAGCCGTCATGACCGCCGATGATGGATGATGTGGACATGACGTCCGCCCTCCTGCCCGGAGCCGAGCCGTACGCCGCCGACGGTGGCCGCACCGGCGTGCTCCTCAGCCACGGATTCACCGGGTCCCCTGCCTCCATGACGCCGTGGGCGCAGCACCTCGCCGGCCGCGGTCACACGGTCCGCGTCCCCCGGCTGCCCGGTCACGGCACGACGTGGCAGGACATGAACACCACGCGCTGGCAGGACTGGTACTCCGAGGTGGACACCGCCCTCACCGAGCTGCAGCGCACGTGCGACCGCGTGGTCGTGGCCGGGTTGTCGATGGGCGGATGCCTCGCGCTGCGCCTCGCCGAGCAGCGGCCCGACGACGTCGCGGCGCTCGTGCTGGTCAATCCGGCCGTCAGCGTCAAGCGCTTCGACGTCAAGCTCGTCCCGGCCCTGCAGCTGGTGATCCCCTCCATGCCGGGTATCGGCAACGACATCAAGAAGCCCGGCCAGGACGAGGTGGGCTACGACCGGACGCCGCTCAAGGCCCTCGCGTCCCAGCTGAAGATGTGGCGGGACGTGCGCTCCGGCCTCGACCGGGTCACCGCTCCCCTGCTGTTCTTCCGGTCCGAGGACGACCACGTCGTCGACGAGACGTCGCAGACGATCATCCTCGACGGGGTGTCGTCGCCGGTGAAAAAGCTCGTCACGCTGCGCGACAGCTTCCACGTCGCGACGCTCGACCACGACGCGCCCCTGATCTTCGACCGCAGCGCGGCGTTCATCGACGAGCACGTGGGAGCCGGTCGTGGCTGAGCCCGACGACGACTTCGACCGCATCGTCGAGGGCCTGCACCTGGACCTGTCGTTCCCCGACGAGCCCGCGGACCCGGTCGTCCCGGCGCCCCAGGCCCCCACGTCCGGGCGCGAGCCCGGGGACGAGGACGCGCCGGCGGAGGAACCGTTCTACCGGCACGTTGAGCCGACGCCCTTGCTGCCGAGGCGCCGCGGCGTCCTGCTGGCGTGGATCGGGACGCTGGGCGCCCCCTTGGCGCTGGTGCTGGCGACCGTGGCCCACGTGTTCCTGGACCGTTCCGTGGTCGCCGGCGCAGCGCTCATCTTCGTGGCTTCGGCGACATACCTTTTCTTGCAGCTGCCCGAACACGGGCCGTCGCAGAAGGATTGGCCGGACGACGGCGCCGTGCTGTGAGCCGGGCCATGTCCGCGGCACCGATGAGTCCCGCCTCGGGTCCCAGGTGCGCGCGGACGATCCGGGCCTCGGCGCGGTAGCCGCGGCCGGTCAGGGTCCGCGAGAACCCGGCGCGGGCCGGGCCGATCAGGAGCTGGTCCGCGTCGCTGACACCGCCGCCGATCACGAACATGCCGGGATCGAGCGCCGCCGCGAGGTTGGCGATGCCGACCCCGAGCCAGTCACCCACGTCGGCGATCCACTGGATGGCCTCCTCGTTGCCGGCCTTGGCGTGCTTGGTGACCAGGTGGCCCTCGATGCGCTCGACCGCGCCGCCGGCCTCGGACAGGAACAGCTTGCCCAGCTCGGTGCCGTCGGTCGCCGCGGCACGGGCCCGACGGGTCAGGACGCGGCCGCTGGCGTACTGCTCCCAGCACCCCTGGTTGCCGCACTCGCACTGGTTCCCGTTGGGCACGACCTGCATGTGGCCGAACTCGCCGGCGATGCCGAACTGGCCGCGGTAGGGCTGTCCGTCGATGACGATCGCCCCGCCGATGCCGGTGCCCAGCGTGATGAGGACGAGGTCCGCCTCGTTCTGCGCCGCGCCGAAGCGCCACTCGGCCCAGCCGGCGGCGTTGGCGTCGTTGTCGACCAGCACCGGCAGGCCGGTGCGGCGGGCCACCGAGTCGCGCAGCGGCTCGTGCCGCCAGGCGAGGTGGGGGGCGAACAGCACGGTCGACTGCGTCGCGTCCACGAACCCGGCGGCGCCGACGCCGATCGCGCGGATGTGGTGCTCGCGCCGGAACTCCTCTGTGATCGCCGCGATCGCGTCGATGACCTCGAGCGGGTCGGTGGTCGGTGTCTCGCGCTTCAGGCGGGCGAGGACGTGACCGTCCTCGTCGACGACGCCGGCGGCGATCTTGGTGCCACCGATGTCGATGCCGACGGCCAGCTTGTCGGCCATCAGGCGGGCTCCACTCTCGCGAGGTCAGCGGCTCCGATGATGCCGGCCTCGTTGCCGAGGGCCGCCAGTCGCACGGCGGCCTCCGGGCGGTGGGCCCGTGCCGGGAGATGGGTCTCGAAGGCCGCGACGACGTGTCCGAGGATGAGGTCGCCCGCGGCGGCCACGCCTCCGCCGATCGCGATGACGCGGGGATCGAGGATCGTGGCGAGTGCTGCCGCGCCCTCACCGATCCAGCGGCCCAGGTCGGTGAGCAGCTCGACCGAGAGCGGATCACCCTCCTGCGCGAGCTTCGTGACGGCGGGCCCGGTGATGCGGGACAGGTCACCGCCGTCGCCCAGGGCAGCGATGGCAGCCGCCGCGGGGTCGCCGTTGACGACCCGTTCGCGGGCGTCCCGGACGAGCGCGCGACCGCTGCCGTACTGCTCGTAGCAGCCGCGCTGGCCGCAGCCGCAGAGGATGCCGTCGGGGACGACGCGCATGTGGCCGATCTCCGCTGCCACGCCGAACCCGCCACGGAACAGCTGGCCGTGGTGCACGATGCCGCCACCGATGCCGGTGCCGATCGTGATGAGCAGGAGGTCCTCGGTGTCCTCACCGGCGCCGAAGCGGAACTCGCCCCACGCGGCGGCGTTGGCGTCGTTCTCGACGACGACCGGCAGGTCGATGAGGGCCTGCACGTCGGCGCCGAGCGGCTCCTCGCGCCAGTCGATGTTGGGCGCGAAGCGGACGGTCGCGCGGTCCTCGCCGACGAAGCCGGCGGCGCCGATGCCCACGCCGACCGGTCGCTCGTCACCGCTCAGTCGCTCGACCAGGTCGGCGACGATCGCGGGGATCTTCGTTGCGTCGTCGGGGGTCGGTTCCGCGACGGACTCCAGGATCGTGCCGGAGTCCGAGACGAGACCTGCGGCGATCTTGGTGCCGCCGATGTCGACGCCGATGGCGAGGGTCACTGCTTCTCCTGAGGGGCGAGGGCGGTGTCGACCAGGTCGCGGAGCGACCGGGCGAGGGCGGCCGCCGACTGGGTCACCGAGGCAACTGCCTCCGGGTGGTCACGCGCGAGTCCGACGACGTGGCAGACCGGGCACCACGGCAAGGAGCCGGTGTGGTCGTGCCCGGTGTGGTCGTGCCCGGTGGGTTCTGACGTGCCGGTCTCGTCGGAGGCACCCGTCACGGCGCGGAAGAGCTTGAACGCCTCCTGGGCGATCGAGCCGACCGGCTCGGTGTCCTCCGAGTCGAGGTCCACGGCTGGGCCTGGTCCGGTCACTGCGTCTCGACCTGTTTCTTCAACCCCTTGAGGGCGGTGTCGATGATGACCTTCTCGGCCTTGCGCTTGAGCATGCCCAGCAGCGGGACGGACACGTCCACCGCCAGCTGGTAGGTCACCCGCGTCTGCGCGTCGCCGACCGGGTCGAGGAGGTACGCGCCGTCCATCGAGGTCAGCATCTTGCCGGGCTCCACGAGGCTCCACGACACGGCACGATCGCCGTCCCAGACGTAGCCCAGGTCGTACTCGTCGCGGATCGGCGTGGCGTCCAGCACGAAGTGCACCTGCTTGGGCCGACCGGGCTCACCCTCGACCACGACGTCGGCGGTCTTCACGCCGGTCGCCCACACGGGGTACGACCCGAAGTCGGCGATGACACCCATGATGCTGTCGGGTGTGGCGTCGATGACGATGTCACTCGTGGTCCGCGCCATCAGCCCCTCCTCGTCCCGCTGGTCGTGTGCGTCCATGCTAGTGCTTCGTGCGGCAGGCACCCGCGTCGGGAGCCGTGGCCCGCAGGCTGCGGCCCGTTGGGTTCGGCCAAGGTCGTGAGAGTAGCCTGCCGTACGTGACGCAGCCTCGAATGCCCGATCTGGGCAACCTCACCGATGACATCCTCGACCGCCTTCCGCAGCACGCCGACGACGTCGCGCTCGCCCGCATGGACGGCGAGACCTGGACCGACATCACCCTCGCAGAGTTCCACCGCGACGTGGTGACGGTGGCCAAGGGCCTGATCGGTGCCGGCGTCTCCCCCGGCGACCGCGTGGCGCTGCTGTCGAAGACCCGGTACGAGTGGACCGTCACCGACTACGCCATCTGGTGGGCCGGCGCGGTGACCGTGCCGATCTACGAGACCTCCTCCACCAGCCAGGTCGCATGGATCCTGTCCGACTCCGGCGCCGTCGCCGCAGTCGTCGAGAGCCAGGCCCACGCCGCGCGCGTCAAGGAGGCGAGCGAGGACGCCCCCGACCTGGAGCAGGTCTGGACGATCGACGGCAGCGGACTCGACGAGATCCGTGCGCTCGGCGCCGACGTCACCGACCAAGCGCTCGAGGAGCGCCGCGCGACCCTGACCAGCGACAGCCTCGCGACCTTGATCTACACCTCGGGCACGACCGGCCGCCCCAAGGGCTGCGAGCTGACCCACGGCAACTTCCGCTACGAGCTCAACGCCTGCCTCACCGAGCTGCCTGAGGTCTTCGTGCCCGGCAGCTCGACGCTGCTGTTCCTGCCGCTCGCGCACGTGTTCGCCCGCATCATCCAGGTCGGTGCGATCCGCGTCGGCGCCAAGCTGGGCCACACCGCGGACGTCAAGGACCTGGTGACGCACCTCGGCACGTTCCAGCCCACGTTCGTGCTCGGCGTCCCGCGCGTGTTCGAGAAGGTCTTCAACACCGCCAGCGGCAAGGCGTACGCCGACGGCAAGGGCAAGATCTTCGACCGTGCCGCGCAGACCGCGATCAGCTACAGCCGCGCCCTCGACTCCGGCAAGCCCGGCATCGCGCTGCGCGCCCGCCACGCGCTCTTCGACCGCCTCGTCTACGGCAAGCTGCGCGCTGCGCTCGGTGGGCGTACGGAGTTCGCGATCTCCGGCGGTGCGCCCCTCGGGGAGCGCCTGGCCCACTTCTATCGCGGCATCGGCGTCACGATCATCGAGGGCTACGGCCTGACCGAGACGACCGGCGCCCTGTGCGCCAACCGTCCCACCGACCTGCGACTCGGCACGGTCGGCAAGCCGTTCGAGGGCACCGAGGTCCGGGTCGAGACCGACGGCGAGCTCAGCTTCCGCGGGCCGCAGGTGTTCCGGAAGTACTGGCACAACGAGGAGGCCACGGCGGAGGCGCTCGACGCCGACGGCTGGTTCGCGACCGGTGACCTCGGCGAGATCGACGAGGACGGCTACATCCGCATCACCGGCCGCAAGAAGGAGATCATCGTCACCGCCGGCGGCAAGAACGTCGCCCCGGCCGCGCTCGAGGACCGCGTGCGTGCGCACGCGCTCGTGAGCCAGTGCCTGGTGGTCGGCGACGGCAAGCCGTTCGTCGCTGCGCTCATCACGATCGACACCGAGACGTGGACCGGGAAGCTGGACGACCCGGAGTTGCTCGGCGAGGTGCAGAAGGCCATCGACGACGCCAACACGCAGGTCTCGAAGGCCGAGTCGATCCGCAAGTTCCAGATCCTGCCCGAGGACTGGACCGAGGACAACGGCTACCTGACGCCGTCGTTCAAGGTCAAGCGCAGCGTCGTCCTGCGCGACTTTCACGACACGGTCGAGGCACTCTTCGTCAGGTAGTCCCGCCACCGCGCGGTGAGCTCCTTCTCGTCCAGCCCGAAGGAGCCCCGCAGCGCGGTGGCCAGCGGCGTGCCGTCGAGGACCGACTCGTAGAACCGGACCACGGCGGCGCGTCCGTGGTCCTCGTCGAGCAGCCGGAACACCATCCACGCCGACTCGTAGACCGCGCCCAGCCCATGGCCGCTCCCGTCGAAGTCGGCCGGGGTCGGCAGCGTCCTCGGCGTCGCGCCGGCCCTGACCTGGGCCAGGATCTGGCCGGCGCTGACCGCCAGCGGAGCGGTGTCGCCGCGCAGGGCGGCGTAGTCGGCGAAGCCCTCGACGACCCAGCTCTCTGCCGCGGTGCCGACGGCACCGGTCAGCTGGTGGGTCGCCTCGTGGCTCAGCACGACCTGGGCCGCACGCCGGTCCATCGTCGCGAACACGGCCGGGTTCAGCACGATCACCGGACTGCCGGATGACCCCGTCCCGCGGTCCAGGCTCGTGGTGACGGCGGCGATCTGCCGCACGTCGGAGACGTCCTGCCCCACGACCGACGCCATCTGCTCCTGCGTGCGGGGCGAGACGATGACGACGTCACCTCGCACGTCGGGGACGGTCCGCTCCACCGCCGACCGTGCTCTCGCGGCCATCGTCTCCACGGGCAGACGATCCTGTCCCCCGTCGACCGTCAGGACGATGCTGCCGCGCGTACGCTCCACCGCGACCTTCCCGGCCAGCCAGATGGGCAGCGCCGTGGTGCGCCGCTCCGCCCCGACGATCGAGAGGCTCCCGTCGTCCTGGGCGCGCACCCGGAACGCCACGGACGCCCGATGGACGGTGCCCGCGCCCAGTCCCGACGTCCGGGCCGAGCGCCACGAGACCTCCGCGACCATGCGGGCGGAACCGTCGGCCCGGTCGGCCACGTCGCCGCCGCTGATGTAGCGCAGCGACACGTCACGGGCGCCGAGGGCCCGCAGGGAGGCCCACGTGCGCCGCCCGAACGCCCGGCCGTCCGGCAGGTCACCGGAGGCCGCGACGAACTCGTCCTCGGAGGAGGCCGAGGACAGGTCGCGCAGCGCAGCGGTCAGCCGCGACGGGGCGTCGGACGGGATCGCGGCGGTCGTCGGACCCTCGTCCGCATCGTTCCACGGGCGCTGCCAGACCAGCAGCGCCCCGACCAGAAGCGCCAGCACCAGCACGGCCGCCACGTTGGGCGACGGCCGCAGGCTGCGCTCGGCCAAGCGGGTGTCAGCCGACCCGGGCGGCGCGGGTGAACCCGCTCAGCGACGTGATCTCGACCGTCTTGCCCGGACGCGGTGCGTGCACCACGCGACCGCCACCGAGGTAGAGACCGTCGTGGGACATGTCGCCGTAGGCGACGATGTCACCGGGCTGGAGCTGGTCCATCGGCACGGCCTGGCCGGACGCGATCTGCGGTCCGACCACCCGCGGGATCGAGACCCCGGCGGCAGCCCACGACTTCATGACCAGGCCCGAGCAGTCCCAGCTGCTGGGACCCGTGCCGCCGTAGACGTACGGCTCGCCGATCTGGGCCATCGCGAAGGCCAGCGCCTGCTTGCCCTTGCCGGAGGCCTTGATCTTGACGTCAACGTCCGTGTTGCTCTTGTTGACCGTCTTCTTCTGGGCCGCCGAGAGGCGGTCGAGCTCGGCCTTGGCGGCCTGGTACTTCTTGCGGATCGTGGCGCGCTTGGCGGCAGCGTCCTTCTGGGCCGCCTCCAGCGTCTGGCGACGGTCCTGCAGCTGGGCACGACGGTTCTTGAGCTGCTTGCTCGTGCGACCGAACGTCGCGAGCTCGTCGGCCCGCGTGCTGTTGAGCGCCTGGACGGCGCCGAGGCCCTCGAGGAACTGGTCGGGGTTGTCGCTGCCGAGCAGGCTCGCGGTCGGGCCCAGCGGGGCGTCGATCTGCTGCTGGACGATCGCGTCACCCAGCGCCTGCTTCTGGCGCTCGTACGTCCTGACCTGGCGCCGGATGTCTGCGGTCAGGTCGTCGATCTCGGCCTGGGTCTTCTTGGTCTGCTCACCGAGGGCATTGACCTGCTCGTTGACGACCTCGACCTCGTGGAAGGCCTTCTCGACGTCCTTGGGGGTCACCGCCGGATCGGCCTGGGCCGACGGGAACGCGAACAGCGCCCCCGAGACGGTCAGGGCGGCCACGACGGCGATGCCGCGGCGGCGTGACGAACGACGCTGGTCGACAGGGGGGTGCATGCGCACGCAGAACTCCTACATCCTCGACGTCTACCGGGTGAGCTGACGGGTTCGGGCCGCGGATTGCCCTACGGATCCGTGCACGCACGGACCGATTCACCCCACCTACGTGGTTCCCCGGTTCGCCTCAGACATCTTCCCCATGGCTGCGACGACTCGACGGCGCGCCCGACACCGTCCTGGAGGGACGGCGTTCACCGGACGCACAGCTGTTCACTCTAGGTGCACCCATGGGCCAATTCAACTCACTCGGGGCATGTCGGCCCGGGTCACACTGCCTGGGTCTCCGGACCCGCCAACGGGGTCACCAGCCGCAGGGGCGGGGTGAGCCCGGCGTCCGACAGGACGGCGAGCGCCGACATCTCCTCGGCGTCGATCTCGATGCCGGCCGGTGGCGCGCCGAGCAGGAAGGTGACCACGCAGTCGCCGCAGGCACTGGGGCTGCGGACGAGACAGCGGTCGCAGTCGACGACCACCGAGTCGGCGGGGTGTGACTCGTGCATTCCGGTACCTCCTGAGCGAGTGGCGGGCCCCTGGTGTGGGGCACATCGACGACGGTAGGAGCAGCCGCTGACAGAAACGCCGCAGACGGCAGCGCCTGCGCCACTTTGTCGGTGGCCCCACCTAGCCTGTGCGACGTGGAAGCAGTGCAGGGAACGTTCGACGAGCTGGGCCGCCATCTGGCAGATGTCACCTTCTGTGTCGTCGACCTCGAGACGACGGGCGGCTCGGCCGCCAAGGGGTCCAAGATCACCGAGGTGGGCGCCGTCAAGGTGCGCGGCGGCGAGGTGCTCGGGGAGTTCCAGAGCCTGGTCAACCCCGACGAGGTCATCCCGGCCTACATCACCGTGCTCACCGGCATCACCAACCAGATGGTGATCGACGCGCCGCGCATCGCCGAGGTGCTGCCCAGCTTCCTCGAGTTCGCCCGCGGCACGGTGCTGGTCGCGCACAACGCTCCCTTCGACGTCGGCTTCCTCAAGCACTTCAGCGCAAGCCTCGCGATCCCCTGGCCCGGCTTCGAGACGCTCGACACCGCGACGCTGGCCCGACGCGTCCTCAGCCGCGAGGAGGTGCCCAACTGCAAGCTGTCGACGCTGGCGGCGGCGTTCTCGGCGTCGACGACCCCCAACCACCGCGCCCTGTCCGACGCCCGCGCGACGGTCGACGTCATGCACGCGCTGTTCGAGCGCCTCGGCCCGCTGGGCGTCACGACCCTGGAGGAGGTGTCGACCTACACCTCGAAGGTCAAGCCCGAGCAGCGCCGCAAGCGCCACCTCGCCGACCACATGCCCGAGGCGCCGGGCGTCTACCTGTTCCGCGACGCCAACGACGACATCCTCTACGTCGGCACGTCCCGCAACCTGCGCACCCGCACCCGCTCCTACTTCACCAAGGCCGAGACCCGCACCCGGATGGGCGAGATGGTCATGCTCGCCCAGCGGATCGAGGGCATCGTGTGCGCGACCGCCCTGGAGGCGCAGGTCCGTGAGCTGCGGCTCATCGGCAAGCACCGCCCGCCCTACAACCGGCGCTCGAAGTTCCCCGACCGGCTCAGCTGGCTCAAGCTGACCCGTGAGCCCTGGCCCCGGCTCTCGATCGTCCGGGCCGTCCTCGACGACGACGCCGACTACATCGGCCCGTTCCGCAGCCGCGCCGCCGCCGACAGCGCGCTGACCGCGCTGCACGACTCGTTCCGCATCCGGCAGTGCACGCCCCGACTCGCGGTGAGGTCCCGCACCTCCCCGTGCGCGCTCGCCGAGATGGGTCACTGCCTCTCCCCCTGCGACGGCTCGGCCGATCCGGACGAGTACGCCGCGGAGGTCCAGCGCGTCCGTCTCGCGATGACCGGCGACCCCGAGGACCTCGTCTCGGCCGTCCGCACCCGGATGCTCGACCTCGCCCGCACGGAGCGGTTCGAGGACGCCGCGGTCTGGCGCGACCGGCTGGCCGCGTTCCTGCGCGCCGTCGTGCGCACCCAACAGCTGCGCGAGCTCACCTCGATCCCCGAGATCGTGGCGGCCGGGCCGCACCCGCAGGGATGGGAGGTGCACGTCATCCGGCACGGACGACTGGCCGGCGCCGGCATCCTCCCCCGCGGCGTCCGCCCGGTCGGGTGGACCGACGCGCTGCTGGCCACTGCCGAGACCGTCGTCGCGGGCTTCGGCCCCGCCCCGGTCGCCACGGTCGAGGAGACCGAGACCGTGCGGCGCTGGCTCGACTCGCCGGGCCTGCGCATGGTCCGGGGGGCCTGGCAGGCGCCACGCGAGAGCGCAGCGCGCCACCTGACACCGTTCGAGGAGGCCAATGCGTCGTGGCAGCAGCTCCAGCAGCCCGGCTGACGTGGGCGACGACGCCGACCGGCGGGGCATACGCTGAGCCCATGATCACCGCCATCGTCTTCATCCAGGCCGAGGTCTCGCGGCTCAGCGACATCGCCGAGCAGATCGCCGACATCGACGGCGTCAGCGAGGTCTACTCCGTCACCGGCGAGCTCGACCTCGTCGCGATGGTCCGCGTCCGCCAGATCGACGACGTCGCCGCGGTCGTGGCCGACCGGCTCAACAAGGTCGACGGCGTGGTCTCGACCCAGACGCAGATCGCGTACCGCGCGTACAGCCAGCACGACCTCGAGGACGCCTTCAGCATCGGTCTGTGACCCCGTCCGCTGACGCGCGCCTCCCGTCCGCTGACGCGCGCCTCCCGCGCGGTCAGCGAGGGGGCGCGAGCTCCTGGGTGACGACCGACCACTGCTCGAGCGTCCGCGCGGCCGCGCCGGAGTCGATCGACTCCCGCGCCCGCGCGATGCCCGCCGCGATCCGGTCGACCAGCGCGCCGGCCGTTCCCGTGTGCGCAGCGATGGCTGCGCCGGCGTTGAGCAGCACCGCGTCACGGACCGGCGACACCTCCCCGCCGACCACCCGACGGAACACGTCGGCGTTGTAGACCGGCTCGCCACCGCGCAGCGCGTCGGCCGACGACAGGCTCATCCCCAGCTCACGCGGGTCGAGCAGCCCCTCGGTGACGGTCCCGCCGAAGACCTCCCACACCCGCGTGGTCGTGGTCGTCGTGATCTCGTCGAGTCCGTCGTCGCCGCGGAAGACGAACGCGTCCGCACCGCGCTCGGCAAAGATCCCGGCCATCAACGGCGCCATGCGGACGTCCGCGCAGCCGATCGCCGAGGCCGCCGGCTGTGCCGGGTTGACCAGCGGGCCGAGGAAGTTGAACGTCGTGGGCACGCCGAGCTCACGACGTACCGGTGCGGTGTGCCGGAAGGACGGGTGAAACACCGGCGCGAAGCAGAACGTGATGCCGGTGCGCTCCAGCACCTCCACGATGCGGCTCGCCGGCACGTCCAGCCTGACGCCGAGCACCTCGAAGACGTCCGCGGTGCCGCTGGCGCTCGACGCCGCGCGGTTGCCGTGCTTGACGACGCCGATGCCGGCGCCCGCCGTCACGACCGCGGCCATGCTCGAGATGTTCACCGTCTTGGCCATGTCGCCGCCCGTGCCGACGATGTCGACCACGCGTCCGGGAACCGACAGGAGCGTGGCGTGCTGGAGCATCGAGTCGACCAGGCCCTGCAGCTCGGCGAGGGTCTCGCCCTTGCTGCGCAGCGCCATCGCGAAACCGGCGATCTGGGCGGCGGTCGCGTTGCCGCTGAGGATCTCGTCCATCGCCCACGACGTGGAGGAGACGTCGAGATCCCTCCTCGCCACGAGTCCGGTGAGGACCTCGGGCCAGGTGTGCGTCATGGCGCCGCCCTCAGCCGGGCTGCAGGACGCCGCGAGCGAGGTCGATGACGACCTCGGCCAGACGGATCGGCTCGATCGGGTGGGCGAGCACTGCCTCGGCACGGGACCAGGTGGCGAGCCACGCGTCCTGCGGGCGTCCGGTCAGCACCAGCACCGGCGGGGCCTGGAAGATCTCGTCCTTCATCTGCCGCGCGATGCCCAGGCCGCCGGCCGGGGTCGCCTCGCCGTCGAGGATGACCAGGTCGATGCCCCCCGCATCGAGGTGCTGGAAGACGACCGGCTCGGTCGCGCACTCGACGTACTCGAAGGGCGGAAGATCCGGATGAGGCCGGGACCCGAGCGCGGACAGCACCGCGGCCCGGACGTCTCGATCGTCGCTGTAGACCAGGACACGTAGGGGCTTGTGCTCGCTCACGAGTCGATCGTACATAATGAGGGCGTGGCGACTACATCAGTGATTCCTGCATCCCGACTTCACGGCCAAGAAGGCCGACCCTCCATGGTGACGGTCGGGACCATCGTCTGGCTGGCCAGCGAGCTCATGTTCTTCGCGGGACTGTTCGCGGCGTACTTCACGATCCGCAACATCTCCCCGCAGCTGTGGGACCAGTCGACCGAGCTGCTGAACGTCCCGTTCGCCACGGCCAACACGACGATCCTGGTGTTGTCCTCGGTGACGTGCCAGTTCGGTGTCTTCGCCGCCGAGCGCGGCAAGGCCGGACGCACCGGCTCGCTGCTGCAGGTCGGCAAGTGGGGCATGCGCGAGTGGTTCGTCCTGACCTACATCATGGGCGCGATCTTCATCGGCGGACAGGCACTCGAGTACGCCGAGCTCGTCCGCGAGAACGTCACGATCTCCAGCTCTCCCTACGGCAGCCTGTTCTACCTGGCTACCGGCTTCCACGGCCTCCACGTCATCGGTGGTCTCATCGCCTTCCTGCTCGTCATCGGCCGCACCTTCGCGGCACGCAAGTTCACGCATGAGCAGGCGATTTCCGCAATCGTCGTGTCCTACTACTGGCACTTCGTGGACATCGTGTGGGTCGGGCTCTTCGCCACGATCTACCTCATCAAATAAGGCTTGCCTCCGTTCATTTAGACGGCGTACCGCTAGGTACGCTGGCACCACTTTTAGGAATGAGGTTCTCGGTGCGGAAATTGTCCACGAGACGCCGGCATCCACTCGCCGGTTTCGTCGTGCTCCTGATGGCCCTCCTCTCGGTTGGAGGCGTCTACGCGGCGGTGGCGCCGAAGGCTGCCACGGCGGAGACGACCACGGCCAACGACGTCGAGGCCGGCCGTGAGCTGTTCCTCATCGGATGCGCAAGCTGCCACGGCAAGAACGCCACGGGCATCGAGACGAAGCGGGGCGGCAACTACGGCCCGTCGCTGATCGGTGTCGGCGCTGCCTCGGTCGACTTCCAGGTCGGCACGGGTCGCATGCCGCTGGCGCAGTCCGCCCCCCAGGCTCCGCGCAAGAAGCCGGAGTACAGCGCCGAGGAGACTCGTCAGCTCGCCGCGTACGTCGCATCGCTCGGCCCCGGCCCGGCGATCCCCGGCAAGGAGTACACCGACGTCAAGAAGGCCAGCGTCGAGGACATCCGTGAGGGTGGAGAGCTGTTCCGCTCCAACTGCACGGCATGCCACAACTCCGTCGGCGCCGGCGGTGCCCTGCCCGACGGCCGGTACGCCCCCTCGCTGAAGGACGTCAGCGCCAAGCACATCGCCGAGGCCATGATCACCGGCCCGCAGCAGATGCCGCTGTTCTCCGACGACGTCATCACGCCTGAGGACAAGCGCAACATCATCGCGTACGTCAAGAAGGTCCAGGACCAGCCCAACTACGGCGGTCTCGGCGGTGGCGGCCTCGGCCCCGTCGTCGACGGATTGTTCATCTGGGTCATCGGCATCGGTGGTCTGGTCATCGCCGCCATCTGGATCGGCGCGCACGGAGCAAGGGTGAAGAAGTCATGAGCGACGCGCTGGAGCCCCAGCCGGACACCGAGCCGATCAAGGACCCGGGTCTGCCCGAGCACCTCTACCGTCCCCAGGACGTCGACGAGTCACAGGCCCGCCGCACGGAGCGTCAGATCTCCGGCATGTTCATCGTGGCGGCACTGCTGCTGGTCGGGTTCTGCTTCGGCTACGTCCTGATCGACGACGACCAGACGTTCCTCGGGTGGTCCGCACAGAACTTCACCTTCGGCATGACCCTCGGCGGCGCGCTGCTGCTCATGGGCGTCGGCATCATCCAGTGGGCCAAGAAGCTCATGGGCGACCAGGAGATGGTCGAGATGCGTCACCCGTCGGCGTCCTCGGAAGAGGACCGCGTCGCGGTGATGAAGGACATCAACGACGGCATCAACGAGTCCGGCTTCGGCCGTCGCCCGATGATCCGCAACAGCCTCCTCGGCGCCATGGGCGCCCTGGGACTGCCCACGCTGTTCCTCCTGCGCGACCTCGGTCCGCTCCCCTTCGGCCAGAGCACCACGGTCTGGAAGAAGGGCATGCGCCTGGTCAACGACGTCACCGGCACGCCGATGAAGCCGGGCGACCTCGAGGTCGGCCAGCTCGTCAACGGCGAGCCCGCGATCGTGTACGAAGTGGACGACGAGGGTCACCCCGTGCTGCACGGCACCGAGCTGCTGCAGGTCAAGTCCAAGGCGGCCATCATCGTGGTCCGCATGCGTCCCGAGGACATCACGCCCTCGAAGGGTCGCGAGAACTGGGGCATTGACGGCATCCTGTGCTACTCCAAGATCTGCACCCACGTGGGTTGCCCGATCAGCCTGTGGGAGCAGCAGACGCACCACCTGCTCTGCCCCTGCCACCAGTCGACGTTCGACCTGGCCGACAACGGCAAGGTCATCTTCGGCCCGGCCCACCGTCCCCTGCCCCAGCTCCCGCTCGGACTGGACGACGAGGGCTACATCATCGCCATGAGCGACTTCCCGGAGATCGTCGGCCCGAGCTTCCCTGAGTTCGCGCGGGACCAGAAGAAGTTGGATGATAAGTCATGAGCACCACCGAGCAGGAGTACACGCCGATCCAGGAGACTGGCGTCGGCAAGAAGGCAGCCGGCCCCGTCGGCTGGCTCGATGACCGCCTCGGCCTGGCCGGCGTCGCCAAGAAGAACCTCCGCAAGGTGTTCCCCGAGCACTGGTCGTTCATGCTCGGCGAGATCGCTCTCTGGAGCTTCGTCGTCCTGCTGCTGACCGGCGTCTTCCTGACGTTCTGGTACCAGCCGAGCATGACCGAGGTCGAGTACACGGGCTCCTACCTGCCGTTCAACGGCCTGGAGATGTCCAACGCGTACAAGTCGACGCTCGACATCTCGTTCGACATCCGTGGCGGCCTGCTGATGCGCCAGATCCACCACTGGGCTGCCGCCCTGTTCGTCGCGGCCATGATCGTGCACATGCTGCGCGTCATGTTCACCGGCGCGTACCGCAAGCCGCGTGAGATCAACTGGCTCATCGGCATCGGTTTGCTGGTGCTGGGCATCATCGAGGGCTTCGCCGGCTACTCGCTGCCCGATGACCTGCTCTCGGGCACGGGTCTTCGCTTCGTGGACGGCCTGGTCCGCTCGATCCCGCTGGTGGGCTCGTACGTCGAGTTCTTCATCTTCGGTGGCGAGTTCCCCGGCGACATCATCATCCCCCGCCTCTACATGGCGCACATCCTGCTCATCCCGGCGCTGCTGCTGGGCCTGATCGGCGCACACATGCTGCTGCTGATCTACCACAAGCACACGCAGTGGGCCGGCCCCGGACGCACCGAGAAGAACGTCGTCGGCTACCCGATGCTCCCGGTCTACGCGGCGAAGGCCGGCGGATTCTTCTTCGTCGTCTTCGGCTTCCTGGCCGTCATGGGTGCCGTCCTGCAGATCAACCCGATCTGGGCCTACGGACCGTACAACCCGTCCGAGGTCACGGCCGGATCGCAGCCTGACTGGTACATGGGCTTCGTCGAGGGCGCGGTCCGCGTGTTCCCGAACTGGGAGTCGAACATCTTCGGCTGGACGTTCAGCTGGAACGTGTTCATCCCCGGCATGATCCTGCCCGGTCTGTTCCTCACCGTCGGTGTCCTGTGGCCGTTCATCGAGCAGTGGATCACCGGTGACAAGCGTGAGCACCACCTGCTCGAGCGTCCGCGCAACGCGCCGTTCCGCACGTCGTTCATCGTGGCCGCCATGACCGCGTACGGCGTCCTGTGGATCGGTGGCGGCAACGACATCATCGCGACGAAGTTCCACCTGAGCCTCAACGCGATCACCTGGTTCGTGCGCATCGGCTTCTTCGTGCTGCCGGTGGTGACCTTCATGATCACCAAGCGGATCTGCATCGGTCTGCAGCGCGCGGACGCCAACCGGATCCTGCACGGCTACGAGACCGGCGTCATCGAGCGGTCGCCTGACGGCGGCTTCTCGGAGCGCCACGCTCCCCTGCCGGTCGGTGACCAGTACACGCTCACCGCTCGCGACCGCCGTCCCGCCATCGAGGCTCCGGCCGAGACGGACAAGAACGGTGTCGCTGCGCCGCACGGCCGCAAGGCCAAGATCCAGGCCTGGCTGCACAAGCGCTACTACAACGGCATGATCGACAAGCCGACGGTCGAGGACGTGCACCACGCCGAGGAGCACCTGGCTGAGCACGACGGTCACCCCGTCGAGCTGGGCGACGAGTTCCAGGGCGTCTCGGAGACGGGTGTCCCCCGGGTCCACTGATCGCCTGCACGACGTCCGAGGCCCCCACCAGCACCCGCTGGTGGGGGCCTCGTCGCACTCCCCTCCCCCACAGCCGCCGACGAGTCACGCACGGACGCCGACGAGTCGCGCACGGACGCTGAGGAGTCGTGTACGAGCACCCGCGAGCTGGCCGGCGCCACCGCCACGCAGTGGATGGATCGCATCCGCGCCCTGTCGCGGTTCCTATCCGGTTCTGCTGCCTAGATAGAGCACCTACCCGAAGGATCGGGAGCCGGAGTCTCTGAGCGCGCCTCCAGCAGCCCTAGCGCCCGAGGCTCATCTCGACTCCCCCGCCCAATGCCGTGCGGCGCGGAGAATCCCACCCGGGCTGGCGACCTGCTGGACACTGAGCCCGGTCCGTCGGGGACCGAGTCGCAGCTCAATCAATCGACGTTCTGGTCCCGGCAGCGACATCCCGGCGATACCCGGACGGGCGGATCCGTCCGTACCTGACTCGTGGGCGTCCGTACGTGACTCCTCGGCGTCCGTGCGTGGCTCGCCGGCGTCCGTGCGTGACTCGTGGGCGTCCGTGGGTGACTCGTGGGCGGTGGGTCAGGCGGCGGGGGGCTGCGGGAGTGCGGAGCCCTTGGTCCACTGGTCCCACGGGACGTTCCAGTCGGTCCAGCCGTTGTTGGGCTCGAGCTGGCGGGGACTGTTGACGTACTTCATGACGTCACCGCGGCGGGACCGGTCATAGAGCCACTTCGCGTCCGAGGTGCTCATGCCCGTGCAGCCGTGGCTGACGTTGGCGTTGCCCTGCGCACCGACCGACCACGGCGCAGCGTGCAGGAACTCCCCCGAGTTCGTCACGCGCATCGCCCAGCGGACATCCGAGATGTTGTAGTAGCCGGGGTCCTCGGAGTCGACGCCGGTCGTCGCGGCGTCCATGTCGACCGAGGAGAACTTCTCCATGATGACCTTGACGCCCTCGCGGGTGCGGTGTCCCTCGTCGCCGGTGGTGACGGGGATCTTCCGGACGACCTGGCCGTCCACCGTGTAGCTCAGCCGGTGCTTGGCCACGTTGACGACCGAGACGACCTTCTTGCCGACCGTGAACTCGACCTTCTGGTCCTGCTGGCCGTAGACGCCGTTGCCGGCGGGCAGGCTGTTGAGGCCCAGGTCGACCTTCACCGTGGTGTGGGCCGGCCAGTACGTCTTGGGCCGGTAGTGCGCCTCGCGGTCGCTCAGCCAGCTCCAGGAGCCCTGGACGTCCTTGCTGGTGGTCACCTTCATGTGCTTCTCGAACAGCGAACGGTTCTTGACCGGCACGTCGAACGTGACGATGACGGGCATGCCGACACCGACGGTCTCGCCCTGCAGTGGCGCGACGGCCGGGTACGTCTGCTGCGCCAGGCTCAGCTGCTGTGTGGTGAACGTCCGGCGCACGGTCTTGTACGTGCCGTCAGCGCCCGCGCCGGTGGCCTTGAGCTGGTACGTCGTGCCGGGCTCGAGCCGCTCGCTGGCGATCCACCCGTTGCGGCCGGTACGGCCCTTGATCTCGGTCTTGCCGTCAGCGGTACTCAGACGGGCGCTCGACACCTCGCCGTTCTCGGCCGACACCTTGACGCGCGTGCTGACCTTGACGTCGGTGGCCTTCTGCTGGACGTTCGGCGACAGCGTCACCGGTGCCTTCGGCGTCTCCTCGCCGTTGACGGCGTCCTTGACGCCTTGCGCGGAGCAGCCGGCAACGGCCATGAGCGCGGCGGCACAGGCCAGCGCAGCAGTTAGTCGACGATCCTTCACCAGGACAGTTTACGGGGTGCTGCGAAGCCTTGTGCCCGCCAGCGCTGAGGACGACCTCAGTGCGCGTGGATGCCGCGGTAGTACTCGAACACCCAGCCGCACACGTTGACCGCGAGGATCACCGCACCGATGATGAACAGCCACCAGCCGATGACGACGCCCAGCACGACCACCGCGAGAGCGGACGCGCAGAACAGCGGCCACCAGCTGTAGGGCGGGAAGAAGCCCTGCTCACCGGCGCCGTCGGCGATCTCGCCGTCGCTGCGGTCCTCGGGACGATCGGGGATCTGCCGCGCGACGACCGCGAGGTAGAACCCCAGCAGGACGCACAGCAGGGTCGTCATGACCAGAGCGGTCGTGCCGGTCGGGTCCTTGGACAGCACCCAGTAGACCGGCGAGATCAGCGCGAAGAAGATCCCGACCGCGACAATGGTCCAAGTCTCGGACTTCATGGATCAGTGACCGCCCTCTTCGTCGTGCGAGTCGCCGGTACGGCGATCGTCTGCCTGTCCGCTCTTGCCGCTGACATCGGGTGCGTCCGCGAACACCGAGGTCTCCCCCGGGTTGTCCTCGAGCTCCAGCGCCGCGACCTCGGGGTGGTGCAGGTCGAAGGCAGGGCTCTCGGAACGGATGCGCGGCAGGGAGGTGAAGTTGTGACGCGGCGGCGGGGAGGACGTGGCCCACTCCAGCGAGCGGCCCCAGCCCCACGGGTCGTCCAGACCCACGAGCGGCGACTTGCGCGACTTCCACACGTTGAAGAAGAACGGCAGGGTCGACGCACCGAGCAGGAACGCACCGATCGAGGAGATCTCGTTGAGCGTCGTGAAGCCGTCGCCTGCTGCGTAGTCGGCGTAGCGGCGGGGGAAGCCCTCGACGCCGAGCCAGTGCTGCACCAGGAACGTCAGGTGGAAGCCGATGAACAGCAGCCAGAAGTGGATCTTGCCCAGTTTCTCGTCGAGCATGCGCCCGGTGAACTTGGGCCACCAGTAGTAGAACCCGGCGAACATCGCGAACACGACGGTGCCGAACACCACGTAGTGGAAGTGGGCGACCACGAAGTAGCTGTCGGACAGCTGGAAGTCCAGGGTCGGCGACGCCAGGATGACGCCGGTCAGACCGCCGAAGAGGAACGTCGTGAGGAAGCCCAGCGAGAAGATCAGCGGGGTGTCGAAGGACAGAGATCCGCCCCATAGCGTGCCGATCCAGTTGAAGAACTTCACTCCGGTTGGCACCGCGATGAGGAACGTCATGAAGGAGAAGAACGCGAGGTCGACTGATCCGGTCACGAACATGTGGTGCGCCCAGACGGCGACCGAGAGGGCCGCGATCATCAGCGTCGCGCCGACCAGTCCGACGTAGCCGAAGATCGGCTTGCGGGCGAACACGGGCAGGATCTCGGTCACGATGCCGAAGAACGGCAGCGCGATGATGTAGACCTCGGGGTGACCGAAGAACCAGAACAGGTGCTGCCACAGGATCGGTCCACCGTTGGCCGGGTCGAACACGTGCGCACCGAGGCGACGGTCGGCCTCGAGCGCGAGGAGCGCCGCGGCGAAGATCGGGAACGCGATCAGGACGAGCATGCTGGTGACCAGCGTGTTCCACACGAAGATCGGCATGCGGAACATCGTCATTCCGGGTGCACGCATCGTGAAGATCGTGGTGATGAAGTTGACACCACCGAGGATCGTGCCGAGGCCCGACATCCACAGGCCCATGACCCAGAGGTCACCGCCGACCCCTGGTGAGTTGACCGCATCACTCAGTGGGGCGTACGCGAACCAGCCGAAGCTCGCCGCGCCGCCGGGGACGAAGAAGCCCGAGACGACGATCGTGCTGCCGAACAGGTACAGCCAGTAGCTGAACATGTTGAGGCGCGGGAACGCCACGTCGGGCGCGCCGATCTGCAGGGGCATGATCGCGTTGCCGAAGCCGAAGAACAGCGGTGTCGCGAACATCAGCAGCATGATCGTGCCGTGCATCGTGAACAGCTGGTTGTACGTCTCGTCGTCGACGAGCTGCGTGCCCGGCTGGGCGAGCTCGGCGCGGATCAGCAGCGCCAGGATGCCGCCGATGATGAAGAAGGCGAACGACGTGATCAGGTACATGTTGCCGATGACCTTGTGATCGGTCGTCGTCAGCACCGTCACGATCTTCTGGCCGAGGGTGCGCTCACGCACCCCTGCCCTCAACCTTGTCGACGCATCGTCGAATGTTGCGGTGGCCATCAGTCGCCAGCTCCGTCCTTGTAGTCGCCTGCGCCGCTCTGAACCTTGTCGACGCGGCCCGTCTTGTCCTCGCCCTCGACACCGGCGATCTCGTTGGCCTCCTTGGAGCCCGCGGGGGCCCCGACCTGTCCGTCAGCCTTCAGCTCAGCCATGCGCTGGTCGTACTTGTCCCGCGAGACCACGTGCACCTTGAAGATCATGCGCGAGTGGTACAGACCGCAGAGCTCCGCGCAGCGACCGGTGAAGGTGCCCTCGCGAGTCGGCGAGAGGTCGAAGCTGTTGATCTTGCCCGGGACGACGTCCATCTTGAAGTAGAACTCCGGCACCCAGAAGGAGTGCACGACGTCGGGCGACTTGAGCACGAAGCGGACGGACTCGTCGACCGGGAGGTAGAGCTCGGCCGGGTCCTGCGGCGTGCCGTAGTCGAAGACGTTCTCGTTGCCCGCGGCCTGCTCGTCCATGTAGTTGAACGCCCACTGCCACTTGCTGCCGACGACCTCGATCGTGTGATCGGGGTTGTCGACCCGCTCGAGCACCCGGTTCTGCGAGGTGACGGTGTGGAAGAAGAACACCGCGACGATGATGACCGGCGCGAACGTGTACAGCGCCTCGATCGGCAGGTTGTACCGGATCTGCGGCGGGATCTCGTCGTCGTGACGACGGCGGTAGCGGGCCGCGGAGTACATGATCAGACCGAAGACGACCAGGAAGATCACGAGGACGGCGATCCAGGCGCCGAGCCACAGCTCCCAGATGTCGTCCGTGCGGTCAGAGCTGCCCTTCGGGAGCGCCAGGCGCTTGAGATCTGAGTTGCTGTCCGGGGAGCAGCCGCTCATTACGACGGCGGCCACAACGAGAACCGCCCACTTCATCCGACCCACGAGGCGCCTTTCTGAACCATGACTGTCACTTGATGACTCCAAGAACTCTAACCCAGCGGCCCGGTGCCGCCTCGGTGAGGTATGCCTGCGTTGCGGTGACCTGCTGTCTTGTGCAGTCATGCCAGTGAGAGTGCTGCGTCGATGTCGGCGCGGGCGATCTCGCCGTACGCGGTGCCGATGCGCTTGAGGAAGCCCTCGCGCTCCAGGACGTACTCCTGCGTGCCCTTGGTCTCCACAACGCTCGCGGCGATCGTGCAGCCGATCTGGGCCGAGCGCTCGAAGTCGAGCCCGGCGGCGACGCCGGCCAGGAAACCGGCGCGGAAGCTGTCGCCGACGCCGGTCGGGTCGACCGCGACGACGCCCTCGATCGCGCCGACCTCGATGACGTCCCCGCCCTGGGGGAACACCGAGGCGCCGTGCTTGCCGCGCGTGATGATCTGCGTGCCGATGTGGGCGCGGACCTCCTCGGTGGACCAGCCGGTCTTCTGCTCGATGAGAGCGGCCTCGTAGTCGTTGCTGAACAGGTACGCGGCGCCGTCGATGAGATCGCGGATCACGTCCCCGTCGGCCCACGCGAGCTGCTGTGACACGTCGGCGGCGAACGGGACGCCCCTCTCGCGGCACGCGCGCGTGTGGCGCAGCATGCCGTCGGGGTCGTCCGGGCCCACCAGGACGAGGTCGAAGTCGCTGCCGAGCGAGAACAGGTCGATGTCGCGCGCCTCGGACATCGCGCCGGCGTAGAAGGCGGCGAACTGGGCGTGGTCGGCGTCGGTCGTGCAGACGAAGCGGGCGGTGTGACGCGTCTCGGACACGTGGACGCCGGACGTGTCGACGCCGGCCTCCTCGAGCCAGCCGCGGTACTCGATGTCGAAGTCGCGACCGACGGCGCCGACGAGCAGCGAGCGGTGACCGAGCTGGGCGAGCGCGAACGAGATGTTCGCGGCGCACCCGCCGCGGCGGACGTCGAGGTCATCGACGAGGAACGAGAGCGAGATCTTGTCCAGCTGGTCCGGCACGAGCGAGTCGGCGAACTTGCCGGGGAAGGTCATGAGGTGGTCGGTGGCGATCGATCCGGTGATGGCGAGGTGCACCCCCACACAATAGTCAACGCCCTCCTGCATCTGCAGGAGGGCGTCGTCTGGAGCTCCGGGTCAGGCCCGGGTGTCGATCAGTGGAACGAGTCGCCGCACGCGCACGAGCCGGTGGCGGCGGGGTTGTCGATCGTGAAGCCCTGCTTCTCGATGGTGTCGACGAAGTCGATCGTCGCGCCACCGAGGTACGGCAGGCTCATCCGGTCGACGACGACGTTGACGCCGCCGAAGCCGAACGTCTGGTCGCCGTCGAGCGAGCGCTCGTCGAAGAACAGCTGGTAGCGCAGTCCCGAGCAGCCGCCGGGCTGCACGGCGATGCGCAGGGCGAGGTCGTCACGACCCTCTTGGGCGAGCAGGCTGGCGACCTTGGACGCCGCGCCTTCGGTCAGGCTCACACCGGTCGCGGTCTCGACGGCGGTCTGGTCGGTCTCGACAGTCATGCGTACTCCCCATGGTTCTGGTCTGGTGGACTCGTCACCGTGGACAACCTGCTCGGCGGCGATTCCATTCCATCGTACGCCGTCAGGCCTGAGAGCGGGGCGACCATGTCCGCGCGACGCGCGTCGCCAAGTCGGCCAGGTGCGCGTACGGGCTGGTCATGGATGCCTCGACCCCCACCCGGTCGGCCACCGAGTACGCCGACTCGACGCCCATGGCCCGCATCTCCCGTGATCCCACCTGCACCTGACCCGCGAGGACGATGCACGGCCGCGCGGCCTCCCGGGCGACCGAGGCGACACCGAACACGACCTTGCCCGCGCGCGACGAGAAGTCGTACGTCCCCTCCCCCGTCACGACCAGGTCGTGGGCTCCGGCCTGACGGATCAGCCCGACCGCGTCCGCGACCAGGTCGATGCCGGACACGACCGTGCCGCCCAGCAGGAGCAGGGCGAAGCCGAGGCCACCGGCGGCGCCGGCGCCCTTCGCGTCCGCGACCCGTCGCTCGGCCGGGCTGGACCCGCACGCCGCCTCGACGAACCGGTCGAGGATGCCGTCCACGAGCAGGATCTGCTCCTCGGTCAGCCCCTTCTGCGGCCCGAAGGTCTTGGTGGCGCCGAACATGCCGAGCAGGGCGAGGTCGACGTCCGAGGCAATGACCAGCTCGACGCCGTGGACACGCCGCCGCGCCGCCGTGACGTCGACGTCCGTGACGCCGGTGAGCGCCTCCGGACCCGCGTCCAGGGCGACGTCCGCGGTGGCTCCCAGCGCGGCCAGGAGGCCCGCTCCCCCGTCGTTGGTGGCGCTGCCCCCCAGGCCGATCACGATCCGCCGGGCTCCCGCGTCGATCGCGGCGGCGACGGCTTGGCCGACGCCGTACGTGGACGCGTGCAGGGGGTCCAGCGGGTCGACGAGGTGCAGTCCGCACGCCTGGGCGCTCTCGACGTACGCCGTGCCGTCCACGTGCAGCACCGTCACCGGCACCTCGACCCCGAGGGGTCCACGCACGGTCACCACGGAGAGCTCGCCGCCGAGCGCGGCCTGCAGGACGTCGACGAAGCCGGGACCGCCGTCGGACATCGCGGCCGCCGTCAGGACGTCGTCAGGTGCGTGGCGGTGCCAGCCCTCGATGATCGCGCGCGCGGCCTCGGGGGCCGACAACGTGCCGCCGAACGCGTCCGGCGCCACGAGCACCCTCACGGGTCAGCCGAGCGCCTGCTCGGCGGCGGCGATCAGCACGCTCGTCGCCAGCACGTCGATCGCGATGGTGAGCTCCTCGGGCGACGGGTACGACGGCGCGATGCGGATGTTGCGGTCGCGGGGGTCGTCCCCGTACGGGAACGCGGCGCCGGCCGGCGTCATCGCGACCCCGGCCTCGCGGGTCAGCTCGATCACGCGGCTGGCCGTCCCGTCGACGACGTCGAGGCTCACGAAGTAGCCGCCCTTGGGCTCGGTCCACGACGCGACGCCGTACTCACCGAGCCGCTCGCGCAGGATCCGGACGACGGCCTCGAACTTCGGCGCCAGGATCTCCCGGTGGCGATCCATCAGCGCGTGGACGCCGGCGGTGCTGCCGAGGTAGCGGGCGTGCCGGAGCTGGTTGACCTTGTCCGGGCCGATCGTGCGCTTGCCGAGGTGGCTGAGGTACCAGCGGATGTTGTCCGCGGAGCTGCCCATGAACGACACGCCCGCGCCGGCGAAGGTGATCTTGGACGTCGAGGCGAAGATCACCGCCCGGTCAGGGTGGCCGGAGGCGACGCAGAGGCCGAGGATGTCGGCGGTCTTGGTCTGCTCCTCGGTGAGGTGGTGCACCGCGTACGCGTTGTCCCAGAAGATGCGGAAGTCGGGGGCTGCGGTGTCCAGCGCCGCGAGCTCGGCCGCGACCGCCTCGCTGACGACCGCGCCGGTCGGGTTGCCGTACGTCGGGACGAGCCACATGCCCTTGACGGCCGGGTCCTTGACCGCCTCGCGCACGGCGTCCATGTCGGGGCCGTCCTCGTTGAGCGCGACCGGGACCATCTCGATGCCGTACTCCTCGAGCAGGGCGAAGTGACGGTCGTAGCCGGGCACGGGGCACACGAACTTGACCGACTCCTCCACGCCCCACGGCTGCTCGGAGCCCGGGACGCCGTGGAAGAGCGCGAAGACGAGGTTGTCGTGCATCATCGCGAGGCTCGCGTTGTCGCCCGCGACGACCTGCTCGACCGGCACCTGCATGATGGGCGCGAAGATCTCCCGCAGCTCGAGCAGGCCGTTCAGCCCGCCGTAGTTGCGCGTGTCGGTGCCCTGGGCGTCCGTGTAGTCGTCGCCGGGCAGCGTCAGGAGCTCGTTGGACAGGTCGAGCTGGGCCGGCGAGGGCTTGCCTCGCGTCAGGTCGAGCTTCAGCCCGCTGTCCTGGAGCGCGCGGTACGCCGCGGTCTGCTCGTCGAGGAGGGCCTGGATCTGGTCACGGGTCAGTGCGTCGAAGCTCACGCGTCCAATCTATCGTCCCGGGCCGGCGGCCCCCATTCAGCCCAGACCGGGCGCTCCCCAGATGGCGAGCCACTTGGTCAGGTCCTGCTCGACCGGCACGTCGTCGGCGATCAGGCCACGCGTCTGCAGCTCCAGCGCGTTGTCCCGGCGCTCGCCGGTCTCGGGGGCGAAGGGATAGAAGGTGCCCTGCTTGTAGAGGTAGACCAGGGCGTACGGCTTGCCGGCGGGGGTCGTGAACGTGACCGTCGAGCACAGCAGCGCCGAGCCGAAGCCCGCGTCGACGAGCGAGGAGTTGACCGCGTGCAGGTCGGTCACCAGGCCCGAGACGTCGGCGTCCGCGCGGGTGACGGTCAGCCAGTGGAACCCGAAGCGGTCCTCCGAACGGGTGACCGTGGACCCGGGGCTCGACGAGATGAGCTGCTCGGCCTCGGCCATCACCACGTCGTCAGCGTTGCCCTCGACGTCGCGGAAGCAGACCGAGCCCGATCCGGTCGGGGCGAAGCCCTGTGTCTGCAGGGAGATGACCGCCTGGGGGACGGCGAACAGCACGTCCAGGTCTGCCGGCGGCGGCTTGCTGCGTCCGAGGATCGAGTCGAAGATGCCCACGCGGTGAGACTAGCCCTGCTCGGACAGCTCTGCGCTGACCTGGGCCAGCTGGTCCAGGCGCTGCTGCAGGGGCGGGTGCGTCGAGAACAGCGCCGCGGCGGACTGGCGGTTGATCGCCGGAGCGAAGAAGAAGGCGCTGATCGCCTGGTCCTGGCGCAGGTCGCGGTTGGGGATCCTGGCCATCTCACCGGAGATCTTGACCAGCGCCGACGACAGCTTGGACGGGCGTCCGGTCATGTACGCCCCGCTGCGGTCCGCGCTCAGCTCGCGGTAGCGCGACAGCGAGCGGGTCAGCACGAAGCTGACCGCGTACACGAGCATGCTGACCAGGAAGACGACCAGGAAGACCACGCCGCTGTTCTTGTTGTCGCGGCTGCCGAACATGTTGCCGGCGTACATGCCCCACCGGGTGATGAACCCGGCGAGCAGGCCGATCGACGACGCGACGGTCATGACGGTGACGTCGCGGTTCGCGACGTGGGACAGCTCGTGCGCGAGCACGCCCTCGAGCTCGTCGGCGTCGAGGCGCTGCATGATGCCGGTCGTGACGCAGACCGAGGAGTGGTTGGGTGAACGCCCGGTCGCGAACGCGTTGGGCATGTCGGTGACGGCGACCGCGACGCGCGGCTTGGGCATGTCCGCGAGGGCGCACAGACGATCGATCATGGCGTGCAGCTCGGGCGCCTGACGAGCGTCGACCACGTGGGCGTTCATCGACTTCAGCGCCAGCGAGTCCGAGAAGTACCACTGGCCCCACGCGATCGCCAGGACGATCACGAGCGCGAACGCGCCGAGGTCGGTGAGCGAGTACAGGACGGCCGCGAACAGGATGTAGAGCGCGCCGAGACCCAGGCTGACGCCCCCCATACGCAGCGTCAGTCCTCGGTCGCTGCGGAATCTAGTGCGTGCCACTGTCGTCCTTCCGGTGCGAGATCTCGTCGAGCTGACGGTCGACCTCGGGGCCGTCGAGCGCGGCGTCGAACTGACGTCGCAGGGCGTCGTCGGGCGACTCCCCCGGCTTGGTCACGATGCCCTCCGCGACGAGCTCGTCGACGGCGTCCGACTGGGCCTCGAGCTCGCGGGTGCGTCGCTCGGCCGACTCCATGGCCTGGCTCACGTCGCTCACCGCGGAGCCGATGCCGCTCGTGGCGCTGTTGATCTCGGCGCGGGCGGCCGCGGCGGTGTGGCGGGCGGCCAGCGTGTCCTTGCGGACCCGGAAGCCCTCGACCTCCTGCTCGATCTTCATCGCGGAGACCTCGAGCTTGTCCTCCTCGGCCTTGAGGGCGTCGTGGCGCTCCTGCAGGTCGGCGGCGGTCTTCTCCAGCATCACCTTGCGGGTCAGGAAACCGCGGGCGGCGTCGTCATCGCCCCGGTCCACCGCCTGGCGCGCCTGGTCGTCGAGCTGGGCGGCCTGCTGCGCGATCGACGTGAGCTGCAGCTCGACGCGCTTGCGGCTCGTCGCGACGTCCGCGACACCGCGGCGCACCTGCCGCAGCAGGGCGGTCTGGTTGCGGTAGGTCTCGTCCAGCCTGTCCTTCAACGACTCGGCGTCCTCGCCGCCCGCACGCCGCGAGCTCCACCACCGGGCGACGCGTTGACCAATGCTCATGCTCACAAGCCTACGGGTAGGGTTGCGCCCGTGGTAGACGAGACAGAACCAGGCAAGGGCCGCGCAACCCCCACGCGCAGGGAGGCCGAGGCCGCCCGCAAGAAGCAGATGAAGACGCCGATGTCTCGCAAGGAGCAGCGCAAGCGCGACGCAGCAGCACGCGAGGAGATCCGCCTCAAGCAGCGCGCGGCGCTCAAGAGCGGTGACGAGCGCTACCTGCCCGCCCGCGAGCAGGGCCCCGTCCGGCGCTTCTGCCGCGACTACGTCGACCGGCGCTACAACGTCGCGGAGTTCCTGCTGCCGTTCCTCATCGTCCTGCTGATCCTCTTCGCGGTCGCCGGCAGCATGAGCAGCTCGGTCTCGGCGTTCCTCACCGTGGTCATCTACCCGGTGGTCATCCTGACCACCGTCCTGGACGAGTTCCTCATGGTCCGTGGTCTCCGCAGGGAGCTCAAGGCCCGCTTCGGCCCGGACGCCGTCAAGGGCTCGGTGCTCTACGCGGTGCTGCGCAGCACGCAGCTGCGTCGCTTCCGGCTGCCCAAGCCGCAGGTCGCGCGCGGCGAGAAGCTGGGCACCAACTACCGCTGAGGGCCTGCCGGGATCAGTTGATCTCGGCGTGCAGCGACATCGGTCCGTAGACCTCGGCGTCGCCGTCGAACAGCCGCACCTGGTCGATGCCCTGCTCGAGCAGGTCGCCGAACTCCTCGCCGACCCACGACTCGGCGTCCCCGCGGCTCTCGAACACCTCGGAGCGGCCGATCACGTCGCCGGTCGAGGTCTCGAACGTCCAGGTCCACGTCATGTCATGACTCCTTCGTCGACGGTTGCACGAACGGCGGCTTGGTCACCGTGAACGCCTCGGAGCGGCCGCGCACATCGACGACCACCGTCGCGCCATCCTCGACCGAGCGGTCGAGGAGCGCAAGTGCGATGCCCTGGCGCAGGGTCGGCGAGAACGTGCCGGACGTGACCTCACCGAGCTCGGCCCCCTCCGCGTCGGCGACCCGCATGCCGGGTCGTGGGATGCCGCGTCCCTGCGCGACCAGGCCGCGCAGCGTGCGGACGACCTTCTCGGCGCGCTGGCGCTCGAGGGCGTCCTTGCCCCAGAACGCGTCCTTGTCCCAGCCCACCGCCCAGCCGGCGCGGGCCATGACCGGGCTGATCTCGGCCGACAGCTCGTGGCCGTGCAGCGGGTAGCCCATCTCGGTGCGGAGCGTGTCGCGCGCACCGAGGCCGCACGCCCTGATCGCGTAGGCCTCGCCCGCGGCCATGACCGCGTCCCACACCTCGACCGCCGACCCGGCCGGGACGACCAGCTCGTAGCCCCGCTCCCCCGTGTAGCCGGTGCGGCACACGGTGACGTCCTGGCCGGCGACGCTGGCGTCCGCGAACGACATGTACTCGTGGTCGACGGGCAGGTCGAGCGCCCGCAGCACCTCGTCGCTGGACGGCCCCTGGATCGCGAGGATCGCGTAGTCGCGGTGCAGGTCGGTGACGTCCAGGCCCTCGGGGGCCGCCGCCTGGAGGCGGGAGACGACCGCGGCCGTGTTGGCGGCGTTGGGGATGAGGAAGACCTCGAAGTCGCTGCGCAGGTAGGCGATGAGGTCGTCGACCGTGCCACCGTCGTCGTCGCAGCACAGCGTGTACTGCGCACGGCCCGGCTGGATGCGGCGCAGGTCGTTGGTCAGGCACCGGTTGACGAAGTCGGCCGCGCCCGTGCCGCGCACGAGCGCCTTGCCCAGGTGGCTGACGTCGAACAGCCCCACACCCTCGCGGACCGCCTTGTGCTCGGCCAGCACACCGCCGCCGGCGTACTCCAGCGGCATCTCCCAGCCGCCGAACTCGGCGAGCTTCGCGCCGAGGGCCACGTGACGGTCGTGCAGGGGCGAGTGCAACAGATCCATGGTCCTCAACCTAGAGCAGGCTCGCGACGCCCGGCGGCGCGACCTTAGAGTGGCTGACATGCCCACTGTCACCCTCAGCACATCGAAGCCGACCACCGCCAGTGCCGACGTCCTGATCCTCGGGATCCGCAGCGACGAGGACAAGGGAGAGCTCTCCGACGTCCTGGACCTGATGGGATTCTCCGGCGAGAAGGGCCAGACGGTGCGGTTCCCGTCGAACGGCCTCACCAAGGCGCCGGTCGTCGTCGCCGTCGCCCTGCCGCAGGAGCCCACCGCCGAGGACCTCCGCCGTGCCGCCGCGAACGGGGTGCGCGCCGCGAAGAACGCGACCAGCGTCGCCGTCGCCCTCCACCCGGCCGGTGTCGACGAGGTCGAGGCCGTCGCCGAGGGCATCGGGCTCGGCACCTACCGCTACGAGGCGTACAAGACCAAGAAGAAGAAGAAGGACAGCACCGGTCCCGAGCTGACGTCCGCGGTGATCCTCAGCCCCTTCGCGCGCCAGACCACGGCGACCCGGGCCGTCGAGCGCGCCGCCACCGTCGCCGAAGCGGTCAACGCCGCACGCGACTGGGTCAACACCCCGCCCGGCGACAAGCGACCCGCCGACCTCGTCGAGGCGTTCGGCCAGCACGCCGGCACCGACGTCAAGGTGACCGTCTGGGACGAGAAGCGCCTCGCGAAGGAGCGCTGCGGCGGCATCCTCGGCGTCGGCCGCGGCTCGGACAGCCCGCCGCGCCTGATGACGCTGTCGTACGAGCCGGAGGGCGCCGTCTCGCACCTCGCGCTCGTCGGCAAGGGCATCACGTTCGACTCGGGAGGACTCTCGATCAAGCCGGGTGCCTCGATGCAGACCATGAAGCTCGACATGGCCGGCGCGGCCGCGATCGTCGCCGCGACGGTCGCCATCGCCCGCCTCGGCCTGCCGATCAAGGTGACCGCGTACGCGTGCGTCGCGGAGAACATGCCCAGCGGAGGGGCCACCCGCCCCGGCGACGTCCTGCACATGCGCAGCGGGGCGACGGTCGAGGTGCACAACACGGACGCCGAGGGCCGGCTCGTCCTCGCGGACGGCCTCGCGCTCGCGGTCGAGTCCGGGCCCGACCACATCGTCGACGTCGCGACGCTGACCGGCGCGTGCATCGTGGCGCTCGGCCAGCACACCAGCGGCGTCCTCAGCAACGACGACGCATTCGCCGAGACCGTCCTGGCCGCGTCCCAGGAGGCCGGCGAGTCCATGTGGCGCCTGCCCATCACCGAGGAGATGAAGGGCGTCGTGACGTCCTCCAGCGTCGGCGACCTGCGTCAGCACAACCCCAAGCCGTACGGCGGTGCGCTGTTCGCCGCGGCGTTCCTGCGCGAGTTCGTGGGCGACGTCCCGTGGGCGCACCTCGACATCGCCGGCCCGTCGTTCAACGAGGGCGGCGCGTTCGACTACACACCGGTCGGCGGCACGGGCACCGGCGTGCGCACGCTCGTGCGGCTCGCGACGGAGCTGGCCGGCGCTCGATGACCCTCGACGCCACGACGTCCGCCGCGCTCACCCGGCGGCTCGCCGTCGAGCAGTCCACCCACCGCCTGCCGTCGGTGGCGGCAGCCGTCGTCCGGCAGGGCGAGATCGTCTGGAGCGACGCGGCGGGCAACCTGGACGGCCGCGCCTCCGGTGAGCCGGCGACGCCCGACACCCAGTACCGGATCGGCTCGATCTCCAAGACGTTCGTGGCCGTGGAGGTCATGCGGCTGCGGGACGAGGGCAGGCTCGCGATCGGCGACACGATCGGCACCCACCTGCCCGAGGTGCCGTTCGGGCACGTGACGATCGCTCAGCTCCTCACCCACACGTCGGGGCTGCAGGCCGAGAACGACGGCGACTGGTGGGAGCGCAGCCCCGGGAGCAGCTGGGCGGACCTCCTCGCGTCCGGCGCCGCGCTGCGCGCCACGCCGGGCACGGGCTTCCACTACTCCAACCTCGGGTACGCCGTCCTGGGCGAGCTCGTCGCCCGGCTGCGGGACCGTCCGTGGCAGGACGCCGTCCGGGACGGGATCCTCACGCCCCTCGGCATGCACCGCACCACGACCCGGCCCGAGGCGCCGGCTGCGCCGGGTCTCGCCGTCCACCCGCTCGCGGACCTCCTCCACGTGGAGCCCGAGCACGACGCGGTCGCGATGTCGCCGGCCGGCCAGCTGTGGTCGACCGCCGAGGACCTGTCGACCTGGGCGGCGTTCCTCGCCGGCCGGACGCAGGGCGTCCTCGCCGAGTCGACGCTGCGGGAGATGCTGCGGCCGGTCGCGGTCGCCGACGTGCCCGGAGCCGCCTGGGTCGGTGCCCACGGCCTCGGCTGGCAGATGTGGAACGTCGAGGGCCGGCGCTACGCGGGCCACGGAGGCTCGATGCCGGGCTTCCTCGCCGGTCTGCGCGTCGACCTCGAGTCCGGCGACGGCGTGGTCCTCATGACGAACGCGACCAGCGGCCTCGGCACCGTGACACCGGACCTGCTGGAAATCGTCCGCGAGCGCGAGCCGGTCGCCCCGACGCCGTGGCACGCCGACCCCTCGCAGGCGGACGACCTCGACCTGGTCGGTCCCTGGTACTGGGGCACGTACGCCTTCACGCTCGCACTCGGCGCCGACGGCGGCCTGCGGCTCGGGGAGCCCGGCCAGGGCCGCGGCGCCCGCTTCCGCCGCGACGGTGCCGGGTGGACGGGGCTCGAGGGCTACTACCGCGGCGAGCCGCTGACGGTCGAGCGGGACGCCGACGGACGTCCGGAGCGACTCGTGCTGGCGAGCTTCGTGTTCACCCGCACCCCGTACGACCCGGCGGTCGAGACGCCGGGCGGGATCGACGCCGCCGGCTGGCACTGACCGCGCTGGGCCCGGTCAGTCGGGGAGACCGAGAACGCGGGCGGCGTCCTCGACGGTGTCCCACTTGTCGCGCTGCCCGCCGAGGCGGTCGGGGTGCGCCTGCTTGCGGGCCTTGCGGTAGACGCGCATCAGGTCGTCGAACGACGGGTTGCTCGGCAACGGGTCGGACCCCGCGATCGACTCGAGCGTCATGATCGCGCGCAGCTCGCGGGGCGTCTGCGTCTTGGCGACCGGAGCCGTGGTGGTCGTGGACGACGAGGACGACGACGAGCCCGTCGCCCGGGCCTTGCGCAGGTCGTACTCCCGCTTGCGGGACGGGATCGGCACCAGGTTGGAGTCGTAGACCGGCACCTGCAGCTTCTTGCGGGCGAAGTCGTGACCGGCCTGCGCGGAGGCGACCCGGCGCCGGATGGACTCGCCGTCGCCGGCCACGAGCAGCAGCGTGGTCTGCGTGACCGACGTCCGCGGCTCGATCCAGGCCTCGACCCCACGACGGGTCTTGGCGAACTCCCGCAGAGCCTCGAGATCGGCGCGACTCGCGTTGCGATCCGACACGGAGGCGCCGCCGTCGGTCCTGGCCTTTCGGCCCCGGAAGATTCCCATGTCCCAAGTGTGCCCGATCGCCGAGCACGGTCGCGTGAACCCCGGTGGCAGGACGCTTGCCTTGAGTGACAAGATGTTGATGCACATCGTCTTTGGGAGGACACCGTGGCGGACGTCGCCGACAACAACTTCGACATCGTGATTCTCGGCGGCGGAAGTGGCGGGTACGCCTGCGCGCTCCGCGCCGTCCAGCTGGGCAAGTCAGTGGCCCTCATCGAGAAGGCCAAGCTCGGCGGCACGTGCCTGCACTGGGGATGCATCCCCACCAAGGCGATGCTCCACGCCGCGGAGGTCGCCGACGGCGCCCGCGAGGGAGCGAAGTTCGGCGTGAAGTCGACGTTCGAGGGCATCGACATGGCCGCGGTCAACTCGTACAAGGACGGCGTCATCGACCGCCTGTACAAGGGCCTGCAGGGCCTCATCAAGTCCGGCGGCATCACGGTCGTCGAGGGTGAGGGCAAGCTCGTCGATCCCAAGACCGTCGAGGTCAACGGCCAGCGCTACACCGGCGCGAACGTCGTCCTCGCCACCGGCTCGGTGTCCCGCACGCTCGGCCTGGAGATCGGTGGACGCGTCATCACCTCGACCGAGGCGCTCACGATGTCCGAGGTCCCCGAGCGCGTCGTCATCATCGGCGGCAGCGTCATCGGCGTCGAGTTCGCGTCCGTGTGGAAGTCGTTCGGCGCCGACGTCACGATCATCGAGGGCCTGCCCACGCTCGTCCCGCTGGAGGACCCGTCGCTGAGCAAGCAGCTCGAGCGCGCCTTCCGCAAGCGCAAGATCAACTTCAAGACCGGCGTGAAGTTCGACTCCGTCAAGCAGACCGAGAACGGCGTGACCGTGACCCTCGAGGACGGCACGACGATCGACACCGACCTGGTGCTCGTCGCCGTCGGTCGCGGCCCGAACTCCGCCGGCATGGGCTACGAGGAGGCCGGCATCACGGTCGATCGCGGCTGGGTGCCCACCAACGAGCGTCTCGCGACGAACGTCGACGGCGTCTTCGCGGTCGGCGACCTCGTCCCCGGCCTGCAGCTCGCGCACCGCGGTTTCGCCCACGGCATCTTCGTGGCCGAGGAGATCGCGGGCCTCAACCCCCAGCCCGTCATCGACGCCGGCATCCCCCGCGTCACCTACTGCGACCCCGAGATCGCGTCGGTCGGCATCACCGAGCCCCAGGCTCGCGAGAAGTACGGCGACGACGGCATCGAGACGGTCGAGTACAGCCTGGGCGGCAACGGCAAGTCCCAGATCCTGGGCACGACGGGCAGCATCAAGCTCGTCCGCGAGAAGGACGGACCCATCGTCGGCGTCCACATGATCGGCGCACGCTACGGCGAGCAGGTCGGTGAGGCCTCGCTGATCGTGAACTGGGAGGCCTACCCCGAGGACGTCGCCCAGTTCATCCACGCTCACCCCACGCAGAACGAGGCGCTCGGCGAAGCCGCGCTCGCCCTCGCCGGCAAACCGCTCCACTCGCACGCCTGACCCGAGATCCAGAGGACATCATGGCCACGTCTGTCACCCTTCCCGCTCTTGGTGAAAGCGTCACCGAGGGCACAGTCACGCAATGGCTGAAGTCCGTCGGCGACACTGTCGCCGTCGACGAGCCGCTCCTGGAGATCTCGACCGACAAGGTCGACACCGAGATCCCCTCCCCCGTCGCGGGCGTCCTGCTCGAGATCAAGGCTGAGGAGGACGACACGGTCGAGGTCGGCGCGGTCCTCGCGATCATCGGCGAGGAGGGTGAGAGCGCCGGCGGCGACGCAGCCCCCGAGGCCGAGACCCCCGCGGCCGAGGAGAGCACCCCGGCTGCCGAGGCGCCCGAGCCGGCCCCCGAGGCCGAGGAGCGCACCATCACCCCCGACGACAGTGCCGAGCAGGAGCACGACGTGGCCGAGACGGCCGCCGCACCCCAGGCCGACACCGCCCCCTCGTCGGGTGGCGGCACCGAGGTCACGCTGCCCGCCCTGGGTGAGAGCGTCACCGAGGGCACCGTGACCCAGTGGCTCAAGGCCGTCGGTGACGACGTCGCCGTCGACGAGCCGCTCCTGGAGATCTCCACCGACAAGGTGGACACCGAGATCCCGTCCCCCGTGGCCGGCAAGCTCCTCGAGATCCGCGCCGAGGAGGACGAGACCGTCGAGGTCGGCGCCGTCCTGGCCGTGATCGGCGCCGAGGGCGACGCGCCCGCCGCCGCAGAGCCCGAGCCGACTCCTGCCCCGAAGACCGAGCAGGCACCGCCTCCCCCGCCGCCGGCTCCCGAGCCGACGCCGGAGCCCGAGCCCACACCGGAGGCCCCCGCGGCGTCCGAGCCGACTCCGGCCGAGCCGGAGACCCAGGCCTCGCCCGAGCCGGCCCCGGCACCTGCCACCCCGTCGGACAGCAACGGCGACTCCTACGTCACGCCGATCGTCCGCAAGCTGGCCAAGCAGAACGACGTCGACCTGTCCACCGTGACCGGCACCGGCGTCGGTGGCCGCATCCGCAAGCAGGACGTGCTGGACGCTGCCGCCGCCAAGAAGGCCGAGGCGTCCAAGCCCGCCGCCGCTCCTGCCGCGTCCGCGGCCCCGGCTGCCGCTCCCGCGGCCGCCCCGTCGGAGCTGCGCGGCAAGACCGAGAAGGTCACGCGACTGCGCAAGATCATCGCGGCCCGCCTGGTCGAGTCGCTGCAGACGTCGGCCCAGCTGACCCAGGTCCACGAGGTCGACGTCACCGAGGTGGCGCGTCTTCGTGCCCGGCACAAGAACGCGTTCCTCGAGCGCGAGGGCGTCAAGCTGACGTTCCTGCCGTTCTTCGCCAAGGCCGCCGTCGAGGCGCTCAAGTCGTACCCGCAGCTGAACTCGGCCCTGGACCTCGAGGCGGGCACGATCACGTACCCGGCCGGCGAGCACCTGGGCATCGCGGTCGACACCGAGCGCGGCCTGCTGGTCCCGACGATCAAGGACGCCGGCGACCTGTCGATCGCGGGTCTGGCCCGCAAGATCGCCGACGCGGCCGAGCGCACGCGCACCAACAAGATCTCGCCCGACGAGCTCTCCGGTGCGACGTTCTCGATCACCAACCTCGGCAGCAACGGCGCGCTGTTCGACACGCCGATCATCAACCAGCCCCAGGTCGCGATCCTGGGTGTCGGTGCGGTCGTCAAGCGTCCGGTCGTCATCACCGACGACCAGGGCAACGACAGCATCTCGGTGCGCAGCATGGCGTACCTGGCGCTGACGTACGACCACCGCGTGATCGACGGTGCCGACGCGGGACGCTTCCTGACCGCGGTCAAGCAGCGCCTCCAGGCCGGATCGTTCGAGGCCGAGCTCGGGTCCTGACCCATGCATGTCGTCATCGGTGGGGCGTCCGGCTTCCTCGGTACGGCCCTGGCCGCGCACCTGCGCGACCGGGGCCACCGAGTGACGCGGCTCGTCCGCACCGGGCCCGCCGGTGACGACACGTCGGTGTGGGATCCCTCCGCCGGCCGGGTCGATCAGGTCCTGATCGACCGGGCCGACGCGGTGGTGAACCTGTCCGGCTCACCGATCTCGCAGTGGCCCCGCACCTCGGGCCGCAAACAGGAAATCCTGCGCTCGCGGCTCTCCGCAACGGACACCCTGGCGAAGGCGGTCGCCGCGTCGTCGACGCCCACGGTCCTGATCTCCGGGTCGGGCATGTCCTGGTACGGCACCGACCGTGGCGCGGAGATCCTGACCGAGGACAGCACCGCCGGCACCGGTTTCCTCGCGGACGTCTCCCAGCAGTGGGAGGCGGCAGCCGCGCCGGCCGTGGAGGCCGGGGCCCGCACGTGCTTCGTGCGCACGTCGCTCGTGCTGGACGGCAACGGCGGACTCCTCAAGCTCATGCTCCCGGCGTGGAAGCTGGGCGGCGGCGCCAAGCTCGGCTCCGGCCGCCAGTACATGTCGCTGATCTCGCGGCACGACTGGGTGCGCGGCGTCCAGCACCTGCTGGAGAACGACCAGCTCTCCGGACCGTTCAACTTCGCGATGCCCGTGCCGGTGACCAACGCCGAGTTCACCGACCTGCTGGGCGACGCGGTCCATCGCCCCACCTTCCTCGCCGTGCCGTCCTTCGCGGTCAAGGCCGCGCTGGGTGGGCTCTCCGAGGACCTGCTCGGCTCGCTGCGTATCGTGCCCAGCGCACTCACCGACGGGGGCTTCGCGTTCTCCGAGCCCGACCTCCCCGCCGCACTGGCCGTCGCCCTGTCGTGAGCCTGCCCGAGCCGCACGACGCCCTCACGGACCCGGCGGCACGGATCGTCGACTACCTCGACTTCTTCCGCGCGGAGGTGCGCCGCCAGACGGGCGACCTCCCCGACGGCCTCCTCCACCAGGTCGTCGTCCCGTCCGGATGGACGATCCCTCAGCTCGTCGAGCACCTCGTGCACATGGAGCGTCGCTGGGTCGTCTGGGGCTTCCTCGGCGAGCAGGTCCCCTTGCCGGACGCGGACCGGGACGCGGACGACCGATGGGTGACCGACCGGCCGCTCGACGTGCTGCTGGACGCCCTCGACGAGGGCGGTCGCCGCACCGCGGACGTCGTCGACCAGCACGGCCCGTACGAGCGGGCGAGGACCGGCGGGATGTTCGGTGAGAACGACGAGCTGCCGACGCTGCTCGGCATCTTGTTCCACGTCATGCAGGAGCACGCCCGGCACGCGGGCCACCTCGACATCGTCCGCGAGCTGCTCGACGGGACCACCGGCGAGGACTGACGTCGCCCGACGCGCGCGTGCTCCGGCGCGCGAACCTCTGTTGCTGACATGCTGACTCCGATGTTGACGACGATCGACGTGCTCGGGGTGTCGATCCCGGCCCACAGCCTGTTCGTGGGCCTCGGCGTGCTCGCAGCCGCGGCCGTCTTCGTCGTGGAGTCGCGGCGGCGCGGGCAGACCGACCAACGGATCTGGTACGTCGTGCTGGGCGCCCTGGTCGGCGGGGCGATCTTCATGCGCCTCGGCCCGTGGTTCCAGCACCTGGACCTGCGCGAGAACGCCTCGTTGCCCGAGCAGTGGATCTACGGGAACCGCAGCATCCTCGGCGGCCTGTTCGGCGCCTGGCTCGGGGTGCACGTCGCCAAGCGCCTGGTCGGCTACACCTCGCGCACGGGTGACCTGTTCGCCCCTGCCGTGGCCCTCGGGATGGCGATCGGGCGCGTCGGCTGCTTCCTCACCGAGCTGCCCGGGACCCCCACCGGGACGTCGTTCGGCATCCGGCTGGGAGCCGAGGACGCTGCGCGCCTCGGTGCCCCGGCGGGCGTGCCGCTCCATCCGTCGTTCGCGTACGAGATCGCCTTCCAAGCCGCGGCGTTCGCGGTCATCTGGTTCTGGCTGCGTCACCGGCTCGTCGCTCCCGGCGAGACCCTGACCTTCTACCTGCTCGGCTACGGCGTGTTCCGCTTCCTCGTCGAGTTCACGCGCGGCAACGAGGTGGCCTGGCACGGCCTGACCCGGCCCCAGGTGTTCCTGCTCGCCACCGTGCCGCTGGTGGCGGCCCGCATCATCACCCAGGCCCGCAAGGGCGTGTACCGACGAGAGCCCGTGGAGGCCCGATGACCCAGCCACCGACCGGACCGCCGCAGGGCCCACCGCCGTGGGGGTACTACCCGGCACCTCCCCCGTCGCCGGAGCCGAGCAACAACGGTCTGCACGTGTTCGGCGGCGCCGTGCTCGGCGTCATCGCGACCTTCGGCCTCCCGGCCCTGACGCTCGTCGCCAACAGCGCGGGCGGCTTCGTCAGCTCGTTCCTGCTGGCGCTCCTGATCGTGCCGGCGATCGGTACGGGGATGCTGTTCTCGACCCGCACCCGGGGCTGGGGCATCGGCGTGCTCATCGGCTGGGCGCTCGGCCTGGTGATCGCCGGCGGCACCTGCGTCGCTCTCCTGAGCAGTCTCGAATGAGCGCCGGGATGCCACTGCGCGACTACCGGGTGCACCGGTACGTCAACGCGTTCTGTCCGCGGTGCCACGAGGAGCGGCCGGACCGACCGCTGGAGGAGGTGCGCCGCCTGTCCGGGTGGCTCGCGGTGCGCGACGACCGGGTGTGGCTCGAGCGCGGCTGCCCCGATCACGGGCTGGTGCGCACGCTCTACGACGAGTCCCCGGAGATCCTGTCGTACCTCGAGGAGTGGACGGCCCCGACCAAGGTGCACGAGCCGGACGTCGCGGGCAACTTCCAGCCCCTCCCGGCCGCGTACGCCGACGGCCTGCCGGAGATGCAGACCCAGCACACGTGCATCCTGCTGGCCGACATCACCGACCACTGCAACCTGCGCTGCCCGACGTGCTTCGCGGAGTCCGCCCCGGCGATGTCGTCGGTCGCGCCGCTCGAGGAGGTGCTCGCCTCGATCGACACCCGGCTGTCCCGTGAGAACGGGCGCATCGACGTCTTGATGCTGTCCGGCGGCGAGCCGACGCTGTACCCGCAGCTGGCCGAGCTGCTCGACGCCGTCGCGGCCCGGCCGATCGTCCGCGTGCTGATCAACTCCAACGGCCTGCGCATCGCCCAGGACGACGACCTGCTCGCACTGCTCACCCGGCACCGCGAACGGGTCGAGGTGTACCTGCAGTTCGACGGGGAGTCGGCCGAGGCGTCCACGCACCACCGGGGCGCCGACATCCGCCGGTTCAAGGACCGCGCCCTGGACCGCCTGTCCGCAGCCGGCATCTTCACGACCCTGACGATGACCGCTGCCCTCGGGGTCAACGACGACGAGATCGGCTACGTCATCAAGCGCGGGCTCGACACCCCCTACGTCGGCGGGGTGACGATCCAGCCCGTGTTCGGCTCGGGCCGGTCGACCGGCATCGATCCCCTCGACCGGCTGACCCACACCGGTGTCCTCCGCCGCCTCGGTGAGCAGACCGCCGGCGAGGTGACGTGGCGCGACCTCACCGCACTGCCGTGCTCGCACCCGCACTGCTGCTCGGTCGGCTACCTGCTGCGCGACGACTCCGGCGCGTGGCGGTCGCTCACCTCGCTGATCGGGCACGACAAGCTCAAGCAGTGGCTCGACCTGGAGCCCGACGTCCTGGCCAACCGGATCGCGGACGACTCGATCCCGGCCACCATGAAGCGGGTCGTCAAGGACTCGCTGCTGGACCTGCTGAGCGAGCAGTCGTCGTTGTCGCACCCCAACATCGGCAACATCTGGAAGGACATCTGCGAGAACTGCGACCTCGGCATCGGCACCCTGACGACGCTCGCCTCGTCCGCGTTGCCCGGGCAGCGCAAGCGCCTGCGCAAGATGCTGGGCGAGCGGGTCGTCCGCATCACGGTCAAGCCGTTCATGGACATGTCCACCATGATCGAGGAGCGGCTGACCCAGTGCTGCGTCCACGTGGCGACGGTCAACGCCGAGTCCGCCGCCCACCAGTGCGCCCCGTTCTGCGCGGTGCAGGCCTGGGCTCCCCTGTCCCGCACCCGCCTGTCGACCGCGACCGGCCGACCCAACCTGCTGGAGACGTCATGAGCCGCTACGCGACCGAGCCCGAGTCCACGACGTACGACCCGTTGCGGCTGTGCGTCTTCGCGACGATCGCGCTGCTGGGCTGGGTGCTGGGACCCGTGGCGCTGCTGGGCTTCGCCGCGCTGGGGTTCGCGGGCTACTGGAAGGCGTGGCGGGGCGGGCTCGAGCGCTCACGCTGCGTGCTGCGGGACACGCGCCTGGTCCTGACCTACCTGGCGGCGCTCGCCGTGGCGGGTGCCGCCGGGACCTTCTTCTGGCTCACCTGAGCCAGCTCCCCGCGATGCGCCAGCCGTCCGCCGTGCGGTGCAGCGTCACCCGGTGCCGCGACGGCTGGTCGCGCGGGAGCTCGGTGGTCGTGCCGTCGCCCCACTCCACCCGGCTCGGGGACAGCACGTCGACGACGTCGAGCGTCGCCCGGTCGGACCCGGCCCTCACGACCCGGCAGGTCAGGACGCGCAGCTCGGCACCCAGGACGCGGCCGTCGCGGCGCGCGTACGACCGGATCGTGGCAGCGTCGGCTGCCCTCGCCCGGCTGCCCTCGACGTAGACGTCGTCCAGGCGCGTCGCGTCCGCGTCGGCGAACGCCGCCGCCCGGTCCTTGTCGAGGATCGCCATGATGATCGTCCAGATCAGGTCCACGCCCCCACTGTCGTCGTCCCGCCCGTTTCCCGCCTCGGCCTGTCCACAGGACACGCTGTCGCCGGGTGGCGGGCGGGGATAGTCTGGACGCGTGACGACGATCGAGATCCTCGACGACTGGTACGGCGCGAACGCGATCGACTACGAGGACGCCTGGGAGATCCAGCGCACCCTCCACGCGCAGCGCGTCGCGGACGAGATCGGCGACACCGCGATGTTCCTCGAGCACCCTCCCGTCTACACCGCGGGGCGCCGGACCGAGCCGCACGAGCGGCCGTTCGACGGCACCCGGGTCGTCGACGTGGACCGCGGCGGCAAGATCACGTTCCACGGCCCCGGCCAGCTCGTCGGCTACCCGATCACCAAGCTGCCCTCGCACGTGCTCGTGGTCGACTACGTCCGCCGCGTCGAGGAGGCCATGATCCGCGCGGCCGCCGACCTCGGTGTCACGACCGGCCGCGTGCAGGGACGTTCCGGCGTCTGGGTCGCCGCGTCCGACGTCCGGCCGGAGCGCAAGGTCGGCGCGATCGGCATCCGCGTCTCCCGTGGCGTCACGATGCACGGCTTCTCGATCAACGCCGACGTCGATCTCGGCTTCTACGAGCGCTTCGTGCCGTGCGGCATCGCGGACGCGGGCGTGACCTCGCTGTCCGCCGAGGTCGGGCGCGACGTGACCGTCCGTGAGACGGCTCGCGCCGTCGCGCCCCACCTGGCCGAGCTGCTGGCCTGGGAGCCGTACACGCCGTCGCCCGACCTCGCCGAGCAGGTCGAGGTCGGGCCACGGGTGCCCGTGGGCTCCCCGGTCATTCGCTGAGCCGCAGCGCCTCGCCGAAGCCGATCTTGCGATCGGTGCGCATCAGGGTCCGCTCGTAGAGGCGGGCGGCGAAGCGCACGAGGACGAACGCGCTGACGACGTTGACGGCCAGTGCCACGCCGACCTGCCAGGCCGGGACGCCGCCCTCGGCCATGCGCGAGGGCATCATCATGGCCGAGACCACCGGCAGCATCGACACGATCGTCTTGACGCTCGCCCCCGCCGTCACGGCCAGGATGTAGGGCGCGAACAAGATCACCTGTCCGGGCAGCGTGGTCGACTGCAGGTCCTCCTGGCGCGAGGCCAGCGACCCGGCGACGGCCCACAGGCCGGCCAGGGCGACGAAGCCCAGGACGAAGAACAGGACGTACCACGCGACGGCCGGACCGATCGCCGCGAGCAACGAGGTCTCCCCCGTCAGCGCGAGTGCTGCGACGCCGACGACCGAGAGCACCACGATCTGGCCGAGCGCGAGCGCGGTGTTGCCGGCGATCTTGCCCCACAGCATCGCGCGGATCGGGACGGCGGCGGCCAGGATCTCCACGACCCGGCTCTCCTTCTCCTGCACGACGCTCTGCGCGATCGTCATGCCGAAGATGACCGCCGTGAGGTAGAACAGCAGGACGAACACGAACGCGGCGAGCTGGCGGGGCCCGGCATCCTCCGCGTCGGGGTCGAGCAGGCGCTCGGAGACGGCCGACCCGCTCTGCAGCTCGGCGAGGTCGACGCCCTGGGACTCGGCGTTGGTCTGGAGCGCGGTCGTCGCCGCGACCGTCGTCAGCGCGCTGGACAGCGTCGAGTCGACGTCCCGGTCGCCCACCACCTCGTACCCCTCGGAGGTCGCGACCAGGGCGGCGTCGACGTCACCGTCGCGCACCGCCCTCTCGGCGGCAGCCACCGAGTCGTACGACCGGGGCTCGGCCGTCGACCCGTCGTCCGTCCGGTCCACGACCTTCGAGGCGGACGACACGACGTCCGCGGCCCGCTCGTCGACGACGCCCACGGTGTAGTCGGTGGGACGTCCGCCGAGGATCGAGGTCAGCACGACCAGGACGACGATGCCGGCAGCCATCGCGAGGACGCCGTAGCGGAACGACTTCTCCCGCACGCGCGTGATGACCTCGCGCTCGGCGACGACGCGCCAGGCGCCGCTCACGTCGCGGTCGGTGGGCTCGTGGGTCAGGGTGCTCATCGGTTTACCTCCCGGAAGATCGCGGACAGCGGCTGGCGCACGGGGCTGAACTCGACGACGGGCTCGCGCGCCACGACCGTGCCGAGCAGGTCGGACGGCGTGGTGCCGTCGAGGTCAACCAGGGCGGTCGGCCCGTCGATGTCCCGGACCTGGATGCCGCGCAGGTCGCGGATCCACGCGGCGTCCGCCCCCGCCAGGACGATGCGGTAGCGCGCGGGCCCAGCCCCCCGGAGCTCGTCGACGGGACCCGCCGCGACCACCCGCCCGTGCGACAGGATCACCAGGTCGTCGCAGAGTCGCTCCACGAGGTCGAGCTGGTGGCTGGAGAACAGCAGCGGCTTGTCGCCGGCCTCCTTGGCCAGCAGGGCGGCCATCGCGTCGACGGCGACCGGGTCGAGGCCGCTGAACGGCTCGTCGAGGACCAGCGCCTCCGGCCGGTGGATCAGCGCGGCCGCGATCTGGACGCGTTGCTGGTTGCCGAGCGACAACGTGTCGAGCACGTCGTCACCCCGCTCCCCCAGGTCGAAGTGCTCGAGCAGCTCCCCGGCCCGCCGGGTCGCGTCCGCGCGGCCGATGCCGTGCAGGCGGGCGAGGAACACGAGCTGGTCGGTGAGCCTCATGCGCGGGTAGAGGCCGCGCTCCTCGGGCATGTAGCCGAAGCGGCGCCGCTGGCCGGTCGAGATCGGCTGACCGTTCCAGAGCACCTCCCCCGAGGTCGGGGCGAGGACGCCGAGGATCATGCGCATCGTCGTCGTCTTGCCGGCGCCGTTGGCCCCGACGAAGCCCGTCACGCGCCCTGGGCGAACGGAGAAGGTCACGTCGTCGACGACGAGGGTGTCGCCGTACGACCTGCTGAGGTGCGAGATGTCCAACATGGTCGCCACGCTACGAAGGATCGCGGAGCAGCACATCGGCCGCGAGGATGATTCGTCGTCATCCTTCCGGAGAACCTGTCAGGCCTCGGGCGACTCCATGAGGCCGGACTCGTGCGCGACGATCACGGCCTGGACGCGGTCGCGGACGTTCAGCTTGGCCAGCACGCGGGAGACGTGGGACTTGACGGTCGCCTCGCTGACGAACAGCTCGGTGGCGATCTCTCCGTTGCTGAGACCTCGGCCCATGGCGACGAGCACCCCGCGCTCCCGCTCGGTCAGGTCGTCCAGGCCGGCCGGCCGTGGGCCGCGGTCGCGCTCGGTGGAGCGTGCGATGACCCGTTGGGTGACCTCGGGGGCCAGCAGGGAGTGCCCCTGCGCGACGACGCGGATGGCCGACACGAGGTCCTCGGGCGGGCAGTTCTTGAGCAGGAACCCGCTCGCGCCCGCCTGCAGCGCGGCGAAGAGGTACTCGTCGTCGTCGAACGTCGTCAGGATCAGCACCCGGCACCCCGGCACACGGTCGACCACCTGGCGGGTCGCCTCGATGCCGTCCATCCGCGGCATCTGCACGTCCATGAGGACCACGTCGGGCGACAGCTCCACGGCGCGCGCGACCGCGGCGGCGCCGTCGGCCGCCTCGCCCACGACCTCGAGATCCTCCTCGACCGCCAGGATCATCCGGAACCCCGTGCGGACGAGCTCCTGGTCGTCCGCGACCAGCACGCGTGTCCTGCTCATGCCGTCACCGGGATGCGGACGCGCACCCTGAACCCGCCCTCGGGCCGCGGCCCGATCTCCCACGTGCCGCCGTGCATCGCGGCTCGCTCGCGGATGCCCGTCAGCCCGAACCCGCCGGACCCGGGGCGGGACGACGATTCCTCGCCGCCGTTCCCGTCGTCGATCACCTCGACCTCGACGGACGCCGCGCCCCCCTCGGACGGCGGCGCGAAGCGTACGACGACCTCACCGGAGGTGGCCCGCGCGTGGCGGCGCATGTTGGCGACCGCCTCCTGGGCGATCCGGAACAACGAGAGGCCGACCGTGCGCGGCACCTCGAACGGCTCCCCCACCTGCCGGAACGTCACCGTGGCCGACGACTCCACGGGGGTCCCGTCCGCGGCGGTCGCCAGCGTGTGGAGCTCGTCCAGGCCGGGCTGCGGGGCACGCTCGTCGCCGTCGCGGTCCGACCGCAGCAGGCCGACGAGCTGGTGCATCTGCTGGACCGCCTGGCGCGACGACCGCTCGATGACCTCGAGCGCGTCCTTGGCCATGTCGGGACGGCTGTCGATGACCCGCGCTGCCCCTGCCGCCTGCACCCCGATGCCGCTGACGTGGTGGGCGACGACGTCGTGCAGGTCGCGGGCGATCCGCACGCGCTCGGCCTGCACCGCGCTGTCCCGCTCGCGGTCCTGCGCCCGGCGTTCGGCCGCCACGCCCTCGGCGATCTCCTCCCGCTGGCGCGCACTGCGCCAGGCGACGTGTCCCCACGTCATGGCGCCGAGGAGGTAGACGATGTTGATGGCGAGGGAGTACACGATCGCGGCCGGGTACGGCGGGATGAGTCCCTTGTGCGGCAGGTCCGGCGGATCGGTCGTGACGAACTCCCAGACCAGCCAGCCCAGCACTGCGAGCAGCACCGCGGCGCTCGTCGCGTACAGCTGGCGTCGGGCACGTGACCACGCCCAGGCGGAGTACAGGGCGATGAACAGGACGACCTGGATCGTGAAGATCGCTCCGAGGTCGTTCAGCCGGTCGACGATCGCCAGGAACACCGCCGACACCAGCAGCGACGTCGTCAGCGGGAATCGACGACGCAGCGCCAGCAGCAGCCCGGCGAGCCCGAACAGCACGTACGCCTCGATGCCCTTCCAGCCCAGCGACGAGCCGTAGCCGCTGTGCCACACCTCGACCGACACGACCGACAGGACGGCGGCCGCGACACCACACAGCGTGTCGCGTCGGATCTGCGCAGGCGTGGGCCCGGGGCGGCTCCAGCGACGGTCCAGATCCAGCACGCGACCGAGCCTAGGGCACACTTCGCGACAGGCGTACCCTTGGTGATGTGACCATCGCACCCGAGGGACGCAAGATGCTGCGGCTCGAAGTCCGCAACGCCGAGACCCCCATCGAGAAGAAGCCCGCCTGGATCAAGACCCGCGCGAAGATGGGTCCTGAGTACAACGAGCTGATGAAGCTCGTGAAGGGCGAGGGACTCCACACGGTGTGTCAGGAAGCCGGGTGTCCCAACATCTTCGAGTGCTGGGAGGACCGCGAGGCGACCTTCCTCATCGGCGGCGAGCAGTGCACGCGTCGCTGCGACTTCTGCCAGATCGACACCGGCAAGCCGGACCCGCTCGATCTCGACGAGCCGCGCCGAGTCGCCGAGTCCGTCCAGAAGATGGAGCTGCGGTACGCCACGATCACCGGCGTCGCCCGCGACGACCTGCCCGACGGCGGTGCCTGGCTGTACGCCGAGACCGTGCGCAAGATCCACGAGCTCAACCCGGGCACCGGGGTCGAGAACCTCATCCCCGACTTCAACGGCAAGCCCGATCTGCTCGAGCAGGTCTTCGACTCGCGCCCCGAGGTGCTGGCCCACAACGTCGAGACCGTGCCGCGCATCTTCAAGCGCATCCGTCCCGCGTTCCGCTACGAGCGCTCGCTCGACGTCATCACGCAGGCCCGCGACTACGGGCTGGTCACCAAGTCGAACCTGATCCTCGGCATGGGCGAGACCCGCGAGGAGGTGTCCCAGGCGCTAGTCGACCTCCACGAGGCCGGTTGCGACCTGATCACCATCACCCAGTACCTGCGTCCCTCCAAGCGGCACCACCCCGTCGAGCGGTGGGTCAAGCCCGAGGAGTTCGTCGAGCTCAAGACCGAGGCGGACGAGATCGGCTTCGCCGGCGTCATGTCCGGTCCGCTGGTCCGTTCGTCGTACCGGGCGGGCAACCTGTACAAGCAGGCGGTCGCGTCAGGACGCGGGATGGGCGCCGCAACCCCCGCGCCGTAGACTGGTAAGCATGTCCAACACCGCCCCCACCCCCGCCAAGGGTCGCCTCGGCCAGATGCGCCAGGCGTACTCGATCACCAAGAAGAGCGACCGCAAGATCGGTCTCATCCTTCTGCTGACGTTCATCGTGGTGGCGGGTGTGTTCGGCACGCTGGGCTACCTGCTGTTCGGCGACGGCACCATCGGGCTGATCATCACGATCTTCTTCGCCCTCCTCACCGGTGTGCTCGGTGTGCTGATCGTCTTCGGACGGCGCGCGGAGAAGGCGGCGTACGCCCAGGTCGAGGGCCAGCGCGGCGCTGCCGCCGGTGCGCTGCAGATGCTGCGCCGTGGCTGGGAGGTCAAGCCCGCGATCGCGTTCAACAAGAACCAGGACGTCGTGCACCGCGTCGTCGGACGCCCCGGCATCATCCTGGTCGGTGAGGGCAGCCCCAACGCGGTGCGCGGCCTGCTCGCCGCCGAGGTCAAGAAGCACGCCCGCGTGGGTGGCGAGGACGTGCCGGTCATCGGCATCGTCGTCGGCAAGGAGGAGGGCCAGGTCCCCCTCACCAAGCTCATCAAGCACATCAACAAGCTGCCCAAGAAGATCAAGCCGGCGCAGATGACCGACCTGATCTACAAGCTCAAGGCCCTCGACGCGATGCGTCCGGCCGCCCCGATGCCGCGCGGCCCCGTGCCGACGAGCATGAAGGGCCAGCGCAAGGCGATGCGCGGCTGACGCTGCCGGTGGATCGCTAGGCGCGCACGACCCGGACGACTCGGGAGCCGGCAGCCAGGTCGTGCAGGCCGCGCTTGTCGTCGGTCATCACGATCGCCGGCAGGACGATGCTGAGCAGCAGCGTGCGGAGCAGGGCCCGCGGGATCCCGATCGGGGCGCCCGTGCGGCCCTCGACCCGCAGGCCCAGCAGCCGCTTGCCGATCGACGCGCCCAGGAGTCCTTCGAGCAGGGCCACCTCGACGACGAAGAACGCGATGATGATGAACGTCTGGCTCGGGTCCTCGTCCAACGGCGCCGGCGGATAGCTCACCCCGGCGATCGCGACGGCGCTCAGGGCGGCTACGACCCAGTCGACGAGCAACGCGGCAAGACGGCGACCGAGCGAGGGAATCTCCACCCCGGAAGCCTAGCGAGCGAGCCGCGAATACCCGCCGGAGGGGACTTGTAACATTCCTGAAACAATAGCGAGACCGATGGGAAACTGCGCACCCATAGCCTCAGGGCTACGGTGAGTGACGCACTTACCTGCCGTATCGACAACGAAGGCCGCTGCGCGGTCGAGGAGGCCACCACATGTTCGGTAATCCCGACGAGCTGTTCAAGTTCATCAAGGACGAGGGCGTCGAGTACGTCGACGTCCGTTTCACGGATCTGCCGGGCATCCAGCAGCAGGTCACCCTGCCTGCCTCCACGTTCGACGCCGACATGGTGTCGAACGGCGTCGCTTTCGACGGCTCGTCGATCCGTGGCTTCCAGACCATCGACCAGTCCGACATGGTCCTGTTCCCCGACGTGAAGACGGCGTACGTCGACCCGTTCAAGGCCCGCAAGACCATCGCGATGGACTTCTTCGTCCACGACCCGATCACCGGCGAGGCGTACTCGCGCGATCCCCGCAACATCGCCCGCAAGGCCGAGGCATACCTCGCAACCACCGGCATCGGTGACACCGCGTTCTTCGCGCCCGAGGCCGAGTTCTACATCTTCGACCGCGTGAACTACGGCACAAGCGCCAACAAGTCGTTCTACGAGATCCAGTCGTCCGAGGCGGCGTGGTCCACCGGTGACAGCATCGACGACAACCGTGGCTACCAGGTCCGTTACAAGGGTGGCTACTTCCCCGTCGCCCCGACCGACAAGACGGCCGACCTGCGCAACGACATGATGACGAACCTGACCCACGCGGGCCTCACGCTCGAGCGCGGTCACCACGAGGTCGGCACCGGCGGCCAGGCCGAGATCAACTACAAGTTCGACACGCTGCTCAAGGCCGCGGACGACGTCATGAAGTTCAAGTACATCGTCCGCAACACGGCGTGGGCCAACGACAAGACGGTCACGTTCATGCCGAAGCCGATCTTCGGCGACAACGGCTCGGGCATGCACGTGCACCAGTCGATCTGGAACGACGGCAAGCCGCTGTTCTACGACGAGTCCGGCTACGGCGGACTGTCCGACCTCGCGCGTCACTACATCGGCGGCATCCTGAAGCACGCGCCGTCGCTGCTGGCCTTCACCAACCCGTCGGTCAACTCCTACCGTCGTCTGGTGCCGGGCTTCGAGGCCCCCATCGCGCTGGTCTACTCGGCCCGCAACCGCTCGGCGTGTGTCCGCATCCCGATCACGGGCGCGAACCCCAAGGCCAAGCGCATCGAGTTCCGCTGCCCCGACCCGTCGGCCAACCCGTACCTCGCCTTCTCGGCGCTGCTGCTGGCCGGCCTGGACGGCATCAAGAACAAGATCGAGCCGCCGGCCCCGATCGACAAGAACATCTACGAGCTGCCGCCGGAGGAGTACGACGCCATCAACATGGTGCCGACCTCGTTCAACGCGGTGCTCGACTCGCTCGAGGCCGACCACGAGTTCCTCACCGCCGGTGACGTGTTCACGCCCGACCTGATCGAGACGTGGATCGACTACAAGCGCTCCGAGGAGATCCTGCCCGTGCAGCTGCGGCCGCACCCGCACGAGTTCGAGCTGTACTACGACATCTGAGTCGCCGGACTCGGTGACCTGCGGATAGACGCCCGAAACGGCGCCTGACCTGGAAGACGTCTATCGACGCCTTCCAGCGTCGGGCGCCGTTTCTCGTCCTTGATGTGGGTGTCCCCACGATTGCACCCCTCAGTCGGACAGTGCGAGGGCGGCGGTCACAACGCCCCAGATGCTTGGGGCGCGGGGACTTGATGAACTTCGCCCAGCCATCGGCCAGCACTTCTGGTGCACCCGACTCGACCGCGTCGAGACCGGCGCCCGTCAGGTCCGCGGGCGCGAGCTTGGGACCTTGCTGTCCATTGACGATTTCGGTGTCGACCAGCCCTGTGTGGACCGCGACGACATGTGTGTCTTGTGCGGCGAGTCGAGCCGGGTGCTGCCGGTCAGCATCCACGTTGCGGATCGGTCCCCCGCCGACACCTGCGCCCGACTGTCGCCGCCTCGGTCACGCCAGGGCAAGGAAAAGCTTCTCCATCTTCTTGGCGTCGACACTGTCGGGACCGCCCTCGACCAGGCAGCGCTGAAGCCCCGTGGCGACGAGCGCATACCCGCCCCGATTGATGGCCTTGCTGACCGCTGCGATCTGGGTGAGCGCGTCCTCACACTCCACACCCTCCTCCAGCATCCGGATCACCGATGCCAGGTGACCGTTGGCCTTCTTCAGGCGCAGCGTGATGGCCTTGACCTCATCGGCCTCGAGCCTCATGGGGACTCCCTTCGTCACCAGACAGCGTATATCCCCCTAGGGGGTTGTGTTACGGTGAAGTCGTATCCCCCCGGGGGTTAAGTGGATGCCGTGTCGACCACCTTCGAAAGGACCAGCATGACGACGACCCACACTGAGCGCTCCCACGGCACGGCAGTGCTGCAGGAGCTCTCGCCGCTGCACCGCAGCCTGCGCAAGGCCATCCCCGACGTCTACCAGGGCTTCGGCGCCCTATCCTCCGCTGCCTTCGCCGACGGCGCTCTCGATCACCGGACCAAGGAGCTCATCGCCCTGGCCATCGGCGTCGTCGAGGGCTGCGACGGCTGTGTGGCGTCCCACGCCCAGGCCGCCGTCCGCGCCGGTGCCACTCGTCAACAAGCAGCCGAGGCCATCGGCGTCACGTTCTTGATGCACGGCGGCCCCGCGACGATCCACGGCGCTCGCGCGTACGCGGCCGTCTGCGAGTTCGCAGACGCGCTGGACGCCGACGAGACCCCCGCCTGACCGAGAGACAAGGAATCCCCACATGTGTCGACCCGCCACCTGCAAGACCTGCCACAAGATCACCTGGGCGGGCTGCGGTCAGCACGTCGCCGACGTCAAAGCTGGTGTGCCTGCCGACCAATGGTGCAACGGCCATGCCGACCCCAACAACGACAGCTGGCTCCGCAGGATCCTCGGGCGCTGAGGTCGGCCGCCGCGGGACCGCGAGCTCATGGCTCAGGCACGCTTGTGTCCCGGCGGAGCCTCGGCGACCGGCAGGACCTCCGCGACCATGGCCGCCGCCTGCGAGGCGGGCAGGGCGGAACGAAGTCCCCACTCGAACATGGCGAGCGCGAAGGCGGTGACCGTCAGCAGGTCGATGCCCGCAGGCAGCCAGTCGCGACCACCGCCGTATCGACCGGCGAACTCCAGTACGAGCAGTCCGGCGAAGTAGGGCCCGAGCCACGTGAGGCAGCGCAGATCGAGCGAGTCGGCCAGCGTCCGATCGCGGACGACCCGCCACAGCAGGATGCCGCCACCCAGCGCGACAGGGATCGTGAGCTTGGACATCGTCTCCCAGCCGGTCCAGTAGACGATGAGGCTGACGACCACGAAGACGAACCGCGCCAGCACCGGCAACGCCGGCAGCCGCAGCGGGCGGGGACGGTCGGGCACCTGACGCCGGAGCGCGACGACGGTGATCGGGCCCAGGCACATCGAGAGCACGATGGCCCCGGTGTTGTAGGCGATCAGCTCGGACCAGCCGTCCCGGAAGCCGGCCAGCAGCACGAGTCCCACGACCAGGTTCAGCACGAGGGCCCGCAGCGGCACCCCGGCCGAGGAGAACCGGGCGATCCGCGGCGGGAACAGGCCGTCCTCGCTCACGGCCACCGCGAGCCGGCCCGTCGCTCACGGTCTTGGCCAGGAAGGTCATCCCCAGCCCCGTCAGCATGGCCGCCAACGGCCCGTTGGGACCGCCGTGCTGGAACTCGGGCCAGCCGCCCGCCCTCGTCCCCACCGTGATCAGGCCGCCCACCCCCCTGTGCGCCCCGGCCGAAAAGCCCTGTCATCTCTGCGGACGGCGGACACGTCCCGTGATGACAACGTTGACGTGTGGAGCTCAGTCCTGTGGCAGGGCCGGCACTGCGCGGTTCGGCTGCGAGGCTCTGGTGTCGAACCGCGTACTCGCCAGCGCTCGTTCGGAGGTGGTGATGAGATCCAGTACCTCGCGTGCGATGTAGGCCTTGGCCCCACGTTCGACGGACGTCGTGGTGAGGATCTCCGCTTGGCGAAGTTCCTCCAAGGCGGCGCTCGCTGCGGGAAAGGACACATCGAGGATCTTGGCGAGTGTTGTCGCCGTCACGACTGGAGCCTCTGGCAGCTGAGTCAGGAGCCGAGCCACAGCAGAGTCGGCGCGCGGAGTCGGTCGCACACCTGTCGCCACCCGCAGTGCGGTGAGTCGATCCCGCCATTGGCCGCGGAGGGCGTCGATTTGTGTCATGAGTGCCTCGGACTGCTCGACCGCGATCTCCGCAGCGCCGATGAAGGTCTCGAGCCACCCGTTCGCCGCGGCGCTCGCCGCCGCGCTGGACGCAGGTGCCGTGTGCCGATATTCAGTGAGCCCGGTGACATATCGATCGCGCAGGGTGGCCAGCACGAGGCTGATCGGGAGCACCGCGCGCTCGGTGAGACCCCGGCGCGCGAGCACGGTGTGGACGAGTGCACGACCGACGCGGCCGTTGCCGTCGGTGAACGGATGGATCGTCTCGAACTGTGCGTGCACCAGTGCGGCTTGGATCAGCGGCGCGTGCGCAGCGCCGTTGATGTAGTCGACGAGGTCAGCCATGCAGCCCGGGACGCAGTCAGGATCTGGCGGTACGAAGGAGGCGCCGATCGGCGTCCAGCTCGATGTCCCGATCCAGTTCTGAACGGTGCGCAGGCCGTGATGCCGCAGCTCGTGCGGCATCAGAGCTCGGTGAAGGTCAACGATGTGCTCGACCGTCAGCGTGACCGTCTCAACCAGTTCCGTGGTTGCGCCGCGGACGATCGTCATGTTGTTGGCGACCAGCTGGGCTTGCTCGCTGATCCCTCGGACCGCCTCCGATTGCCCAAGCTCGGCGAGTGCCACCTGTTGCGCAGATGGCGCGATGCCCTCTATCCGAGAGCTGGCGATTGCTTCAGAACGAAGGAGGAAACGAGCGATCCCCCCAAGGCCCTCGGCGCCTGGACGGTTGAGTGCCCGGATACTTCTTTCGACGGCCGACACCTGGCGGGAGATGGTGCCGTCGATCGCGAGGCCGGCGCCGTCGAGGTGGTCGGGCACATACCGTTGGTAGCGGCCCGAGCGTTGTCCGGCTCTCGGCACCCCGGAGTCGACAGCGGACTCCCAGTGCGCGTCCTCCCACCTGGCCATCAGTCGATTCCTTTCATTGGTGCCAACTCTATCAAAGGATAGATTCTTAAACTTTGATAGAACGAGGTTCGGCACAAGGAAACGTTCTACCCGTGACCGGACCGGGGGGCCCTTCGACCCCTGTCATCACCGGCGCTCGAGGATTAGCGTCGGCTCATGGGTGCCCTTGTGGAATCGGTGCAGGTCGCAGTTCCGCTGCGCACCGCCTACGACCAGTGGACGCAGTTCGAGACCTTCCCCCGCTTCATGTCGGTGGTGAAGGAAGTCCACCAGGAGCGGCCCGCCATCACCCGCTGGACCCTGCGGTACGGCCCGCTGCGGCACGAGTTCCACGCCGAGACCCTGGAGCAGCACCCCGACTCGCGCGTGGAGTGGCGGAGTCTGGACCGCCGATTCCGCCACGAGGGCCTGGTCGCCTTCGACGCACTGGAACCGGCCCGCACCGCGGTGCGGGTCGAGGTGCGCTTCGAGACGCCGTGGCACTCGGACACCGTGCTCCTGCCGGTCGTGCAGCGCCTGCTCCGCTCCGAGCTGGAGCACTTCAAGACGTTCATCGAGGGCATGGGCGAGGCGGGCGAGGCCTGGCGCGGCACCATCCACGGCGGACGCGTGCAGCACACCTACGACTCATCCCCGAGCGTTCCGGGGTGGCCGCACGGCTGAGAACCGCGACAGCAGGCCAGATCGGTCACCCATCGACGAGAGGCAGGGCATGACCATGAGGAGATCCCCGGACGAGGAATCCAACGGCGAGCTGACCGTGACCCCACCCAAGGAATGGGCGGCTGGGGTGCCGGCGGTCACCCACGCGCTCGAGTACTCACTCGACCAGACCTCCCCGCGGCGCACGGCACTGACGCTGCTCACCATGAACCAGGTCGACGGCATCGACTGTCCCGGGTGCGCGTGGCCGGACCCCGCCCCCGGTCACCGACACAAGAACGAGTACTGCGAGAACGGCGCCAAGCACATCAACGACGAGGCGACCACCAAACGGGTCACGCCCGACTTCTTCCGTCGCCACACCATCGCAGATCTCAACGAGCGGTCCGACGAGTGGCTGAACGAGCAGGGCCGGCTCACCGAGCCGATGGTGAAGCGGCCGGGCGCTGAGCACTACGAGCCGATCAGCTGGCGCAACGCCCTGGGGCTGCTCGCGGACGAGCTGAACGCCCTGGACTCACCGGACGAAGCCGCGTTCTACACCTCCGGCCGGGTGAGCAACGAGGCGGCATTCGTCCTGCAGCTCTTCGCCCGAGCCTTCGGCACCAACAACCTGCCCGACTGCAGCAACATGTGCCACGAGTCCAGCGGGTTCGCCCTCCACGAGACGCTCGGCATCGGCAAGGGCACGGTGACGCTGCTCGACCTCGAGCACTCCGACCTCGTCTTCCTGGTGGGACAGAACCCCGGCACCAACCATCCGCGGCAGCTCTCTGCCCTGGAACGGACGAAGCTCAACGGTGGCCGCATCATCGCGGTCAACCCGCTGCCCGAGGCCGGCCTGCGCCGGTTCAAGAACCCACAGAAGCCGCGCGGTGTGGTCGGCCGGGGCGTGCAGATCGCCGACCGTCTCCTGCAGATCCGCCTCGGAGGGGACCTGGCGCTCTTCCGCGCCCTGAACCGGCTGCTGCTCGAGGCGGAGGCCGCCGCCCCGGGCGCGGTCCTGGATCGAGATTTCATCGACGCCAACACGGTCGGGTTCGAGGAGTTCAGCGAGCACGCGCGGTCGACCGACTGGACCCAGGTCCTCGCCGACACCGGACTGACCCGCGAGGAGATCGAGGCGGTGCGTGACGAGGTCCTGACCGCCGACCGGGTCATCGTCTGCTGGGCGATGGGCCTGACCCAGCACCGCCACGCCGTTCCCACGATCCGGGAGATCGTGAACTTCCTGATGCTGCGCGGCAATCTCGGCAAGCCGGGAGCCGGCGCGTGCCCGGTGCGGGGGCACAGCAACGTCCAGGGCGACCGCACGATGGGGGTCTGGGAGCAGATGCCCGACGGGTTCCTCGACGCACTGCAGGAGGAGTTCGGCTTCGACCCGCCACGGCACCACGGACTCGACTCGGTGAACGCCATTCGCGCCATGCACGAGGGCAAGGTGAAGCTGTTCGTGGGCGTGGCGGGCAACTTCGTCCGCGCCGCCCCGGACAGTGACTTCACCGAGGCGGCGATCCGGCAGTGCCGGCTCACCGCCCAGATCTCGACCAAGCTCAACCGCTCCCACGTGGTCTGCGGGGACACCGCGCTCATCCTGCCGACACTCGGACGCACCGAGCACGACGTCCAGTCCACGGGAGAGCAGTTCGTCACGGTCGAGAACTCCATGAGCGTCGTGCACACCTCGCGCGGACGGCTGGAACCGTCCTCACGCGTGCTGCTCAGCGAGGTCGCCATCCTGAGCCGGCTCGCCCGACAGACGCTCGGCTCCAGGCACGACATCCCGTGGGAGACGTTCGAGGCCGACTACGGCACCGTCCGGGACCGGATCTCCCGGGTCGTCCCGGGCTTCCACGACTTCAACGCTCGCGTCGCCCGCCCCGGTGGCATCCCGTTGCCCAACCCGGTGAACGAGGGAGTCTTCCCCACCCCGGTCGGCAAGGCCGTGTTCACCAGCAACACCGGGGACGCTCCGCGGGCGCCCCAGGGGCACCTCGTGCTGCAGACGCTGCGCTCCCACGACCAGTGGAACACCGTGCCGTACACCAGCAACGACCGCTACCGGGGCATCCATGGCAGCCGCCAGGTGGTGATGGTCAATCCCGAGGACCTCACCGAGCTCGGCCTGGCTGAGCGGGACGAGGTCGATGTGGTGTCGGTCTGGCCGGACGGGGTGGAACGCCGCGCGGCCGGCTACCAGGTCGTCTCCTACCCGACCCCTCGCGGCTGCGCCGCCGCCTACTACCCCGAGACCAACGTGCTGGTCCCCCTGGACCATGTGGACCCGATCAGCAACGAGCCCGCGTCGAAGAGCATCATCGTCCGGCTGGAGCCCACGAGGTGATCCCACCGAACGGCTCAGGTCCTAGAGAAGACCCGCTTCGTAGGCGGCGATCACGAGGTGGACCCGGTCGCGAGCGCCCATCTTCGCGAGGATCCGGCTCACGTGCGTCTTGGCGGTCAGGGGGCTGACGACCAGCTCGTGTGCGATCTCCCGGTTGCTTCGGCCCGAGGCGATCAGCCGAAGCACCTCGCGTTCGCGCGCCGTCAGGCTGGCCAGTCGCTCAGGTGCAGGGGCGTCGGGGTGACTCAGCGCGCGGGTGATGACCGCCCTGGTGGCGCCGGGCGAGAGCAGCGCCTCCCCCGCCGCGACCGTGCGGATGGCGTCCAGCAGCGCGTCCGGACGGGTGTCCTTGGGCAGGAATCCAGACGCCCCCGCGCGAAGACCGCGCAGCACGTTGATGTCCGTCTCGAACGTGGTCAGGATCAGCACCTTGCTGCCGCTCGATCGATCGTCGGCGACGATCTGCCGCGTCGCCTCGATGCCGTCCATGTTGGGCATCCTGATGTCCATCAGGACGACGTCGGGGAGCAGATCCCGGGCCAGTGTCACCGCCTCGTCGCCGGTGCCAGCCTCCCCGACAACTTCCATGCCGTCGGTGGAGCTGACCAACAGTGCGAACGCGCCGCGCACCAGAGCCTGATCGTCGGCGAGCAGGACCCGGATCACGACGGCACCCGCCAGACCTCCGGTATCGGCAGGCTGGCCCGTACCTCGAATCGACCGGACTCCCCCGGCCCGGCGGACAGCTCGCCTCCGACGGCCTGCGCTCGCCCGGTCATCCCGGCGATCCCGAAGCCGGCCGGCGTCGCGGCTGAACTCGGTCGCGCGGGCCCGTGATCGACGACCGCGATCCGCAGCTGGTTGCCGTCCTGGTCGAGGCGGACGGTGGCGTGCTTGGCCGTCGAGTGTCGAATGACATTGGTGAGCGACTCCTGGATGATCCGATAGGCCACGACGGACACTGTCGACGGCAGCTCGTCCGGGAGCCCGTCAGCCTCCACGTCGACCCGGACATCAGCCACCTCGGCCATGTCCACCAGCCGCTGCAGCTCGCCGAGGTGGGGCGCCGGCTCGGTCGGCTCGCCCTCGCCCCCATGAAGCACGTCCAGCACCGCACGCAGCTCATGGAGCGTGGCCCGGCTGGTGTCCGACAGGTTGTGCAGCGTGGTGGACAGCTCCCGCAGCGGCGCATCCCCGCGCATCGGCAGCTGGTCGATCAGGTGTGCAGCGACGGACGCCTGGACGTTCGCGACCGCGAGGCCGTGCGCCAGGACGTCGTGCAGCTCGGCTGCGATCAGCACCCGCTCCTCGGCGACCCGCCGCTCGACCTCGTCGGCACGCTCCTGCTCGAGCCGCGCGTCGACGGCGGCCCGCCAGTTCTGGTGGAAGCGGACCGTCAGCCCGGCGAAGAAGGCCATGAACAGCCAGCCGGCGCCGAGCAGAGCATCGCCAGATCCCCCTGATGCCTCGTCGGCGAGGACCGGCACGGTCACCGCGGCCACCGCCACCAGGGCGGCGACCGCCCGCCGCTGCGGTTCGCTGTAGCGCGCCGCCGTGAAGGCCGCGACCAGTGAGGCGGCCATCGTGGCCTCATGGGGATAGTCGAGGAGGTGGTACGGCGTCGACACGGCGACGACCGCGAGGACGACGAGGATCGGCCAGCGCCGGCGGGCCAGCAACGGCACCGACATCGCGCCCAGGAGCGCGATCGCCCCCAGATCCACGCGGCGCTCGCCGTCGAAGTCGACCGACTCGAGCGTCAGCGCGATGCCGATGCCGAGCACGAACGACCCCGCCGCCAGCAGCCTGTCGGCCACTGGCGGACGGAGCGCCGTCATCGTTCACACACGGTCATCGACACGGTCCTGTTCTGCACGCCAGAGCTTGCTGGGCCACCATATCCGCGAACCCAGCGACATCGTCAGTGCCGGGACCACGATGGACCGCACCAGCAAGGTGTCGATGAGGACGCCGACGGCGACCAGCAATCCGATCTCGACGAGCATGACGAGCGGGAGCGAGGCGAGCACCGCGAAGGTTGCCGCCAGCACGATTCCAGCCGACGTGATCACGCCACCGGTCGTTGCGAGTCCACGCTTCGTGCCCTCGACCGTTCCGTGCTCGACGGCCTCCTCACGGACCCTGGTCATCAAGAAGATGTTGTAGTCGACACCGAGCGCCACCAGGAAGAGGAACCCGAGGAGCGGCACCGATGACTCCATCCCGGCGAACCCGAGCACATGGTCGAATATCAGGTTGCACAGCCCGAGGGCTCCGAAGTACGACACCACGACGGTGGCGACCAGCACCAGCGGAGCCACGATCGCCCGGAGCAGCAGCCCGAGGATGGCGAGCACCACCAACAGGATCAGCGGCATCACCAGATTGCGATCGCTCTTGTTGGTCTCGGCCTCGTCGAGCTTCTCGGCACTCGGACCACCGACCAGCGCGGCGTCACCGGCGACCTCGCGGACGTTCGTCCGCAGCTGCTTGATCGTCGCGGTCTCGCCCGCACTTTCTGGCGAGCTGACCGGGATCGCGGAGATCTCCACCCACTTGTCGCTGGCGCGGCCGAGCTCGGCGCTGGCGACCCCCGACGTGCTCTCGACGGCAGCCAGGACCTCACGGCTCTGGTCCGGTCGACTCATCACGGTGAGCGGCTGACCGCCCTGGTCGGGGTAGCGCGCGTCGATCAGCTTCGCCCCGGTCACCGAGTCCGGTGTCGAACGGGCGAACTGGTCCAGCTGCGGAAGTGCACTGTTGACACCGACGGTGCCCAGCGCGAGACCGCCCAGGATCATCAGCGGCGCCACCCAGCCGACGACGCGGTGTCGTGCGACCACCTCGCCGAGCCGGGCCCAGCGCGATGCGGAGGTGCGTACCTCGGTTCCGACGCGCGGCACGAACGGCCAGAACACGCGGCGCCCGAGCAGCACCAGCAGCGCGGGGAAGAACGTCAGCATCACCACCAGGGCCGCCCCGATGCCTGCCGCGCCGACCGGACCCAGGCTGCTGATGCTGTTGAGATCCGCGGCCAAGAGGCACAACAGGCCGGCGACCACGGTCGCTGCCGAGGCGAGGATGGCCGGTCCGGCACCACGCAGGGCCGCCAGCATCGCGTCGATCGGTCGTTCATGGCGGTGCAGCTCCTCACGGTAGCGAGCCACGAGGAGCAGGGCGTAGTCGGTGCCCGCGCCGAAGACCAGGACGATCAGCAGCGCTGAGCTCATGCTCGTGATCGTGAAGTCAAAGGCTTGCGTCAGTGCGTAGACAACGCCCATCGACGTGATTGCCGCGACACCGACCGAGACGAGCGGGACCAGCCACAGCAACGGACTGCGGTAGGTCAGGATCAGCAGGATCGCCACCACGACGGCGGTCGCGAGCATCAACGTCGCGTCGACGGCATCGAAGACCTCGTCCATGTCGGCTCCCAGCGCGGTCGGGCCGGTGACGTAGACGTCCAGACCGTCCGGCTGGTCGTCGTCGAGCAGCCGTCGCGCGTCGGCAGTGGCTCCGGCCTCCTCGGCCACCGCATCACCATCGAGCGACACCGAGTACATGAGGGTGGTGCCGTCCTTGGATTCGACGATCTCGGACGGCGCGTCGGCGGCGGTGCCGAATCGCTCCGCCACCGCGGCGTGGCCGCGGGCGACCGCGTCCCGATCGCCCGGTTGGATCCCGTCGGGTCGCTCGGACACGACCACGAGCAGGCCGTTCTCGCCGCCGGGCAGACCGGCCTCCGCCAGGAGCACCTGCGTCGACTGCGCACTGGCCGGCAGGTAGTCGACCTGCCCGTCGCGGGTGACGGAGTCGAGCTTGCCGGCGAGTGAGTAGCCGCCCACCACCAGCCCGACCCACACGGCCACCATCAGCCAGGGCAACAGGGTCTTGGCGCCTGTTCTTTTCTTCGTTGTTCTGGAATTGGCGCCGTTCTGGTCGGGCGCCCGCAGTTGAGAAGTCATGACGTCCACGCTCCCAAGCAGCACGGGTCCACGCGTCCGGCCACGGCAGACACTTCGCCGTACTCCATTCGGCCTACGACGGACGGCCGGGGAACCCAGCCCGGGCGTCTAGCTGACCAGGTCTGGCAGCAGGAGGATGATCAGCGCGACGAGCACGGCGCCGGTCAGCACCGCCGCGGCCATGACGGGCCCGGTCGTGGACTGCGCTGTCGCAAACTCGCCGTCCGCGAGCTCACGGGCAGTCGCCCGGTAACGGCAGCTGCCGTAGACGACGACGCCGGTCCCGGCGACCAGCAGCACGGAGCCGGCCAGGACGCTGCCGACCGAGACGGTGCCCTCGTCGCCGAACCGGGCGATCGCCAGGCCGAGCACGATGACGGTGAGCGCAGTTCGAACCCATGCCAGGTGCGTGCGCTCGTTCGCCAGGTAGTCGCGGGGGTTGCCGACGTCACTCATGCGACCAGCCTGCCTCATGCGAGTGCGAGGAAGAGCTTCTCCATCTTCTTGGCGTCGACACCGTCCGGGCCGTCGCCCTCGATCAGGCAGTGCTGCATACCGGTGGCGACGATCGCGTAGCCGGCTCGGGACAGCGCCTTGTTGACGGCGGCGAGCTGGGTCAGGACGGACTCGCAGTCCGACCCCTCCTCCATCATGCGGATGACACTGCCCAGGTGCCCGTGCGCCCGCTTCATGCGGGTGATGATCGCCTTGATCTCAGCGGGCTCGAGGCCCATCGCGGCAGCGTCCGGCATCAGGCGCTCCTCACTGCTTCGAGCGCGTCGGTCGTGATGGTCATGTGCTGCACGGGTCCTCCTCGGTCGGCACCGGAGAGGCGCCGCTCGCGCTCAACTGTACAACCCCCGGGGGGTTGTGCTAGCGTCGAATTCGTTAACCCCCCGGGGGGATATCTGCTCGACATCTCGGAGAACCCATGACCACGTCCTTCCATCCCGGCGCCACACCAGGTGTCGGGTCCGCTCCCGGCCTGCTCGGTCGCCTCGGCACCTGGGTCACGGCCCACGCCCGCCTCGTCACCGTGGCGTGGCTGCTCGTCATCGTCGGGCTAGGGCTCTTCGCTCCCAAAGTGGAGCAGAACCTGTCGGGGGCCGGTTGGCAGGCGAACGGCTCGGAGTCCGTCGAGGCCCGCGAGCTGGCCCGCCAGCACTTCGGCGGAAACGCCTCGTCGGCCATCCAGGTCGTGGTCCACAGCAAGGACGGACCTGTCACCGAGGGGCACGGCGCCGAGGTGCTGGCTGCCGTGACGTCGACGCTCGAGGCCGAGCCTCGCATCGCCGACGTCATCGCGCCACAGCCCGGTGCGACGCTGAGCCAGGACGGTTCCACCGCCATCGTGCTGGCCGGTGCGGGCACCGACACGAACGAGATGGTGCGCGTCGCGACCGATCTCAAGGAGCCGCTTCAGCACCTCTCGGGTGACGGCGTCGAGGTGAACCCGACCGGATCATCCCTGCTCTGGTCGGACTTCAACGAGGCCAACCTGGACGCCATGCTGAAGTCCGAGATGGTCTCCTGGCCCGTCACCCTGGCCATCCTCGTCCTCGCCTTCGGTGCGCTGGTCGCCGCCGGGCTCCCGCTGCTCCTGACCCTCGCGGGCCTGGTCGCGTCGGCCGGTTCGCTCGTGCTCATCAACGAGCTCGTGCCCGTCTCGATCTGGGCGATGAACTTCGCGATGATGTTCGCCCTCGCCCTGGGAATCGACTACGCCCTGTTCCTCGTCGTCCGCTACCGGGCTGCCCGGATGGGGGCGGGACTGTCTGCGCGCGACGCTGTCGCCGAGACGATGGACACCGCCGGCAAGGCCGTCCTGCTGTCCGGCTTGACGGTGCTGGTGTCGCTGTCGGCCGTCATGCTCGTCCCCTCCCCCTCGTTCCGGTCGATGGCCGGCGGGATCATGCTCTCGGTCGTGTTCGTCCTCGGGGCGACGCTGACGCTCCTCCCGCTCGTCCTGTTCAAGCTCGACCACCGCATCAACAAGCTCGCCCTGCCCTGGGTCAGGACCGGCGAGCACCAGTCGCCGCGGTTCGCGGCCTGGGGTGAACGGCTCTGGCGCCGCCCCGTCGCCTGGGGAGCGGCCTCCCTCGTGATCCTGGTCGCGCTGGCCGCACCGGTGGTCGGCCTGTCCACGGCCATGCCGTCGATCAAGGTCCTCCCCGAGGACGCATCGGCGCGAGTCGGCTACGACCGCGTCCAGGAGGCGTTCGGTGACGGCGCACCCGGCACGCTGCAGATCGTGGTCGCACCGGAGGAGACCGCGGCGGCTGCTGCGGTCCTCCAGTCGGACGAGGGCATCGCCGCCACCATGCCGGCCCAGCCCGCCGCTGACGACTCCGACCTCTCGATGGTCCAGGCCGTGCCCACCGTCGACCCGTCCGATCCGGCCCTGTCCGACACGGTCGAACGCCTGCGCGCCGACCTCCCCGACTCCGCATACGTCGGCGGCGCCCCCGTGGAGAATCTCGACCTCAAGACGCAGCTGGACTCCTCCACCCCGCTGGTCATCGGCGTCGTCCTGGCGCTCGGGTTCGTGCTGCTCCTCGTCGCCCTGCAGGCGCCCCTCATCTCCCTGCTCGGGACGCTGGTCAGCCTTCTGTCGACCGCCGCAGCATTCGGCGTCGCACGTCTGGTGTTCCAGGAAGGCTGGGGATCCGGCCTGCTGGGGTTCGAGAGCCAGGGCTTCCTGGACGCCTGGGCACCAGTGTTCTTCTTCGCGATGATCTTCGCCATCGCGATGGACTACACCGTCTTCCTGCTCGCCTCGGCCAAGGAGCACTACGAGCGCACCGGGGACCCGAAGCTGGCCATGGTCGGAGCCCTCGCGAGCTCCGGGCGCGTGATCTTCGCCGCGGGTGCCGTCATGGTCGCGGTGTTCTTCACCTTCGCCCTGTCCGGCCCCCTCCCTCCCAAGGAGATGGGTGTCGTCCTCGGCGTCGCCGTCCTGCTCGACGCGTTCCTCGTACGACTCGTCCTGCTGCCGGTGCTGCTGCGCCTGACCGGACATGCCGCCTGGTACGTCCCGGCCTGGCTCAAGCGCATCCTGCCCACCATCACCTTCGCCCACAACTGACTGCCCCATTCACCTCATCAAGACGGAGAACCCATGAACATCGACCGCGCCGTCATGGCCCTCGCTGGAACCCTCACGCTCCTCGGAGTCATCCTTGCCACCCTCACCTCTCCTTGGTGGATGGCCGTTCCGGCCTTCGTCGGGCTCAACCTGTTGCAGGCCAGCCTCACCGGCTTCTGCCCCGCCGCGCTGATCCTGCGACGTGCAGGTGTGCCTGCGGGCTGCGCCTTCCGGGCAGACTGAACCCATGGACACCCTCCGCTCGATCACGCTGTTCGTCGCAGCCGCCGTCGCCGAGATCGGCGGCGCGTGGCTGGTCTGGCAGGGCGTGCGCGAGCACAAGGGCTGGGCGTGGATGGGTGCGGGCGTCATCGCCTTGGGCATCTACGGGTTCGTCGCCACCCTCCAGCCGGACGCGAACTTCGGCCGCATCCTCGCCGCGTACGGTGGCGTCTTCGTGGCCGGTTCCCTCGCCTGGGGCATGGTCGCGGACGGATTCAAGCCAGACCGGTGGGACGTGACGGGCGCGCTGATCTGTCTCGTCGGTGTCGCGGTCATCATGTACGGCCCGCGCGACGCCTAGGCATCGGCGATTTGCGCAGCCGTGACCGTACGACGATCTAGGGTGACGGACAATCACCACTAGTTCGGAGAAGGCATTGAGTGAAGAGACGTGGCACCAAGCCCGGTTGATTCCGACGTCAGGCATCAGCGGGGCACCTGAGCAGGAGCGGCGCGCCACATCGGCGTTGCTCGCGGTGCTCAGCATCGTGCCCGACTACAGCAAGGCACTCCTCTCGGCGGTCGGCGCGTCAGCCGGCAAAGTCAGCACATACATCGAGGTGCCCTTCGATCTGGACGGTCAGCGCGTATATCCCGATGGGCTGATCCGGGTGAAGCGCGGGGCGAAGGAGTGGACTGCTCTGGTCGAGGTCAAGACCGGCAAGAACGTGCTTGAGGCTCAGCAGCTCGAGAACTATCTGGACGTCGCGCGCGCCGAGAACTTCGATGCCCTCATCACCATCAGCAACGAGATCCCGCCTGTGCCGGGGCAGCACCCCACCGCGGTCGACAAGCGGAAGCTGCGCAAGGTCGCCATTCATCACTGGTCCTGGTCGTACGTCCTCGCCACCGCGATCGTCCAGAAAGAGCACCGCGGAGTCGATGACCCGGAGCAGGCATGGATCCTCGGCGAGCTCATCCGATACCTGGAACATGAGCGCTCAGGTGCCCTCGACCTGGACGACATGGGTCCGAATTGGGTGGCAGTCCGCGAAGCCGTTGCGGCTGGCACTCTGCGGGCGAACGACAAGACGGCACCGGAGATCGTGTCGCGGTTCGATGCTCTGCTCCGTTATGCGAGCCTCCGTCTCGGACAGCAGCTCGGCACGGATGTGACGCCGTTACTGACCCGGCAGGAGGTCGCCAATCCCGCAACCCGCGCCAGCGCCCTCCTTGCGTCTCTGGTGCAGACGGGTGAGCTCACCGGAGTGATCCGTATCCCCAACACGGTGGCCCCGATCAATGTCGTTGCCGACCTGCGAGCCAACCGGATCACCTGTTATGTGGACGTCAACGCACCCCAGGAAGGCCGCCAGACAACCAGGGTCAACTGGATCGTCAGGCAGCTCAAGGATGCGCGACCTGACGTCCGTGTCGAGTCCTTCGCAGCACGAGCACGTGGCGCCGGGGCGGCCGAGCTCCTGGCCGATGTGCGGGAGGATCCCAAGCTGTTGGTCACTGATCCGAACCGCGACATCCGCTCGTTCCGAATCGCCCTTTCAGTTCCAGGCGGGTCCAAACGCGGCCGAGGACGAGGTGCGTTCATCGACTCAGTGCTCGACACACTCGACACGTTCTACGGCGAGGTCGTCCAGCACATCAAGCCGTGGGCTGCGGCCCCGCCGAAGCTTCGTGAAGCGGATCGGACCGCCGACGTCTCCAACGAGCTGGTCTCGACCGATCTCTCGTCCCAGGACGGGCCGGAAGACGCTGACTGAGCGCTCCCGAGCGAGTGTTCGAGCAATTCCGATGAGCCCACGGCGTCCTCAGTGACGGCGGGTCACACGCCGTCGGCGGGATAGTTGTCGCGGAGGAACTCGGCGGTCGTCGTGGGCTTGTGGCCGATGAGCTTCTCGAGGTCGCCGGTCTGATCGGCCCATTCCCCCGTGACGACGCCGCGCACCCACGCGAGCGCGAATCCCGCGGCCGGTTCAGAAGGCCGGCCGCGACATGGTTGCTGATGTGCTCCTCCTCCGAGACGGCGATGTACGGCACGGGCACGCCACGGATGTCCGAGAGGATGTGCGCGATGTCGGCGAACGAGACGGCCGGGTCTCCGTGGAGCGAGTACGTCCTGTTCTCGTGTCCGGGGTCGGTCAGGACAACTGCTCCGGCCTCCGCCAGGTCATCGCGGGATGCCGGCGCGACCTTGCCGTCCCCCCCGGGGACGCGGACTCCGGACTCATACGCCTTCTCCCCGATGTAGAACGGCAGGCTCTCGAGGAACGGAGGATTGCCCAGGAGCGTGTACGTGAGGCCGGACGCCATGAGGGTCTGCTCGACGAAGATGTCGTCGGCGGTGACGCCGGCCAGGCGGAAGGCCGAGCCCTCCTTGCGGATGACGGGGTTGAAGACGATGTGCTTGACGCCGGCCTGGCGGGCCGCAGTGATCACGTTGTAGTGCTGCCGGTTGCGATCGGTGAGGGCATGGGTCGAGACCAGCATGACCTTCTCGATGTCGCCGAAAGCACGCACGAGCGACTCGTAGCCGAAGTAGTCGCCGGTGCGGATCTCGATGCCCTCGGCGGCGAGATCCGCTGCCTTGGCCGGATCTCGGGCCAGTCCGACCAGGTCGGTGGCGGGGCGGCGCTTCAGCAGGTGCCGGAGGGTCTTGCGGCCGAGGTTGCCGCTGGCACCGGTGACGAGGATCTTGCTCATGATGAACTCTTTTCGTTTCGGGGTGGGGAGGGCCAGGGTGCGGTCAGGTCGCGATGACGACCTTGCCCACCGTGCGCCGGGTCTCGAGCAGCTCGTGCGCGGTCTTCATGGTGCGTGGAGTCAGACCGTCGAGCTGGGTCGTGACGACAGGTCGCAGCTGCCCTGCGACGACGTGGGCGACGACGGATTCGAGGATGCTGCCCTGGTTGCTCGGGTCCGCGCCGCTGACGATCTGGCTGAACACCATCTCGGCGTGGATGGACGCCGATTTCATGACGAGCGGCCCGATGTCGAGCGGTCCATCCAGGTCGATGGCTGACAGATGTCCGAAGGGGCGCAAGAGGTCGGAGATCCAACTGAGGTTGTCCGCCGTCCCTGCCGTGGACACGACCATGTCCACATCGTCGAGTCCCGCCGCGGCGAGCTGCTCGACCACGTCCTTGGTGTGGTCCACGACCAGGTCGGCCCCCATCGCGCGGCACCAGTCCTGCGACTCCGGACGAGAGGCCGTGGCGACGACCCGCGCCGACGACCTCGCCTTGAGCAGCTGGGTGGCCATCGAGCCGACGCCGCCGGCCCCGCCGACGACGAGCACCCGATCGACCCCTGGCGGCACCGTCTGCTGATCTCGGAACATCGCCTCCCAGGCCGTCAGGCCACCGATGGGAAGGGACGCAGCGTCGACGAAGGAGAGCTCAGGAGGGATCTTGGCGACGACGCGATGATCGACGGCCAGCCGCTCGGCCCAGCAGCCGTCTCGGGTCACGTCTCCCGTGCCCATGACACGGTCGCCTGTCGTGAAGCCCGTGGCGGCGGGACCGCTGCCGATGACGACACCGGCGAACTCCCAGCCCAGCACGAGTCGGCCACCGGGGTCCGCGCTCCGCGTGGCACGCATGCCCACCTCGCCCGGATTGACGCCCACGGCGTGGATCTCGATCAGCAGATCGCGGTCGCGAAGCTCCGGCTCCCCCACCTCGACGAGGTCCATGGCGAACGCGTCGAGGGAATGCGCCTTCTCGTAGGCAAGCGCCTTCATCGCGTCAGTCCTGCCGGAGGGCGTGCAAGGCCGAGAGCGGGCCGCCGACCTGCATCAGGCGTCCGCCTTCGCGGAGCGGGCCGATGTCGACCGGGGCGAAACCGAACCGGTCGACCAACTCGTGGAACGACTTCTTCGCCTCGACGTCGTCTCCGGCGTAGAAGAGCACCTGCCGGCCTGCCGGGTGACGAGGATCGGGCGTGATGTAGCTGGCGTAGAGGGTGTTGAACGCCTTGATCACGCGGGCGCCGGGCGCCAGGCCGGCGACGTACTCGCTGCCGGTCTGGTCGCCGAGGTCGGCGACTTCGAAGGGGTCCAGTCGCTCGATCTGGTTCGTGGTGTCGACGAGGATGCGACCGTCCCACGGCGCCAGGTCGGCGAGCGCCGCGGGGACGTCCGGCCACATCACCGTCAGGAACGCCATGTCAGCAGCCGCGGCCTCTGCCACCGTTCCCGCGGACGCCAGTGGTCCCAGCCGTGCGATGACCGGCTCCAGCGCCGCCGGACCGCTCCTGTTGCTCAGCACGACGTGCTGACCCGCGGCCACCAGGTGCCCGGCCAGGGCCTGTGCGATGGTGCCGGCTCCGATGATCCCGAAGGTCATGATCATGCCTCTCGTATGCGTCACCCTTATGATGACGACCGTCATCCACAACGATGACAGACGTCATCAATAAGTGTCAATCGGGCAGCTGGCAGCAACGACTCCTCGCCGCGGCAGGGGCATGGGGGCTAGCATGGGGCCATTGATGACGAACGACATCGAACACGGAAGGATCTCCGAGGTGCCTCGCATATCGCAGCAGCAGAAGGAGTCCAACCGCGCCCGGATCCTTGCCTCAGCCGGCGAAGGTTTCCGGACGCGCGGGATCGATGGGATCGGCATCGACGAAGTGATGAAGACGGCCGGTATGACGCACGGCGGCTTCTACAACCACTTCGGATCGAAGGAGGATCTTGCACTCGCGGTCCTTCACCAGGGTTTCACCGACTCGCTCGAGCACGTTGCGTCCATGGTGAGCGAGTCGAGCTCTCCCCTGGACGCTCTGCACGCCATCGTCGACAACTACCTGACGACCTCGCACCGTGACCACCCCGGGCAGGGGTGCGCATCTGCCACCCTGGTCGCGGATGCCGGCCGCCACGGGGTCGACGCCCAGGCGGAGTACACCCGCGGCCTCGAGGGCTACCTCGCCGCATTCACTGACGTCCTGCTCGGCATCGCCGACCAGGCCGGCACTCCCCTGGAGCCGGCCGTGGCGCGTGAGCGGTCCATCGCACTGTTCAGTGCGATGGTCGGCGCTCTCGTGATCTCACGTGCGGTGGGCCGCGCAGACCCGGCGCTCTCGGACGAGGTCCTCGCCGCCACCGCCAAGGAGCTCAAGGCTCAGTGAGCCGGTGGGCCCCACGTTCGGTCTGGGGTCAGGCGGCGACGTACTCCATCTCGATGGTGGGTGTCGGTGGGTAGAGCTCGATGACGATGGGTTTGCCCGGTGGGCTGGTGGACCAGTGCAGCAAGCCGTGACCTTTGAGGTTGTGGTGTCTTCGACACAGCGGTCCCATGTTGTCCCCGGTAGTCCGGCCAACAGGGTGCGGTATGCGGTGGTCGAGGTCGCACCGTTCGGCCGGCACCATGCATCCGGGGGCTTGGCAGACACCGTGGAGGAACTGCAACGCCACAGCGAGGGTGTCGGGGGCGAACCGCCCGACGTACTCGTGAGCCAGGACGTCATCGCGGACAGGGTCGACGATGATGCGGTGCCAGAAGCTGCCACCGGTGGCGATCACGTCGGCCAGCCACGGGGCGGGGACGGCCCAGCAGCCGTCGGTTGACTCGGCGAACCCGGGTGCCGCGCCGGCAAGGACGTCGGCTGCGACGGTGACGGCGATGTTCGCGTCGATCGCCGAGGTGGCGGCGTCCGAATCGGTGCACCAGGCGACCAGCAGGTCCGCTTCACGCTGGGCCACGGTGCGGTCATCGTCATCAGCTGCGGTCTTGCGGGCTTCCTTGCGCAGCCGAGCCTCAATGGCGGCGGCCTCGTGGGAGGGAAGGTAGGCGTTCAGCCACGACATCGAGTCGTCCCCATGCGCCACGGCCACGTGCCGGTCCTTGCGTGCTGCGTCGGCTCGTTCGACCGCAAGATCGGCCTCGACCCGCTGGACGAAGCGCCGCAGCCACTGCCGCAGCTCGGTGCCGGTGTGGTCGGCCGCGTAACCGATGACACGGTTCTCGAGCCGGGCCACGGACTCCTCGCGGTGCAGCTTCTCGATGGCCGTACTGATGTCACGCACCCGGGAGAAGTCGATCAGTCCGTCAACGAATGCCTCCCACACCTGCGGGGTCTTCTCGCGGACCCGGTCGGCGATCGACAGCCTCAGCTGGATCTGCACCTCGGACATCCCGGTCGCCTCACCGATCGTCAACGCGATCGCCGAGCGTTCGATCTTGCGCCGCAACGACGACTCAATCGATGCGGTGCGGGCCATCTCCGCGTCGCGGTAGTCCAGCATCCGCGTGAGCGTGTACGCCTCGGCTCGGGCCTGCCACCGCACGACGTCGGACAGTTCCTCTGTCGTCGGTGCTGCGCTGGTGGCCATACCTCAAACCTAGACGTCGCCACCGACACTCCTTTTCTGCGCGACCCCAGGCAATATGGACAACTTTCGAAGCCGGCAAAGCGTGACGATCCTAGACCGACGGCGACAGTCGAGCAGCCACCCGGAAGCCGACGACCCCTGCCGTCAGTAGGGAGCCGAGCCACACCAGCCCGTAGCCGATCACCGCTTGCGTGGACACCAGCCACGCCCCATCGAACGCGAAGCCGACTTCCGAGGAGTAGACAGCGGCATCACCGCCAGCCGGCCCAAAGGAGGAGCCGATGACAGTCTCGTTCTCGAACAGGACAAGGCCGAGGCCGATGACGACCAGCAGGCCAGCGGCGACGAGCAAGACACGTGCGGAGCGCATGTGGACAGTCTCTCCCGGGCGGTGGTTCAGGAACCTGCGGCAGCGCTGACCATTGCGATCGTGCCTCGGCTACATGCCGCTGAAGGGCGGGAGGAAGACGAACCAAACGACGATGCCGGCGAGAAGGATCGCGGCGGGCGCAAGCACCAGCACAACGGCGGCACGCCCCCGCCATTCATTGCGCTCTGCCTTCTCGGGTGCTTCACGTTCCATCGGGGCAGATTACCTACTTCCGGACTCAGACCGTGCAGAGTTGCCCACGTGTCAGCGATGGCTGACCGGCAGGTCATTTATGGCGCAATGCCTACTTCAAGGTCCGCGGACGTGCGCCCGGGTGGGAGCGGTCAGCCGGCCGGAGGGTCTTGGAGGTTGGTTCGCGATCACAGTCATCGAGCCCGCAACTCCAGGGCTTCTTTCCCCAAAGAGATAGAATCCGCCCATGGAGCTGCTGGTGCTGGTGCTGGTCATCGCGGCGCTGGGAGCCGTCGTCCTCGTGGCGAGGCGCCGCCAGAAGGAACGCGAGCTGAGGCGACGCGAGGACGAGGTCGCGCCAGTGAGGAAGCTGGCCTTCGAGGACATCACGTCGTTCGGCGAGGACCTGCAACAGCTCGACCTGGACATGACCGGTCATGAGCTCGACGCGGGCGCGAACGCTGACTACCTGCGAGCACTCGACGCCTACGAATCGGCGAAGCTCGCCAGCGACTCCATCACCAAGCCCGATGACATCCGGCACATCACCGAGATCGTCGAGGACGGGCGATATGCCATCGCGTGCGTACGGGCCCGAGTCGTGGGCGAGTCGCTGCCGACCAGACGGCCCCCGTGCTTTTTCGACCCGCGCCACGGACTCTCGGTTGCCGACGTTCCCTACGTGCCGCCGGACGGCGTCGAGCGGGACGTGCCTGCCTGCGCACTGGATGCCGAGCGTGTCCGCGCCGGCGCAGATCCTGATGTCCGCAAGGTCATGGTCGGGGCGCAGCGGGTGCCCTACTGGCAGGGCGGTCGTGCGTACGAGCCCTATGCCGCGGGCTACTTCGGCGCCTTCGGCCCGATGACCTGGATGTTCATGGGAGGCATGATGTTCGGGGGGTTCGGCGGCGGCTTCGGCGGTGACGATGGTCATGGAGACGACGGCGGTGGCGACGGCGGAGGCGGCGACGGCGGTGGCGATGGTGGCGGCTTCGACGGCGGTGGCGATGGTGGCGGCTTCGACGGCGGCGGCTTCGACATGGGCTTCTGAGCCCGGACCACCACCACACGCCCCGGCACAGCGCGAAGCGACGCCCCGAGGGGCAACTCTGCAGTTCGGCTGACTTCCGCCAACCCCAGGCGTTGCCCGGGGGCCCGCGCATCTGCCGCCGACGGGTCGTACTAGTGATCGATCACCCGGTCGAGCCAATCGGTCAGGAGCTGTCGTTCGGCGTCGGTGAGGATGGTGAGGTCCGGCACCATCGCCCGGAAGGCGACAGCCGTCGCTGTCGAGTCGTTGCTCGTTGCGGCGGGCTCGTCCGTGAGGATCTGTCGCAGGACAGCTTCGAACATGCTCGCGGCGAGTGCCGGATCGCGATCTCCGGGCGGTGTGGCCAGGATCGTCGTGATGGTGCCGACCCCACCGGCGCGGATCAGGTCGACCGCACGGTTCTCGCTGACGCGGAGGCGTCCGCTCGTGGCGACACGATGAACTCGTGCACGCAGGACGTCATACCCAGCGCGGGTCGCCGGCGAGCTGGCCGCTCGCTCAGGATCATTCATGAAAAGGAACAGGGTCGGGTTGGTGACACCGAAGTCGATCTGGGCGTCCCACCCTGCCCGCAGGTCGTCCAGCGCATCGATGTCGTCGGCGGCGGCCGCCTCCACGCTCAGCGCCTTCGCCGAGACGAAGGTGGCCATGACGTACTCGGCGACGGCTTCCAGCAGGCCGTCCTTGTCTCCGAACAGCCGATAGATCGTCGGCGCCTGGACCCCGGCCTCCTCGGCGACGCGCCGGGTGGTGACTGCGGACGATCCGTGCTCGCGCAGCAGACGAGATGCGACCTCGACAATCGTCGATCGGACGTCGTTCTGATGGCTGGCGGAGTCGGGCACGTTCCAACGATAACAGAATCGCGTTATCGTGTTACGATCGCCGATAACACCAATTGCGTATCAACGATAGCGAGAACTCGATGATCATCATCACCGGCGCGACCGGCGCTCTCAACGGAGCGACGGTCGACCACCTGCTGGCCCACGTACCCGCAAGCGAGATCACCGTCGCGGTCCGCGACACGACCAAAGCACAGCGATTCGCAGACCTGGGCATCGCCGTCCGTCACGGCGACTATGCCGCCCCGGATTCCCTGCCGGATGCATTCGCCGGAGCCGACCAGCTCCTGCTGGTGTCGTCGAGCGACCCCACAGCCGACGCGGTGAGTCTGCACGCTGCGGCGATCCGCGCAGCCGTCACGGCTGGAGTCGGCCGAATTCTCTACACGAGCCACCAGGGTGCCGCCGTGGACTCCCCGTTCGGCCCGGCCCGCGACCACGCCATGACTGAGCAGCTCCTGGCCGACTGCGGTGTCGCGTGGACGTCGCTACGCAACGGGTTCTACGCCCACAGCCTTGACTCGCTTGCAGGGCCGTGGCGAGAGACTGGTGTCGTCGCGGTTCCCGCCGACGGCCCCGTGTCCTGGACGGCGCGCGAGGACTCGGCCGAGGCGGCGGCGATCATTCTGGCCTCTGACGGCAAGTACGACGGGCCGACAACGCTGACCGCGAGTGCGGCACTCACCTTTGCGGACTTCGCGGCCATTGCGTCCGAGCTGACCGGACGCACCATCGAGGTCGACGTGATGGACCCGAAGGAATGGGTCGCAGCGCAGGTTGCGGCGGGGCAGCCAGAATTCATCGCCAGCTTCCTGCTCGGGATGTACCAAGCCGCTCACGAAGGATTCTTCGCGGGTGTAGACCCCCTCATGGCGGATCTTCTGGGACGCGAACCGAAGGCTGTCACCGATCTGCTCACCCCGGCCGCCCGCTAACGGGACCGTCGCGCCCCCAGCAGCTAGCAACGACCCAGTGGCCGTGCGACTTCGCGACGTGTCCAATAGCGGGACTATGACGCACATTCCGCTGAGTGCACGGGGCCTCCGCACTGGGTGAGGGGCCGGGGGGTTGGCGCACGGCGCTGACGCTGGACGTACGCGCACCCAGCCCGACCCTCCCTGCTTGGTCAGGAGGTGAATGCACTTGCGTTCAGCGTGATCGGTTGAGGCCGATCACACTTTGAATCGGCTTTCCGGCCTCCTGGCTGTTCAATCGCTGTCTTTTGAGGCCGCTGAGACTGAGACATCTCGACGGCTTCCCCCCCAAAACGCGATAACCATCAAAAACGCGGCCCCGAAAAGACCGCAGTTAAGAAGGATGGGGCCAACCACTAGGTCGGCGGCCCACTGTCCTGCGATGTCGTGAAGCTGAACGATGGGAACGGCAACTGCTAGCAACAAGGATGCCAAAAGGACCAAGGCGCTCGCTATTACCTTGTATGTCCCACGCATGGCCAGGCTCCAGAGCGAGATAACCGATGTCAGGAATGCCAGCACCGTGAGTGCTACGGCCATGCCACTGTCCGTTCCCTCAGCGAGGACAAGCATCATGCCCACGACACCACTTAGAAAGGCCGTGACTGATGAGTTGAGGAACGTCAGGGACCTGAGACGTTCACGAGTCAGCTGACGGCGCACACGTGAGCCGATCGTCACTGATATCGCAGCACACGTAACGGCCAACGCCGTAGGCAGCGCCCACGAAAGGAGCTGAGAATCTAACGATACGTCGGACCTCCGGAGCACGATCCAAACTCCGGAAGCGAGAGCAATGATGATCGAACCGACCGCAAATCGTCTCACAATTTCCATTGCTTCCTTAGGCAGATCCTCGGTAAGTGAGGCGTACCGCAAAGTACCAAGCCACGGCACCGTTTGTTCAGCATCCCGGCTACTGACGCACGCACGGGCACGGTGGCGTGCAGGACACCAACTGTCTTGAGACTGGCCTTGTGGAGTGATTTCGTTCGCAGTTCAGGCCTGTGCAGATCGGCACAGCTGGTGTGCCACTTTGCTTATTGCTGGACAGGTCGGGCCGATCCTACGGTTGCAGGGTCGCGGGACGACTCGTGACGCCCCCCCCCGGATACGGAGAGAACCCATGAGCAATCCGACCATCGTCCTCGTCCACGGAGCATTCGCCGACGCCGCGAGCTGGGCACCCGTCACGCGGACGCTCCTCGATCGCGGCCACCAGGTGGTCGTCCCGCCGAACCACCTGCGCACGCTCTCGGGCGACGCCGCCAGCGTGCGGCGCGTCGTGGAGGCCATCGACGGGCCCGTCGTGCTCGCGGGTCACTCGTACGGTGGTGCGGTGATCACCGTCGCCGGCGACGCACCGAACGTCGTCGGTCTGGTCTACGTCGCGGCGTATGCCCCGGACGCCGACGAGAGCCCGTCGGACATGGACGCCCGCTACCCCGCCACCGACCTGCGCGACCACCTCGTCACCCTGCCCAACCCGGTCGACGGCCGCGAGGACGGCGTCGACCTGTCTGTGGACCCCGAGGCGTTCCTCCCGGTCTTCGCCGCCGGCCTGGATCCGCAGACGGCGGAGGTGCTCGCGGTGTCCCAGCGCTCGTTCGCCGACGCTGCGTACACGGGGAAGGCGTCGGTCGCCGCGTGGAGGTCCACGCCGAGCTGGGGCATCGTCGCGACGTCCGACAAGACCGTCAACCCCGATGTCCAGCGCGAAGGCTACGAGCGCGCCGGGTTCCGGAAGGTCGTCGAGCTCGACTCCCCCCACCTGGTCATGCAGACCCACCCGTCGGACGTCGTCGACCTCATCGAGGCGGCCGTCGCGGACGTCGCCACCGAGGCGGCCTGACCCCTCTCCCCCACGACCCAGGAGAAGACTCATGCACGTGTTCATCATCGGCATCACCGGGGGCGTCGGGTCCCTCGTGGCCCAGGACCTCCTCAAGCGGGGAGACACCGTCGCTGGACTCGTGCGACGCCCCGAACAACGGGACGAGCTCGCTGCCGCGGGCATGACCGGTGAGGTCGGTGACCTCACGGCCCTGTCCTCGACCGAGCTCGTCCCGTTGATCGGCCAGGCCGACTGCGTCGTGTTCACCGCAGGTGCCGCTGGAAGCCAGCAGGCCACGTCCGCGCTCGACGGCGAAGGCGTCGTCAAGGCCATCGAGGCAGCGCAGCTCATGCCGACGCCTCCCCGCTTCGTCCTCGTGTCCGTCTTCCCCGAGGCGTGGCGCGAGCGGAACCTCGGTCCGGACTTCGACCACTACATCCACGTGAAGAAGACGGCGGACATCGCGTTGGTCCGCAGCGAGCTCGACTGGGTCATCCTCCGGCCGTCGGCCCTGCAGGACGAGCCGGGCCGAGGAACCGTGTCGCTCGGTCCGGCGGAGATCCACGAGGAGGTGCCGCGCGCGGACGTCGCCGCCACGCTCGCCGCACTGGTGCACGAGCCTGGCATCAGCCGGCAGATCCTCGAGCTCACCGCCGGCAGCACGCCGATCAACGAGGCCGTCATCCGCAACGTCCCGAAGAGGTAGCAATTCGATCGCGGCGCGGAAATTCCTCTTCGGGAACTGCGGGTCTGGATGTGGACCATCCAGACCCGCTCAGCGCGGTGGCGACCCGACCGTCAGCCGGCGCGCGGCCTCCAGGGCGGCCTCCCGGACCTTGCCGAGCCGATCGGCCGGAAGCTCGGCCCGCGGGATGCACACCGTGACCGCGGCGATCACCTCGCTCACGCTCCCCCAGACGGGCACCGAGAGGCAGAAGAGGTTGGCCGCGGACTCCTCGGACTCGGTGGCGTATCCGCGACGCCGGACGTCCTCCAGCTCGTCGAGGAGGACGTCGGGGTTCGTGATGGTGCGCGGGGTCAGTGCCGGCAGCCCGCCGTCGATCACGGCCTGGACCGCCTCCGACCCGGCGAAGGCCAAGATGGCCTTGCCCGTGGCGCTCGAGTGCGCCGGCAACGTCCGGCCGGCATAGGTCACCAGGCGGACGGGCTGGGTCGACTCGATGTACGCCACGAAGGTGACGTTGGTGCCGGTGAGGACGCCGAGCTGAGCCGTCTCGTCGAGCGGCTGGAGGACCGGGGCGGCGAGGTCGTGGAACCGGCTGATCAGCAGCGGCGTGTGGGCGACGCGGGCGTAGTCGTTGAACTTGGCACCCAGGCGGTAGCGCCGATCCTGCTCTCCCCTGCGGACCGCGTTCGACGCCTCCAGCGCGCGCAGCAGGCGGAACACGTTGGACTTGGGCAGCGCCACCGCGCTCACGATGTCGGTCATCCGGGGAGGCTCGGAGGCGGACGCGATCGCGTCGAGGATCTGGAACGCCCCGTGCACGGCGCGGGTCCCCTCGATCGGACCGCCCTCGGCGTGATCGGGCGCAGCTGCTCGTGGCACGTGTGTCCTCTTCTCTACCGATCGGCGGGACGGTGTGGGTCTTGACGTCAGTGTAAGCCCGAGAGCATACTCATATATGAAACCTAAGTTCCATTAATGAAACCCGCGCAGACGTGGCCGATCGGCCCGTCGACCTGGAGGGCGGCGTGACACATGCAGGGAGCTGAGCATCCGACTCGCACCGTCGATGTCCGCAGGATCCGGGCGGACGACCTGCGCTACCTGGCCGCGGTGGCGGACACCGGCCGGCTCATCGCCGCGGCACGTCATCTCGGCGTCGACCACAGCACGGTCTCCCGCCGGCTCCAGGCCTTGGAGGGCGCCCTCGGGACGCGGCTCATCGGACGCGGCGACGACGGCTGGGTGCTGACGGTCGAGGGCCGCATCGTCGCCGAGCACGCCCGCGTCATCCAGCGCGCTGTCGAGGACGCTGCACGGTCCATGGCCTCGGTCGCTCCCGACGACCTCATCGGCACCGTCCGGGTGACGGCCGGGGAGGGCTTCGGGACGCGGTTCGTCGCCCCCGCCGTCACCAGGCTCCGGCGACGACATCCCGGCCTCAACGTCGAGCTGCTCACGGGCGTCGGGCGGCCGGACGTGCGCCAGGCGAACTTCGACATCGCCATCATCGCCGGGGAGGCGACGAGCTCGCGCGTGCTCACCGAGCGCCTGGGCAGCTACGACTCCGCCTTCCATGCCAGCTCGCGGTATCTCGCCGAGCACGGCGACCCCGAATCGGTCGAGGAGCTGCAGCACCACCGCCTCATCCACCTCGGGGACTCCCCCTCGCGGGCGAGCGAGCTCGAGGTCAGCACGTATGTCCCGGGCGCCACGGTCGGCTTCGCGGCGAGCAGCATCTTCGCGCTGCTCGAGGCGACTCGGCGGGGCGGCGGGATCGCCCTCCTGCCCAAGTTCATGGTCGAGATGGCCCCCGAGCTGCGCCGGGTGGCCGCCCCGGTGCCGCCGGCCAGGGTGACCGTCTCGCTCGCCATGCGCAAGGGCGCCGCGCGACGCGGCGAGGTGCAGGCCGTCCGTCTCGCCCTGCACCAAGAGGTCCTCGGACGGCTGCACGAGCTCACCTGGCACCGGTGACCGGGCGCTGACCGGGTCGGTTTGCGGGTCGTCAAGACGGGCAGTCCTGCGTCAGACGTACCCGAACAGGTCAGGACGACCATGACTCATCAGCCATCCCCCGCACCGGGCGATGCACGCGTGCGTCTCGCGCGGATCGTCTCGGGCGGGCAGAGCGGCGCCGACCGGGCCGGCCTCGACGCTGCCATCGCAGTAGGGCTGGAGCACGGCGGATGGTGCCCGGCCGGCGGATGGGCCGAGGACCGTCCCGAGCCACCTGGGCTGCTGCGCGACTATCCCGGCCTCCGTGAGGCGCCGTCGGCGCGGCCTGCCGTGCGGACCGGGCTGAACGTGCGCGACAGCCACGCGACCCTCATCGTCCGCGCCGAACCGGTGGCGTCGCCCGGGACCGACCTGACGGCGGAGGTCGCCGAGCGCCTGGGACGTCCCTGCCTCGTGACGCCCGGGGACGCCCGGCGGGTGACCTCGTGGCTGGCGTGCCTGGGGTTCGGGCTGACGCTGAACGTCGCCGGTCCGCGCGAGAGCGAGCAGCCCGGCATCTACGCGCTGACGCGGGCCCTGCTCCACGACGTGCTCGCCGACGACGACCTCAGCTGACGCGGCGAGTCGTGCGAAGGCTCGCGATGACGACGGCGCCGCTCGCCACCGCGATGCCACCGACCAGCAACGGCGAGCTGTCGGCGGAACGGTCGACGAGCAGCCCGCCCACGACCGCGCCCACCGCGATCGCGATGTTGCAGACCGTCACGATGAGCCCGCCGATCTGCTCCAACCGGTCCGGCTCGGTCCTCGCACCCCAGCTCAGCACCGCGGTGGGCACTCCCCCGAAGCCGAAGCCCCACAGCACGGCCGCGACGTACAGGCCGACGGTCGAGCCGCTGGTGCCGACCATGACGAGCATGCCGAGTGCTGCGGCGGCCGGGAAGAGGAACACGGTCACCCGCAGGGCCCGGTCGGCCAGTGGTCCGCTGAGCATCGTGCCGACGACGCTCGCGACGCCGAACACGAGCAGCAGTGCGGCCAGGCCCCCGGCGTCGATGTCCGTCATGCTCTCGGTGGCCGGACGGATGTACGTGTAGCCACCGAAGTGCCCTCCGAAGATGAGCAGCACCGCGACCAGCCCGATCACCACGGTGCGCGAGCGCAGTGTGCTCGCCAGCACCCGCAGCCCGCCCGTCACCGGCGCCGCGACGCTCGGCAGCGTGGCGGCCTGGACGACCAGCGCCAGCAGCGCGATGCCGGCGCCCAGCAGGAACACCCCCCGCCATCCCCAGACGTCGCCCAGCCACGCGCCGAGCGGCACCGCCACCACCGCGGCCACCGACACCCCCGCGTTGATGACCGTCAGCGCGCGACCGATCCGGTCCGCGGGAACGAGCTGCGCGGCCATGGCCGCTGCCATGGCCCAGAACCCGCCGAGGGCGATGCCCAGGAGCACGCGAGCACCCAGCAGGACGACGAGGTCGGGAGCGAGCGCCACGAGCAGGTCGGACATGATCGCGAGCACCGTCAGGCCGAGCATGACCCGGCGGCGGTCCGCCCGCGGCAGCACCACGGCGATGAGCAGCGCCGAGACGGCTCCGGCGATCGCGGTGACCGTCACGCTCTGTCCCGCGGCACCCTCAGAGACGTCCAGGTCCTCCGCGATGCGAGGCAGCAGGCTCGCGGGCAGGAACTCCGACATGACGATGGCGAGGATGCCGAGGCTGAGCGAGCAGACGGCCGCCCACGAGGCTGTCGTCGGCTCGGCTGTCGTGCTGTCCGTACTGGTCACGGGATCGTTCCTTCGCGATGGGGGCAGGTGCCTCCACGACGCTAGGTCCGCTGCCGCGCCCCACCCAGATCCCTCGTCAGCCCGGGGTCCGACAGGACCCCCCTTCCGACGCGGCGCCCGTCAGGAGGACGGACGAAGACTGCGCTCGGGCTCGCTGGCCGGCAGGGCGGCTGAGACGAGGAGTGCGAGCTTCTGGGCGTCCTCGCTGCCGGCGTCCGGGTGGTGCACGACGAGCTGCAGGCCGTCGGTCCCGTTGATGGTGAGCCGCTCGCGGTTGAGCGTCATCTCACCGACCTGGGGATGGTCGAAACGCATGGGCGTCCCGTTCTGGGCCTTCACGTCGTGCCGGGCCCAGAGCTCGCGGAACTGGGCGCTGCCCAGCGTGAGCTCACCCGCGAGCTCGATGAAGCGCGGGTCGTCGATGTCGGTACCCACGGCCTGCCGCAGGCTGGCGATGAAGCAGTTCGTCACGAGCTTCCAGTCCGGGTAGAGGGCCTGCTCGGCCGGGTCGAGGAACATGTCCCGCAGCTGGTTGCCCCCCGGGACGAGGCGTGGGGACAGCGCCACGGCGGCGGCGTTCGACGCCAGGATGTCGAAGTACCGACCCTCGATGAACGCCGGCTGCTCCATCGAGCCCAGCAGCTTCAGCATCCCCGGCGGGACGATCTCCTTGGGCGTGCGACGCCGGATGTGGCGAGGCTTCTCCGCCGTCAGGGTCATCAGGTACTCGAGGTGCTCGCTGTCGAGCTGGAGGACACGAGCGATCGACTCCAGCACCTGCAGCGACGGGTTGTGGTCGCGGCCGCGCTCCAGGCGCAGGTAGTAGTCGGCGCTGATGCCGGCCAGCATTGCGACCTCCTCGCGGCGCAGTCCCGGCACCCGTCGCGTCCCGTGGTCGGGGATGCCCGCCTGCTGGGGTGTCACGAGCCCACGGCGCGCCCGAAGGTACTCGCCGAGCGTGTTCGGCCGATTCGTCATGACACCAGCGTAGGTCCCAGGGCCCCACCGAGAGGGGGTCCTGTCACACCCCTGATCGGCAGGGCACTGCCCCGCGTGCTGCGCCGCGCCTAGCGTCCTTCTCGGGTCCCGTCGGGCCCACTCATCGGAAGGAAGACACATGACCGTCACGCTGATCACCGGGGCCAACAAGGGCATCGGGTTCGAGACCGCGAAGCAGCTGGTCGAGCTGGGCCACACCGTCTACGTGGGGGCTCGCGACACCACGCGCGGGGAGAAGGCCGCGGCCGACCTCGGGGCGCGATTCGTGCAGCTCGACGTGACGGACGACGCGTCGGTCGCTGCGGCGCTCGCGACGATCGACGCCGACGAGGGGCACCTGGACGTGCTCGTGAACAACGCCGGCATCACCGGCGACATGACGAACGTCGACGGGCCCGGAGCTCTCCAGGTGTTCGACACCAACGCCGTCGGGATCGTGCGGGTCACCGAGGCCGCGCTGCCCCTGCTGCGCAGGTCCGAGCAGCAGGCCGTCGTCCTCACCATCTCCAGCAGCATGGGCTCGTTCTGGGCCGTCACCAACCCCGACCGGGTGGAGTTCGGCGTGCAGGCCTCGCTCTACGCGGCGTCCAAGTCTGCGGCCACCATGCTCACCGTCCAGTACGCCAAGCTCGAGCCCGGCATCAAGTTCAACGCGGTGGAGCCCGGCTACACCGACACCGACCTGACCGCGTCGATGGGCGGCGGACGTCCCGTCGAGGAGAGCGCCAAGATCGTCGTCGGGCTGGCCACGATCGGCGCGGACGGACCGACCGGCACGCTGCAGGACGAGACCGGCGAGCTGCCCTGGTAGCGAACCGGACGACTACCCGCGGCCGGCGTCCTGGCGTTCCCGCCAGAAGATCCTCTTCACCAGCTCGGTCGCCACGAGGTAGCCGAGGGTGATGAGGACGACCAGGGCCAGGACGTCCGCCGGGACCGCCACCATCCCGAGCGAGTCCGCCACGGCCGAGTAGGGCGTCGCCACCGCGACCGCGGCGACCACGATCGAGATGATCACGAGCCACCTGCTCGGCCGGCTCCGGACGGCGGGCTGCCGGGTGCGCAGCACGAAGAGGACGCCGACCTCGGTGAGCACCGAGCCGACGAACCACGCGCTGCGGAACTCGGTGGCGCCCGCGTCGAAGTGCCATCGCAGGACGGCGAACGTGGTCAGGTCGAACACCGTGCTGAGCGAGCCGAACACCAGCATGTAGCGGCCGATCAGCCGCGTGTCCCAGCCCTGGGGGCGCCTCACCTGCTGTGCGTCCACCCGGTCGGTGGCGATCGATGCGGCCGGCAGGTCGGTCAGCAGGTTCACGAGCAGGATCTGGCTCGCGAGCAGCGGCAGGAAGGGCAGCGCGACGGCAGCGAACGCCATGCTGAGCACGTTCCCGAAGTTCGCGCTCGTCGTCATGAAGATGTACTTCATGGTGTTGGCGAACGTCTGACGCCCCTGCCGGACCCCCTTGAGCAGGACCTTCAGGTCCTTGTCGAGCAGGACGATCGCGGCGGACTGCTTCGCCACGGGGACGGCGCTGTCGACGCTGATCCCCACGTCGGCGGCATGCAGCGACGGTGCGTCGTTGATGCCGTCGCCCAGGTACCCGACGACGTCACCGGCCGACCGGAACGCGCGCACCACCCGCTCCTTCTGCAGGGGGTTCATCTCGCTGAACACGTGGGCCGCGGGGACCGCGGCGGCCAGGGCCGCGTCGTCCAGCCCGTCGACGTGGGTGCCGGTCCAGACCCGGGCCGCGTCAAGTCCCACGGCTCGGGCGACGTGGGCGGCGACGAGGTGGTTGTCGCCCGTGACCATCCGCACCGAGATGCCCGCGGCGACGAGGCTCGCCACCGTGGCCGGCGCGTCGGGCTTGACCGGATCGGCGAAGGTCAGCAGGCCGACGAGCTGCATCTGCGCCTCGTCGGCGAGCTCCACGTGCTGGCCCCGCACCGGCCGCGTGGCCACCCCGAGCACCCGGAAGCCACCCGCGCTCAGGGCGGCGAAGGTCTTCTGGATCTCGTCACCGACCGAGGCGATCGGGACGGGGCCCGCCGGCGTCCATACCTCGGTGCAGACCTCCATCACGTTGGCCAACGCCCCCTTGGTCACCAGGAGGGGCACCTCGCCGTCGGCTCGACGTGTCAGCACGCTCAGGCGCTTGCGCTGGAAGTCGTAGGGCAGCTCGTCGAGTGCCTCGACGTCGTCGGCGACGGGGTGCGCCCGGATGATCGCCTGGTCGATGGGGTTCTTCCAGCCGCGTTGCAGCCCGGCGTTCAGCGCGGCCAGGTCCGCGACCGTCCGGCTCTCGGCACCGTCGCACGACAACGCTGCCCCGAGCTCGATCCGGCCCTGCGTCATGGTGCCGGTCTTGTCCGAGCACAGCACCCGCATCGCCCCGAAGTCCTCGATCACGTCAAGACGGCGGACGATGACACGCTCCCTGGCCATCGCCCGCGCCCCCTGGGCGAGGCTGATGCTGACGATCGCGGGCAGCAGCTGCGGGGTCACGCCGACCGCAAGGGCCAGCGCGAACAGCACCGAGTCCAGCACGCTGCGCTCCAGCGCGACATTGAGCAGCAGGATCACGACCGTGAAGACCAGCATGACCCGCGCGAGGAGGACACCGAACGCCGTCATCCCCTGCTCGAAGCCCGTGCGCGGAGTGGCGGCACCCAGCCGCGCGGAGACCGCGGCGATCTCCGTCGCGGCGCCGGTGTGGACGACGACGACCTTCGCGCTGCCACTGGCGACGTGCGTGCCCTGGAAGACCGCGTTCGTGCGCTCGGCCACAGGAGCTGCTGCGGGAACGACGCCCGGCCGCTTCTCGACGGGGAAGGTCTCCCCCGTCAGTGCCGACTCGTCCACGCTGAGCTCGCGCGAGCCCAGCACCAGGCAGTCCCCGGGCACCAGGTCACCGGCGGTCAGCAGCGCCACGTCCCCCGGGACGACCTCGTCCATCGGGACGTCCGTCGGCTCGCCGTCCCTCACCACCTGGGCGGTCACCTCGACCGCTTCCAGCAGCGCCTTCATCGCCTGGCCGGCACTGCGTTCCTGCACGAAGCCCAGCACGCCGGACAGGGCGAGGATCAGCAGGATGATCAGGGCGTCGGTCCAGTCACCGAGGATCCCGGACAGGACGGTCGCCGCCACCAGGATCAGCTCGATCGGGCTCACGAACTGGCGGAGCAGGAGCCGCCACGCGGGCGGCTCGTCCGGGGCCGTCGACCCGGCGTCCTGCTCATCCAGCGCTGCGGACGCCTGCTCCCCCGTGAGTCCATCGGGTGTCGTCCCCAGGGCGTCGAGCACCTCCGACTCGGACAGGTGCCAGAACGGGCGTGACGACGGCAAGGGCTCCTCCCGGGGCTGGTGCCATCCCATCCGCACCGGCGACCGTCCAGAAGGGCCCAATGTCCCGGCGCCGTACGATGGCCAGCACTCCCATGACTGACTCCCCCGCCCGTCCTCGCAAGCTGCTCCTCGTGGTCGACGCCCCGTCGCTGCTGCACCGCAACCACCACGCACGGGCGCACACGCAGATCACGGACCGCTCGGGACGACCGGCCTGGGCGCTCAACGGGATGCTGTGCCAGATCCTCGAGGCGATCGACGGATTCGCACCCGACGCGGTGATCTTCGGCCTCGACGACCGGGCCGCCTCGGTTCGCCGGGACTTCTACCCCGACTACAAGGCCGGACGGGCCGAGAAGGACGCGGCACTCGTCGACCAGCTCGATCGCGCGGGCCGGCTGCTCGACGCCCTCGGCCTCGCCACCCTCACTCCCCCCGGCCTCGAGGCGGACGACGTCAGCGCCTCGGCCGCCGCCTGGGCCCGCTCGCACGACTGGAGCTGCGTCATCATCACCTCGGACCGGGACGCGTTCGCGCACATCAGCGACCACACCCAGGTGCTCCGCCTGATCAACGGCGGCATCAGCGGGTCGCCGCTGCTCAACCCCGCGCGGCTCGTCGCGATGTACGGCGTCGAGGCCGAGCACTACCTCGACTTCGCCGCCCTGCGCGGTGACGCCAGCGACAACCTGCCCGGGGTCACCGGCATCGGTGAGAAGACCGCGGCGATCCTCCTCACCCAGGTGGGGCCCATGCGGGCCGTCTGGGCGGACATCGACCAGAACGACGGACGTGTCGTCGCAGCGACCCTCGACTCCTGGGCGGCCGAGACCGGTGCCCGACGGATGGGCGCCACGGTGGTCCGCCGGCTCATGACGCCCGAGGCCCGCGAGCGCTACGACTTCAACGTGCGGCTCATGTCGGGACGCGAGGACCTCGACCTCGGCATCACCCCCGACGTCCCCGGCACCCCCGGACTGCTCCCGCTGGACCCGCACCGCGTCCACACCGTCGTGGGCTACCTGGGCGTCGAGACGACCACGTCGCTCGCGATCCGGGTGCTGAGCACGGACCCGGCGTCCGCGGCATTGCACTGACACCGGTAAATTCACTAGGTGCCCGACAAACGCCCACGCCGTACCTTTGCCGTCATCAGCCACCCCGATGCCGGCAAGTCCACCCTCACCGAGGCGCTCGCGCTCCACGCGCGGGTCATCACCGAAGCCGGGGCGGTGCACGGCAAGGGCGACCGACGCGCGACGGTCTCGGACTGGATGGCGATGGAGAAGGCGCGCGGCATCTCGATCACGTCCGCGGCGCTCCAGTTCGTCTACCGCGACCACGTGGTCAACCTGGTGGACACCCCCGGGCACAGCGACTTCTCCGAGGACACCTACCGGGTGCTGTCCGCGGTCGACTCGGCCGTGATGCTGGTCGACGCCGGCAAGGGCCTCGAGCCGCAGACGCTCAAGCTGTTCAAGGTGTGCGCGCTGCGCGGCATCCCGGTCATCACCGTGATCAACAAGTGGGACCGTCCCGGGCTGTCGCCGCTGGCGCTCATGGACGAGATCGAGCAGCAGATCAAGCTGCGCCCGACGCCCCTGACCTGGCCGGTCGGCGAGGCCGGTGACTTCCGCGGCGTGCTGGACCGTCGCACCGGAGAGTTCGTGAAGTACACCCGTACCGCCGGAGGCGCGACGCGGGCACCCGAGCGGCGCATGTCCGCGTCCGAGGTCGAGGACGCCGACGCCGAGGCGTGGTCCGCGGCCATGGACGAGCACGAGCTGCTCGGCCTCGACGAGGCCGACCACGACCAGGAGCGCTTCCTCGGCGGCGAGACCACGCCGGTCATGTTCGCCTCCGCGCTGCAGAACTTCGGCGTCGCCCAGCTGCTGGACCTGCTGCTCGACCTCGCCCCCGCCCCGAGCGCGACCGCCGGGGTCGACGGCTCGGTCCGCGAGGTCGACGACGACTTCAGCGCGTTCGTCTTCAAGGTGCAGTCCGGCATGAACAGCTCCCACCGCGACCGCATGGCGTACGCCCGCGTGGTCTCCGGGACGTTCGAGCGCGGCATGGTCGTCACCCACGCCTCGACCGGCCGGCCCTTCGCGACGAAGTACGCCCAGTCGTTGTTCGGCCGCGAGACCAGTGCGGTCGAGCAGGCCTCGCCGGGCGACATCATCGGCTTCGTGAACGCCCAGGCGCTGCGGGTCGGCGACACGGTGTTCGACGGCGACCCGATCGACTATCCCCCGGTGCCGAGCTTCGCACCCGAGCACTTCATGACCGCCACCGCGCGCGACATCGGCCGGTACAAGCAGTTCCGCCGCGGCATCGAGCAGCTCGACCAGGAGGGCGTCGTGCAGGTCCTGCGGTCCGACCTCCGCGGCGACCAGAGCCCGGTGCTCGCCGCGGTCGGTCCGCTGCAGTTCGAGGTGGTGGAAGAGCGGATGACCCACGAGTTCAACTCGCCGATCCGGCTCACCCGCCTGGACTACCAGGTGGCACGCCGCACCGACGAGGACGGCGCACTGCAGCTGCGCGGCGCGCGTGGCTGCGAGGTCCTGCAGCGCACGGACGGCACGTACCTGGCCCTGTTCATCGACAAGTGGCGGGCCAACAACGCGGCCCGCGAGAACCCCGACGTCCTGCTCGAGGAGCTTCCCGCCGGCGGCAGCTGACCGCCGGGCAGCCCCGCCGCACGGGACGTTGGTCCGTCCGCAAGGGGCGGTCGCCTCTACGCCGGTCACCGAAGCGGCGACAGGCTGAGGGTCCACCGCGGCCCCAGGAGAGTGCCGATGCCTGACGCACTCGACCCCGGACACCCGGGAGAGCGCCACTCCTCCGCGATGGCCTCGCGGCTGAACTGGCTGCGGGCGGGGGTCCTCGGCGCGAACGACGGCATCGTGTCCACCGCTGGACTCGTCGTCGGCGTCGCGGGCGCCACCTCCGACAAGGGGGCGATCTTCACGGCCGGGCTGGCCGGTGTCGTCTCCGGCGCGGTCTCCATGGGGCTTGGCGAGTACATCTCGGTGAGCAGCCAACGCGACAGCGAGCGCTCCCAGCTCGCTCAGGAGACCCAGGAGCTGCGGGACCTCCCGGAGCAGGAGCTGGACGAGCTGACCGCGCTGTACGCCAGCAAGGGCCTGTCACAGCAGACCGCACGGCAGGTCGCCGAGGAGCTCACCGAGCACGACGCGCTGGCCGCCCACGCCGACGCGGAGCTGGGCATCGACCCGCAGGCACTGACCAACCCGTACCAGGCGGCCGCGGCCTCGATGGTCGCCTTCACACTGGGTGCGCTGCTGCCGCTCTTCGCGATCCTGCTCGCGCCGGGCTCCGCGCGCGTGGTGGTGACCGTCGTCGTCGTCCTCCTGGCGCTTGCCCTGGCCGGCACGGTCAGCTCCTACCTGGGTCGCAGCAGGACACGGGTGGCCGTGGCCCGCATCGTCCTCGGCGGCGCGGCCGGGCTGGCCCTGACGTACGCCATCGGACGGGTGTTCGGCACGGCCGTCGGCTGACGGGACGGCTCAGCGGTTCCTGCGCCAGATCGCGGTGGTCAGCACCGTCGCGAAGCTGTTCCAGGCGGTGTACGGCACGAGCAGCCATCCGGCCCGCCTCGACGCTCCCCCGGCGGTCCGGGCGAGGTCGGCCGTGCTGGTGGCGAGCGCGCCGGCCACCACGATCGACGGCACGAGCCGGTGACCGCGGAAGAAGGACCAGCACCAGCCTGCGTTGAGGGCCATGTTGGCCGCCAGCTTGCGGCGATACGTCCGTGCCTCCGACGGCGTCATGTGGGACTGCGCGTCGGCGGAGGCCAGCGCGATCTGCGCGTACAGCGCGGTCCACACGACCGGGAACACCGCCGGCGGCGGCTGGATGGCGGGCTTGCGCAGGGTGCGGTACCAGGCGCTCTTGATGCCCGTCGCGGTCGCGACGGACCCGAGCGCGGCAGCGGCGACGGGCAGGCCCACGCTGGTGGCGATGGTTCGAGGTTCCATCGCTCCACACTAGACAGCCGCCCTCGGGCGGACGAGCTGAGACGCCAAGCACCCCGGTCCCTTGCGAGACCGGGGTGCAGAAGAGGCTGACGTCCCGTCTGCGTAAGTCGGGCATGCCGTCTTCGTAGGTGGGTCGCCTGCCGCCCGGCGCCGGAGCGGCGGGTGAATATCCAACGTATCCCGGCAGAGCCTGCGCTACCAGGGACTTTGGGCCCGAGAAGGCCCGCGGCGCGACCGAGGTCGGGTCGCAGACGGGGCGCAGCGCACAATGGTCCCCATGCCCGCGAGGATCACCTGCCCCGTCCTGAGCACCCGCGTGACCACCCCGGAGGCGGCCGCAGCGCAGATCCGCAACGGGGACAACGTCGGGTTCAGCGGCTTCACCGGTGCCGGATATCCCAAGGCGACGCCCGCGGCACTGCACGACCAGATGGTCGCCGCGCACGACCGCGGCGAGGAGTTCCGCATCGGGTTGTGGACCGGGGCATCGACCGCGCCGGACGCCGACGGCATCCTCGCCGAGGCGCACGGCGTCTCCAGCCGGCTCCCCTACAACTCCGACCCGGTCATGCGGCGCCTCATCAACGCCGGCGAGGTCGACTACATCGACGCCCACCTGAGCCACTCGGCGCAGCACATGTGGTTCGGGTTCTACGGCAACCTCGACGTCGCCGTCATCGAGGTCACGGCGGTCCTCCCGGGCGGGCTCCTCGTGCCCAGCGGCTCGGTCGGCAACAACAAGACGTGGCTCGACCAGGCGGACCGGGTCATCCTCGAGGTCAACCACTGGCAGCCCCGTGAGCTCGAGGGCTTCCACGACATCTACTACGGCACGGCGCTGCCGCCCTCGCGGCAGCCGATCCCCCTCACCGAGCCGATGCAGCGCATCGGTGAGCCGTACCTGCGGGTCGACCCCGCCAAGGTGGTCGCGGTCGTGGAGACCGACCGGCCCGACCGCAACGCCGTGTTCACCGCCGGCGACGACACCTCGGAGGCCATCGCGGGCCACGTCGTGGACTTCCTGCGCCACGAGGTCGCGGCGGGACGGATGCCCCCGGAGCTGCTCCCGATCCAGTCGGGTGTCGGCAACGTCGCCAACGCCGTGCTGGCCGGTCTGGACCACAGCGAGTTCACCGACCTGGTCGCGTTCACCGAGGTCATCCAGGACGGCATGCTCGACCTGCTGGACAGCGGGACGCTCCGTGCCGCGTCGGCCACGTCGTTCGGGCTCTCCGACACGGGGGTCCGGCGGTTCATGGACGACATCGACGCGTACAAGGGACGGATCCTCCTGCGCAGCGAGGAGATCTCGAACCATCCCGAGCTCGTCCGCCGCCTCGGGGTCATCGCGATGAACGGCATGCTCGAGGCCGACATCTACGGCAACGTGAACTCGACCCACGTGATGGGCAGCGCGATCATGAACGGCATCGGCGGCAGCGGCGACTTCGCCCGCAACGCGTTCCTGAACTTCTTCCTCACGCCGTCGACCGCCAAGGGCGGGGCCATCTCGGCGATCGTGCCGATGGTCAGCCACGTCGACCACACCGAGCACGACGTGCAGGTCATCGTGACCGAGCATGGCATCGCCGACCTGCGCGGCTCGTCCCCCACCGACCGCGCGGCCAAGATCATCGGGCGCTGCGCCGACCCGGCGTTCCGTCCCGGCCTGCAGGACTACCTGGACCGGGCCCGCGCGAAGCGTCCCGAGGCCAGGCACACGCCGCACCTGCTGGACGAGTCGCTCGCCTGGCACCAGCGCTATCTCGACACCGGCACCATGGGACCCGTCACTCGAGCTTGAGCTCGCTGAGCAGCGCTCGCTCCATCTGCTCGGCGTCGGACTCGGGCTCGGCCTCCGCGTCGCCGCCGCCGACAGCCTTGTCGACGAGGACGGGGCACTTCGCGTAGCGCACGACCTGATCACTGACGGATCCGAGGAGCAGGCCCGGGAACCCGCCCCGTCCACGGCTGCCGACCACGACGAGATCCGCTGAGCCCGACGCCTCGACGATCTTCTCGGCGGGACTGCCGTGCACCACGACGGCGTCGATGGTGACGTCGGGGCTCTCCGCCCGGATGGGGGCGATGTCCTTCTCGAGCGCCGCCAAGGTCGCTGCCTCGAAGTCCTCGAACGGCGGCATGTAGCCGGGGGCTGCGGACGCGGGGCGGGGCGCCGTGCTGATGCTCCAGGCACGGGCCACGGTGACCGGCTTGCCCAGTCCGGCCGCCACGCGCACCGCGGTGCGCAGTGCTGCGTCCGCAGGGACGGATCCGTCGTGGGCCACCAGGACACCGCCGCGGAGGGGGATCGTCTTCGATACGGTCATGCTTCACGATAGCCGGTGCGGCGCGGCCCCGGCGGCGACCGTCGGCCTGGACGGCGGTTCCGGGCTTGGCGCGGCGGACGCGGGGTACGACGGGTGGGACCGAGAGGAGATCTCATGACCACACCCCATCCCGAGGAGCCCGCCGAGGGACCCGACGACCCGGCGCACACCGAGGCGCCCGACTCGTCCCCGAGCGAGGACGACGCCGACCACGACCCGGACGCGACGTCGATCGAGTGACGACCTGACCGGCCGGCCCGTCTCAGGGCCGGTCGGCTAGTCTGGTCGCAGCACCGACCGCGCTATCTAGCGGCACGGGCTCGACGTCCCCGGCCGCACCAACGGCGCGGGGACACTTGCTTTCCCGGGACCTAGGCCGGCTCGGCCGGATCGTCCTCCGCGGACAGCGCCTCCAGCGTGGGCCGGATGCGGAAGGCCTGCTCGAGACCGGCCAGCTTGAAGATCGCGAGCACCCGGCGGGTGGACGCGATGATGTCGACGCTCCCCTGCCGCAGCTGCATCTTCTTGCGCGCGAGCACGAACACACCCAGACCGACCGAGTCGACGAACGAGACCTGCCTCAGGTCGAACACGAGCTTGTCGGCGCCGTGGTCGGTGGCCTCGATCATCGCGTCGCGCAGGACGGAGGCGGTGCTGATGTCGATCTCGCCCACGACGTCCAGCACGACGTACGGGTCCTCGTCGCGGATGGTGACCGTCAGGTCCTGTGTCATACGTGCTCCCCAGCGTGCTCGTCCGTCGTCCTCATGCGCATGTCCCTCACACGGCTGCTGCACAACCGGTCCTGATCCTAGCGAATCGCGGCGTGCGAGGATCCCCACATGCGCACGGACAGCACGACGGAGCTCATCGACGCGTGGCTCGCCACGTGGATCCACATCCGCGGCATCCACGCCGGACAGCTGGACGGCTGGCCGATCGTGCACGTCGGGTCGAGGACCCGCGAGACCGAGCTGGTCTGCGTCGACCCCGGCATCGAGGCGTTCACCGAGCTGATGGGCCACGTCGCCGGCGACCCGCGCGCGATGCTGACCGTCGTCGCCGAGGACGTCGGGACCTACCTGACCGCCCACCTCCTGCCCGGCGTCCGCATCGACCGCGACGACGAGACCCTGATGTCGACCGAGCTGGTCGACGAGGGCGTTCCCCCGCTCGCGGACGACCTCACCTTCCGGTGGGACATCGACGACCACGCGATGACCTACTCCCTGGAGTCCGCCGACACCGTCGCCGCCCACGGCTCCGTGGGCGTGCTGAACGGGTGGGCGACCTTCGACAGCGTCGAGACCACACCCGCGTTCCAGCGGCGGGGCCTCGGCCGGCACGTCATGGCGACGTTGACCCGTCAGGCGATGGGCCGCGGGGCCACCCGCGGCGTCCTCGCGGCGTCCGCGCAGGGACGGGATCTCTACACGGCTCTCGGCTGGGAGCCTCGCCTGGAGATGCTCTCGTTCATGGGCGTTTGAGGCTCCACGACCGCCGGGCGTACCGTTGGCGTGAGAAATGCCTCACGTCCAGAACGCGACGGGACACCCTCCGCCGATGTTCAATGTGGGGACACAGCATCGAGCACTGTTCTGAGGACCTTCATGCCCCGCATCTCCCGTCGTACGTTCGTCGCCGCACCAGCCGATGTCGTCTGGTCCCTGGCCGGCGACTTCTCGCAGTGGCACCCGAAGCTCCGCATCTACGCCGACGGGCCCGAGGCCCCGGCTGAGCTGGTCGTCACCGTCGTGGAGAAGGACGACGAGGGCATGACCCTCTCGTACCACATGCCCGACCCGCCGTTCCCGATCAAGAACCACCGGGCGACCATCCTCGTCGAGGACGCCGGACACGCGTGCGCGTACGTCACCTGGTCGGCCGAGTTCACCGCGGAGCCCACGCTCCTGGCGCAGCTCGAGGACTCGATCGGCGACGACGTGTTCGCCCAGGCGCTGGACAACCTGGCCACGGCCGCGCAGGACTCGTTCGGCGCCCAGCAGGTCGCCCAGGCGAACTGAGCTGAACCCCGCTGGCCGCTCCCGACCGGGAGCGGTCAGCTCTGCCAGTCGCGGAAGCCGATGACGATCAGGCGCATCTGACGCCGGGCGCCTTCCTTGATCTTCTCCTCGAGGTCGGGCCGGTCGTCCGGCATCTCGACGACCTCCTCGGCGTTCGAGACCATGTTGCGGACGAACAGCCGCGACACCATCTGGACATCCTCGGACGACCAGTTCTCGATGTTGGGCAGCCGCGCCAGCACGACCGCGAGCTCGCTGACGAACAGGTCGAGCTCGTGCTTGATCGCGCGACGCACCGCCTCGGAGCCGCCGACCCGCTCGCGGGCCACGAACGCGAAGTGCGCCTTGCGGTGCTTGACCGTCTCGACCAGCACGACCGCTGCGGCGTCGATGATGTTCTCGAACACCTCCGGATCGCGCTGCGCCTCGCGGATCATGCTGCGCAGGGTGGAGAACGACTGCTCGACCAGGGCGAGCCCCAGCTCGTCCATCGACTCGAAGTGCCGGTAGAACGCGGTGGGCACGATGCCCGCGTGCCGGGCCACCTGCCGCAGGCTGATCTGGGCGAAGCCCTGCGTCTGCGCGAGCTCGAGCGCGGAGGCGAGGATCGCCTGCCGGGTGCGCTCCTTCTGCTCCTGGCGCGATGCAGTCTGCGCCGGCTCGGTCATGATGACAGCGTATCGCGACGATTTCGGTGTACAGGTGTGGCGATCGTGCGACAGGTCACTCGGCGCGTCGGTTGCGCCGAGCGCGGACCTCGTGCAGACTTTGAGTGTACGCACGTTCACTCAATCGCTGAGGGGTCCAGGATGGGCATCATCCGCAAGGCACTCACCTCGCGTCCGGTCGCGTCCATGACCTCCCCCTTCACGGTCGATCACTATCTCGAGCAGATCCACCCGATGCTCGCCGCGGGCAACGTCCGCGCCCGGGTCGTCGAGGTGCGCCGCGAGACGGGTGTCGCCAGCACGGTCGTCATGCGCCCCAACGGCGCATGGGAGGGCTTCCGCCCCGGCCAGCACGTGCAGTTCGGCGTCGAGGTCGACGGCAAGCGCCGCGTCCGCGTCTTCTCCGTCTCCAGCTCCCAGAGCGCCAAGAAGGGCACCTTCAGCGTCTCGGTGAAGGCCCACCCCGACGGCTACGTCTCCCAGTTCCTGCACCGCGAGCTCCAGCCCGGCACGATCGTCTACCTGTCGCAGGCCGAGGGCGAGTTCGTCCTCCCCCGCGAGGTCCCGTCCTCGTTGCTGCTCGTCAGCGGCGGATCAGGCGCGACCCCGGTCATGTCGATGCTCCGCACGCTGCGCGACGCCCGGCACGCCGGCGACGTCACGTTCCTGCACTACGCGCGCTCGCACGAGGACGAGATGTTCACCGAGGAGCTCGACGAGATCGCCGCGACGACCGACTTCCGCGTCGTCCGCGTGTACACCCGTGAGCCCGAGGCCGGCGCCGAGCTCGCCGGCCGGTTCCACGTCGACCACCTCAAGCACCTCGGGGTCGACCCCGCGAGCACCCTCACGTACGCCTGCGGCCCGGCCGGCCTCATCGCCTCGGTCCGCGACACGTACCAGGAGCTCGGCGCCGCCGATCAGCTCCAGGTGGAGTACTTCAAGGTCCCGAGCGTCGACCTCGACGCCGCGGACGCCACCGGCGCACTGACGTTCGACGACGCCGGGATCGAGGCCCCCAACAGCGGGGCCACGATCCTCGTGCAGGCCGAGGAAGCCGGGCTCACGCCCGAGTTCGGCTGCCGGATGGGCGTCTGCAACACGTGCGCCGTCAAGAAGAACAGCGGCGCTGTCCGCCACGTCGTCAGTGGCGAGATCAATGCCAACACGGACGAGACCATCAAGATCTGTGTCCAGGTCCCCATCGGCGACGTCAACGTCGCCCTCTGAGCCAAGGAGATCACCATGGCCGCCTTCACCACCGCCATCGCCCGCAAGTTCATCAAGAGCCAGCCCATCGAGCCCCGGAGCGCGAGCAAGCACAACGCCGCTCCCCTGTCGCTCATCAGCCCGACGTCCGACCGGCCGGCCACGATCGGCCTGGAGTACATGACGTACGAGCAGCTCGACGAGTTCGGCCGTGAGCTCGACGCCGTCCGCCAGCGCGTGCTCGACGACCTCGGGCAGAAGGACGCGGACTACATCCGCCGCGTCATCCGCATCCACAAGGGCGCCGAGGTGCTCGGACGCATCGGCATCTTCATGCCGTTCTTCCCGCCGGCGTTCGTCGCCGGTGTCGGCTCTCTCGCCGTGGCCAAGATCATCGACAACATGGAGATCGGCCACAACGTCATGCACGGCCAGTACGACTGGATGAACGATCCGATGATCGACGGCGCCCGCTACGAGTGGGACAACATCGCGCCGGCCCAGGACTGGAAGCACGGCCACAACTACATCCACCACACGTACACCAACATCCACGGCATGGACCGGGACATCGGCTACAACATGTTCCGCATCGACGAGGACCAGCCGTGGTACCCCAGCCACCGCTTCAACCTGCCGCTCGCGACAGCGCTGATGATGGTGTTCGAGTGGGGCATCATGTACCACGGTGTCGAGCTCGACCAGTACCTCCACGGCAAGATCTCCAAGGAGGACTTCGAGGGCCGCAAGAAGCGCGCGTTCAAGAAGATCCGCAAGCAGGTCTTCCGCGACTACATCGCCTGGCCGGCTCTCGGCCTGGTCCTCGTGCCGTTCGTCGGCTGGTGGGCCCCCGTCGCGATCCTGGGCGCCAACGTCGCGGCCAACGTCATCCGCAACGTGTGGACGTTCCTCATCATCTTCTGCGGTCACTTCCCCGCCGAGGTGGAGACGTTCAAGGAGGAGGACGCGCAGAACGAGAACCGCGGCCAGTGGTACCTGCGCCAGCTGCTCGGCTCGGCCAACATCAAGGGCAGCAAGCTCTTCCACGTCATGACCGGCAACCTGAGCTACCAGATCGAGCACCACCTGTTCCCCGACATCCCGGCCCGCCGCTACCCCGAGGTCGCCGAGGACGTCAACCGCCTGGTGGAGAAGTACGGCCTGCACTACAACACCGGCCGCCTGTCCAAGCAGCTCGGCAGCGTCGTCCGCCAGCTCGCCAAGCTCGGCAAGAAGCCCAGCGACCCGTACAAGATCGGCAACAGCCCCGAGAGCAAGGCCCTGCGCCGTGCCAAGCGTGAAGAGGCCGCGCGTCGCCTCGAGACCGCTGGTGCGTCACACTTGGTGTCCTAGTCGATCGGGAGGGGACCACGATGGCGTTGAGCCGGCGTGAGATCGCCAAGGACGTCCTGCAGCAGTCGACGGAGGCTGCCATCGGGAGCGCCGGGCACGTCGTCGCGATCCTGTTCGAGACCGCCCGCAAGATCACGACCGAGGTCGGGGCGTTCGGCACGGAGATCTTCGAGATCGCCGAGGCGAGCAAGCGGGCCGGGCAGGATGCCGAGGACCCCTCCCAGTAAGCGACACCCGAGCAAGCCGAGCAGCGAGGCTCCCCCATCCACGGGGGAGCCTCGCTCAGTGCTTTCTGAACGACTTCAAGAAAATGCCTGTTCCTGACCCATCGCGCCTGCCTCCTGCTCCGAACACATCATGCACGGCCTGGACACCCAGGCCGCCGGTCGTCCCCCGACCGGTGCACGAACCGCAGGAAGGCATCCCCGATGACGCAGCTCACCATCTCTCGTCGGCCCGGCATCACGCAGGACCACGGCACGCCGTCGACGGCGCGCCCGACGCCGCACCGTCACCCGCTGCGCGTGACGCATCCGAGCGAGGTCTGAGCCATGGCCTCGATCTCCCGTCTGCCCATGCCGATCCAGGAGACCTACGAGTGGCAGTACGAAGGCGCCTGCAACGGCGTCGACCCCGAGGTGTTCTTCTCTCCCGACGCCGAGCGTGGCCCGCGGCGCCGTGCCCGTGACGCGGCGGCCAAGGCCGTGTGCGCCGTGTGCCCCGTCGCCCGGCAGTGCCTCGAGCACGCGCTGACCGTGCGCGAGCCGTACGGCGTGTGGGGCGGGCTGACCATCAACGAGCGTGACAGCATCCTGCAGGCCCAGAAGGCCGGCTGAGCCGCGACCACCACCGGGTCGGTGGTTCTGCCACCGTCTCAGGCCGTTCTGCGGCTCATACGGTGGCGGAAGCACCGCGCCGCGGGTCACCAGCCGTAGCGTGGGGCGTGCAGCTCGGACTTCTTGGGCCAGGGGTTGATCCGGCACCCCGCCAGGCCCTTGGACTGCTGCTGCATCACCGGAGCCGCCTGCCCCCTGCCGCCGCACGTCGCGTGCCCGCGACCGAACCAGTGCCCGGTCTCGTGGTTGACGACCAGGTGGCGATAGCTGCGCACCGAGCCCTTCCTGGCCTTCCACGCCGGGCTCGCCTTGAGCCACCGGGTCTGGTTGATGATCACGTTGCGTCCGACGCGGCAGCTGTACGTCGTGCTGCACGCCGAGGAGAAGCTCGGGACCTTCGAGGCCTGGCTCAGCACCAGGGTGAAGTCCCCGCCCTTCGACACGCGCTTGAACCGGACGCCCATCGCCCGCCAGCCGCGCGGGTCGTCGTACGTCTCCTGGGCCTGCCGCTTGAACGTGGACAGGCTGGCCTTGATCGATCCGCGGGTCGCGACCCGGTAGGTCACGACCTTGCGGACGGACCGGACGTGCTTGCCGGTCCTGGCCGTGGACCGCGCCGTCACGGTCGAGTAGCCGGCACGCCTGGCGGTGACGCGGAACCTGATCTTGGCACCCACGTCCGACGGGCCGACCGTGTAGTGACGCCCCGTGGCGCCACTGATGGGCCGGTCGTTGCGCAGCCACCGGTACCCGTACGACGCCGAGCGCGACCAGGACCCCGGGGAGCCGGTGAGCCTGCGGCCGTACTTGGAGCTGCCGGTGACGGTCGGTCGGACGGTGTTGGTGATCGTGCCCTTGGCGACCGGCCGGGTCGCGGCGCTCGTGGCCGAGGCCGGATCGGCGCCGGTCAGGGCGGCCGTCACGCGGACCGCGTACGTCCGGCCGATGTCGTTCGTGCTGGACAGCCGGCGGGTGACGTTCGCCGGGGAGCTGGTGCCGACCGGGGTGCCGTCGCGCAGCCACTGGTACGACAGCACCACGCCGGACGGCGCCCAGGTGCCGGGGACGGCCGTCAGTGTCCCCTCGTACTGCGCCCGGCCGGTGACGGTCGGCGTGCCGGGCACGATGACCTCTCCGGCGGCGGTGGCCGGTGCGGCCAGCAGTGACGCCGCCAGCCCGGTGGTGACCAGGGCGATCGCCGCCCGAACGCTCGTACGCATCGTGGTGCTCCCCGTGTCGAAGGCCTTCGACGATACTCGCCGGCGGCCCTCACTCGTAGAAGATGCGCTCCACGACCTTGCGAGCATGACGCGTCGTGCGGAGGTAGTCGTCGTTGAGCCGCTCCCCCTCGTCCATGCCGTAGCCGAGCAGGTGCGCGACCCCGGCCCGGTCGCCGGCGTGCTCGACCATCGACTCCGCGCCCTTGCCGCGCATGAGGACGACGGCGTTGCGGATGCGGCTGACCAGCCGCCAGGCCGACTCGAGCGCCATCGCGTCGTCGTGGCTGACCAGGTCGGCCTTCACCGCGGCGTGCAGCGCCTGCAGCGTCCGGGTCGTCCGCAGCTCCGGCACCGCGTGGGCGTGCTGCATCTGCAGCAGCTGGACCGTCCACTCGACGTCGGCCAGCCCACCGCGGCCGAGCTTGAGGTGCGTCTTGGGGTTCGCGCCGCGGGGCAGCCGCTCGGAGTCCACGCGCGCCTTGATCCGGCGGATCTCGCGGACCTCGTCGGCCGTGGCGCCGCCCTCGGGGAAGCGGAGCGGGTCGATCAGCTGGGTGAAGCGGGCGTTGAGATCGGCGTCGCCGACCGTCGCGTTGGCCCGCAGCAGCGCCTGGGCCTCCCAGACGGACGACCACTTCTCGTAGTACGCCCGGTAGGACGCGAACGTCCGCACGAGCGGGCCGTTCTTGCCCTCGGGCCGCAGCTCCGCGTCGACCTCGAGCGCCGGGTCGTCACCGGGAGCAGCCAGCATCCGGCGCAGTCCCTGCACGACCGCGGTCGCCGCCGAAGCGGCCTCGGTCTCGTCGGCGCCCTCGCACGGGTCGTGGACGAACATGACGTCGGCGTCCGAGCCGTAGCCCGCCTCGCCACCGCCGAGTCGTCCCATCAGGACGATCGACATCCGCGTCGGCATCTCGCCACGCTCGGCCTCGACCGCCGCGGTGGACGCCGTCAGCGCGCCGGCGAGGGTGGCGGTGGAGATGTCGGTCAGCGCCTCGCCGACCTCGGTGATGTCCAGACGTCCGAGCACGTCGGCGATGCCGACCCGGGACAGCTCCCGGCGACGGACGCGGCGCACCGCGCGGATCGCGTTCTGCGGATCGCGGTGGCGCCCGGCCGCCAGGTCGACCTCGGTCCGCAGGCGCTCGCGCTCGAGCGGACGCAGCTCCGCGTCGTCACCCAGCAGGGCGACGGAGTCGGGGGCGCGCAGGATCAGGTCGGTGACGTAGCGGCTCGACGACAGGACGTGGGCGAGCTGCTCGGCCCCCTCGCCCTCGTCCCGCAGCTTGCGCAGGTACCAGTGCGTCTCGCCGAGGCCCTCGGAGATCTTCCGGAACGCGAGGAGTCCCCCGTCGGGATCGGGTGACTCGGCGAACCAGGCCAGCATCGCCGGCAGCAGCGACTTCTGGATCGCGGCACGGCGCGACAGGCCGGACGTCAGTGCCTGGATGTGCGCCAGCGCGCCCTTCGGGTCGACGAAGCCAAGCGCCGTCAGTCGCTGCTCGGCGGCCAGCGGGGTGAGGCGCAGGTGGTCGGTCGGCAAGGACGCGACGGCCTCGAGCAGCGGCTGGTAGAAGAGCTTCTCGTGCAGGCGCCGCACGATGCGGCGGTGCGCCTGCCACTCCTTCGTCAGCGCCTCGCCCGGGTTCTGCCGAAAGCCCATGCTGCGGCCGAGCCGGCGCAGGTCCTCCGGGTCCTCGGGGACGATGTGGCTGCGGCGCAGCTTGTAGAGCTGGATGCGGTGCTCGAGGGTGCGGAGGAACTCGTACGCCTCCTCCATGGCTGCGCCGTCCCGTCGGCCCACGTACCCGCCGTCGATGAGAGCACCGAGCGCCTTGAGCGTGGTGGGGCTGCGCAGGGTCTCGTCGGCACGGCCGTGGACGAGCTGCAGCAGCTGCACGGCGAACTCGACGTCCCGCAGGCCCCCGGCTCCCAGCTTGAGCTGCCGGCTGCGCTGGGCGGCCGGGATGTTGTCGATGACCCTGCGACGCATCGCCCGGACGTCCGAGACGAAGTGGGGACGGGTGCTGGCGAACCAGATCATGGGCGACAGGGCGTCGATGTACGCCTGGCCGAGCTCCTCGTCGCCGGCGGCGAACCGAGCCTTCAGCAGTGCCTGGAACTCCCAGGTGCTGGCCCACTTCTCGTAGTACGCCACGTGGCTCGCGAGCGTCCGCACGAGGGGTCCGTTCTTGCCCTCGGGCCGCAGCTCGGCGTCGACCTCCCAGATCGTGCCCTCGCCGGTGTGCTCGCGGCACAGCTTCATGACCGCGACGGCCAGGCGCGTGGCGGCGTTGAGGGCCGCGTCGTCGTCCGCGCCGTCCACCGGCTCGTGGACGAAGATGACGTCCACGTCGCTGAGGTAGTTGAGCTCGTGACCGCCGGTCTTGCCCATCGCCATGATCGTCAGGCGGCTGAGTGCGGCATCGGGCTCGGCCTCGCGGGCGATGCGCAGCGCCGCGCCGAGGGTTGCCACCGCGAGGTCGGACAGCTCGGCCGAGGACTCCTCGAACGTGGTCAGGGCCGTGAGGTCACGGGCGGCGATGTGCAGCAGCTTGCGGTGGTAGGCCACGCGCAGGTCGTCGGCGGTGGTCGCCTCCTCCATCTGCTGACGCCGGAGGTCCAGCGGGATGGGATGGCGGGCGAGGTCCGTGGCGGACAGGTCGTGGACGTGCTCGGGATGGCGGGTCAGGAAATCGCCGAGCGCCTCGCTGGTTCCCAGCACGACGAGCAGTCGCAGTCGCAGCTCGTCGTCGCTCGCGAGGAGGTCGAGCAGCTCGGCCGCGCCCATGTGCGACGCGATCGAGGCGAGCGACGACAGCGCGGTGTCGGGGCTCGCCACGGAGGCGATCTGGTCGACCAGGGCGTCCGGCACGTCGCCGAGGGACTCCAGGCACGCGACCGCACCTCCGCCGTCGCGGAACCCCTTGCGGGCCAGTGCCACGGCCAGGTCACGCGCGTCTGTTGCCACGCCTGCAGGGTACCCGCCCACGCGCCCTGTCGGGTGTCGCGCCCACGGCGGTGGACACTGCCGGGAGAAAAAGCTCTGGCAGACGTGTCGATCTGGCCGTGGCCCGTTCGAAGCAATGATGAGAGGGTCGAGACGCGGCCCACACAGCAAGGAGCCACCGCCATGAGGTACATGCTGATCATGCGCACGCCGGCCGGGTTCGAGATGCCCGAGGACGTCGACTTCACCGAGGTCGTCAACGCCATGGGCGCCTTCAACGAGTCGTTGATCAAGGCCGGCGTCCTGCTGGCCGGTGACGGGCTCGCCCCGCCCGAGGAAGGCTTCGTCGTCGACTTCGACTCCACGCCCCCGGTCGTGACGGACGGCCCTTACACCGAGGCCAAGGAGCTGTTCAACGGGTTCTGGATCATCCAGACCTCCACGAAGGAGGAGGCCGCTGAGTGGGCCAAACGCTGCCCGCTCGGGCCGGGCATGCGGCTGGAGGTGCGCCGGGTGACCGAGACCGAGGAGTTCGACCAGGACAACGAGTACATCCAGAAGGAGTACGAGTGGCGCGAGCAGCTCGGCACCGACAGGCCGGTCCAGGGCTGACCGACTCGGCAGCCGCCGCCCGCCGCCGGGTCGAGGCGGTCTGGCGCATCGAGTCCGCCCGCATCGTCGCCACCCTGACGCGCGTGGTCGGGGACTTCGGGCTCGCGGAGGACCTGGCGCAGGAGGCACTCGTCGACGCGCTCGCGCAGTGGCCGCGCGACGGCGTCCCGCCCAACCCCGGGGCATGGCTGACCACCGTCGCCAAGCGCAAGGCCATCGACCGCCGGCGACGACTCGCCCGTCTCGACGACCGTCACGCCGCCATCGCCCGCGCCCTGGCCGAGGAGCAACGTCTCGCCGCGACCGAGCACGAGCCGCCGTGGGACCCCGGGACGGTGGACGACGACGTGCTGCGCCTGGTCTTCGTCGCGTGCCACCCGATCCTGCCCCGCGAGTCCCAGATAGCGCTCACCCTCCGTGTCGTCGGTGGCCTGACCACCGACGAGATCGCACGGGCGTTCATGGTGCCGGTCAGCACCGTCCAGCAACGGGTCGTGCGCGCCAAGCGGACGATCGCCGCGGCCTCGGTGCCGTTCGAGGTGCCGCCGCGGGAGGAGCTGGGCGGTCGCCTCGCGTCGGTCCTCCAGGTGGTCTACCTGATCTTCAACGAGGGGTACGCCGCGACGTCCGGCACCAGCTGGATGCGCACGGACCTCGCCGGGGAGGCGCTCCGGCTCGCCCGCACCGTCAGCGCCCTCGTCCCGGACGAGCCCGACGCCCACGCCCTCCTGGCTCTGCTCGAGCTGCAGGCGTCCCGGTTCGCCGCACGAATCGACGCGGACGGTGAGCCGATCCTGCTGGCCGACCAGGACCGGTCGCGCTGGGACCACGGCCAGATCCAGCGAGGACGTGCCGCGCTGGCCCGCGCGGACGCGATCGGACGCGGGCGGGGTGCGTACGCCCTGCAGGCGGCGATCGCCGAGTGCCACGCCGTCGCCCCCTCCACCGACGAGACGGACTGGGACCGGATCGTCAGGCTCTACGAGGCCCTGGCCGACGTCGCCCCGTCACCCGTCGCCGACCTCAACCGCGCGGTCGCGGTCGCGATGGCCGGCGGACCCGCGGCGGGGCTCGCGGCCGTGGACGAGCTCGCCGCGACCGGGGCGTTGAGCGGCTCCGCGCTCCTGCCGGGCGTGCGCGGGGAGCTGCTGGCCCGCCTCGGTCGGCGCGACGAGGCACGCGAGGAGCTCCTCACCGCGGCAGCGCTCACCCGCAACGAGCGGGAGCGGGCCGTGCTGCTGCGGAAGGCCGAGCGGACCTGAGCGGGAGTTCCGCTCAGACCATCGGCATGAGGCGGTCGATCTCGAACTGGGTGACCTGCGAGCGGTAGTCCTGCCACTCCGCACGCTTGTTGCGCAGGAAGAAGTCGAAGACGTGCTCGCCGAGCGTCTCGGCGACCAGCTCGCTGGTCTCCATCGTGCGGATCGCCTCGTCGAGGTTGCGCGGGAGCGGCGCGATGCCCATCGCGCGGCGCTCGTTCTCCGACAGCGACCAGACGTCGTCCTCGGCCTCGGGCGGCAGCTCGTACTTCTCCTCGATGCCCTTGAGCCCGGCCGCCAGGATCAGCGCGAAGGCCAGGTACGGGTTGCAGGCCGAGTCGATCGCCCGGTTCTCGACCCGTGCGGAGTTGCCCTTGTGCGGCTTGTACATCGGCACGCGGATGAGCGCCGAACGGTTGTTGTGGCCCCAGCACACGTAGTTGGGGGCCTCTCCCCCGCCGGCGAGACGCTTGTAGGAGTTGACCCACTGGTTCGTGACGGCCGTGATCTCGGGGGTGTGGTGCAGCACGCCCGCGATGAACGCGCGACCGGTCTGCGACAGCTGGTACTCCGCACCTGCCTCGTAGAACGCGTTCTCGTCGCCCTCGAACAGCGACACGTGCGTGTGCATGCCCGAGCCGGGGTGCTCGGTGAACGGCTTCGGCATGAACGAGGCCCACTTGCCCTGGCTGAGCGCGACCTCCCGCACGACCGTGCGGAACGTCATGATGTTGTCGGCCGTCGACAGCGCGTCGGCGTAGCGCAGGTCGATCTCCTGCTGGCCCGGGCCGCCCTCGTGGTGGCTGAACTCGACCGAGATGCCCATGTTCTCGAGCATCGTGATGACCTCACGGCGGAAGTCCTGGCCGCCGCCCTGGGCGGTGTGGTCGAAGTAGCCGCTGTCGTCGACGGGCACCGGACGATCACCCACGTCGGGCTTGCCCTTGAACAGGAAGAACTCGATCTCGGGGTGCGTGTAGAACGTGAACCCGGCCTCGGCCGCCTTCTGCAGCGCACGCTTCAGCACGTGGCGCGGATCGGCGTACGACGGCGTGCCGTCGGGCATCAGGATGTCGCAGAACATGCGGGCCGTCGCGGGCGTCTCGCCGCGCCACGGCAGGATCTGGAACGTCGACGGGTCCGGCATCGCGAGCATGTCGGCCTCATGCACGCGCGCGAAGCCCTCGATCGCCGAGCCGTCGAAGCCGATGCCCTCGGCGAACGCGCCCTCGAGCTCGGCCGGCGCGATCGCGACCGACTTCAGGGATCCCAGGACGTCGGTGAACCACAGACGCACGAATCGGACGTCGCGCTCCTCGAGCGCACGCAGGACGAAGTCTTCCTGTTTTCCCATGGCGCCAGTGTCCCACGCCGATTGTTACGGCGATGTTACGGACGGCCGACGATTCGGGCGTGAACCGCGGTGACCATAGGGTCCTCGGCATGACCACCCACGAGAACGCGGCCGGCGACATCACCTTCGACGAGTGCCAGATCGGCAAGGGCCTCAAGCCGCTCGCCCAGCACGGCTCGATCGTGGTGGGACAGGACGGCACGATCACGCTGCTCGGCACCAAGGGCGACGTGATCGACACCGCTCCCCTGTCGTCCACGACGGCCAAGCAGATGCTGGTGACCGGTGGGCAGTCCGTCTCGCTCGTCCTGGACGGCCGCAAGTACAACGTGACGCCCGGCTGGGGAGTCAAGGGGCGTGCCCGCATGGGCGCCCTGTCCGGCATCAAGGCTCCGAAGGCGCTGGTCAAGCTGGTGCGGGACAACGGCATCGCCTGATCCGGGACTAGGGTTCTGACATGCCCCAGCTGCGTCTCGCCCTCGCCCAAGCCAACGCCACGGTGGGTGACCTCGCCGGCAACGCCGACCTCGTCGTCGAGCACTGCAAGCAGGCCGTCGCCCAGGGCGCCCACCTCGTCGTCTTCCCCGAGATGATGCTGACCGGCTATCCCATCGAGGATCTCGCGATGCGGGCCTCGCTCATCAAGGCGTCGCGGGCGACGGCCGAGGAGCTGGCCGTCCGCCTGCAGGACGAGGGATGTGGCGACCTCGTGGCGGTCGTCGGCTTCCTCGACCAGGCCGAGGGCGCGCCGGAGGGTCTCGGCATCCCCAAGAACGCACCGCTGAACTCGGTCGCGGTGATGCACGGCGGCCGCATCGTCACGCGCCAGGCCAAGCACCACCTGTGGAACTACGGCGTCGGCGACGAGATCCGCAACTTCGTCCCCGGTCACGAGATCAACATCGTCCAGATCGGCGGCATCGACGTCGCGCTGGCGATCTGCGAGGACCTGTGGCGCGACGGTCCCTCCGCCGCCGCGAAGGCCGCCGAGGCCGCCCTCCTCGTCGTCCCGAACGGCTCTCCCTACGAGGCCGACAAGGACGACGTGCGTCTCGAGCTCTGCTCGCGGCGGGCCCGCGAGGGCGAGTGCGTCCTGGCGTACGTGAACCTGGTGGGCGGTCAGGACGAGCTGGTCTTCGACGGCGACTCGATCGTGGTCGACCAGGACGGGGCGGTCCTGGCACGGTCGGGACAGTTCGACGCCGAGCTGCTCGTCGTCGACCTCGACCTGCCCGCGGCGACCCCGACCATGCCGGGCGCCGACGAGCGCTTCGGCGGGCTCACGATCAAGCGGACCATCATCAGCGCCGAGCCCTTCGCGGCGTACGAGCCGCTGCCGACCGAGCACGCCGAGCGGATGCCGCGCGAGCAGGAGATCTACACCGCCCTGGTGACGGGCCTGCGTGACTACGTGCGGAAGAACGGTTTCTCGTCGGTCCTGTTCGGCATGTCCGGCGGCATCGACTCCACCCTGGTCGCCGCGATCGCCGTCGACGCCCTGGGACCCGACAAGGTCTTCGGCGTGTCCAACCCCAGCGCGTGGTCGACCGAGCACTCGCGCACGGACGCCGAGGAGCAGGCGAGGCGCACCGGGCTCACCCTGCAGACCGTCCCGATCGCGCCGATCTTCGACGCGTACCAGGACGCCCTGCACCTGGACGGCCTGGCCGAGGAGAACCTGCAGGCCCGTATCCGCGCGGTGATCTGGATGGGACTGTCCAACCAGCACGGCCACCTCGTCCTGGCGTGCGGCAACAAGTCCGAGCTCGCGACGGGCTACTCCACGATCTACGGCGACGCGGTCGGTGGCTACGCCCCGATCAAGGACGTCCCGAAGACGCTGGTGTGGCAGCTGGCGCGGTGGCGCAACGCGTACGCCGCTGAGCGTGGCGAGACGCCGCCCATCCCCGAGGGGACGATCACCAAGGCGCCGTCGGCCGAGCTGCGTCCCGGCCAGCTGGACTCGGACTCGCTGCCGCCGTACGACCAGCTCGACGCGGTCCTCGACGCGTACGTCGAGCGCGACCTCGGCTCCGCCGACGTCGTCGCAGAGGGCTTCGACCCCGCGCTCGTCGAGCGCGTCATCGGCCTGGTCGACCGCGCGGAGTACAAGCGCCGCCAGTACCCGCCGGGACCCAAGGTGTCGCGCCGCAACTTCGGTCGCGACCGCCGCGTCCCGATCACGCACCGGTGGCGCGAGAACCTCTGACGCCCCGAGAGGGACCGGCGACGGCGCGGTTATGACTTGGTTCACAGTCGGCGGCCACCGGCGCGCGGATCTGGCACGCTGGAGGTCATCCGTGGACTCCGCCAGGAGCCGCGAGACGAACAGGAGAATTCCCATGGCCGACTCCACCCCTGAAGAGACCGCGCCGTACGGCACCGGACCCGCCGCGGCTGCCCCGACCCCCCGCAAGCGCATCCGCACCCACACGCTGCAGCAGATGAAGCAGCGCGGCGAGAAGTGGACGATGCTGACGGCGTACGACCAGTACACCGCGGCGACGTTCGACGAGGCCGGTGTCGAGGTGCTGCTGGTCGGCGACTCGGCGTCCAACAACGTCTACGGCAACGAGACCTCGCTGCCGGTGACGGTCGACGAGCTGATCCCGCTGGTGCGCGCCGTCGCCCGCTCCGCCCCGCACGCGCTCGTGCTGGCCGACCTGCCGTTCGGCTCGTACCAGGGCTCGCCCGAGCAGGCCTTCCACACGGCGGTCCGCTTCATGAAGGAGGCGAACGCGCACGCGGTCAAGCTCGAGGGCGGCCTCGCGATGGTGCCGCAGGTCAAGCTGCTGACCGACGCCGGCATCCCCGTGTGCGCCCACATCGGCTTCACCCCGCAGGCCGAGCACAACCTCGGCGGCTACCGGATCCAGGGTCGCGGCGACGGTGCCGCGCGCATGGTCGAGGAGGCCAAGGCGCTCGAAGCCGCCGGGGCGTTCGCGATCGTCATGGAGATGGTGCCCTCCCCCGTCGCCGCGGAGGTCACCAAGGCGTTGCGCATCCCCACGGTCGGCATCGGCGCCGGCGTGGACTGCGACGCGCAGGTGCTCGTGTGGCAGGACATGCTGGGCCTCAACTCCGGCAGGACGCCGCGGTTCGTCAAGAAGTACGCGGACCTGCACGCCGTCATGCTCGAGGCCACCCAGGCGTACGTCTCGGACGTCAAGGGCGGCGCGTTCCCCGACGACGAGCACAGCTTCGCCGAGTAGTCCCCACCCCTTCCCAGATTTGCGGGGTGGTGCACGGTTTCGCACGGCGAATTCCGTGCACTATTCCGCAGATCTGGGCGGGGTGGGTGCAGTCAGGCCTGCCAGCCCCAGGCGGTCGCACCCAGCCAGGCGTAGGCCGCCCAGAGCACGACACCGGCGACGGGCACCCCGACGCACCACGCCGGACGCGTGCGCGCCCAGCGGGCGACGAGCCACACCTGCGGCACCAGCAGGGCGAACGCGAGCACGACGCCCCACCACGGGGCGAAGAGCGCGGTCGAGACCGAGCACCACAGCACCACGAACAGCCCGGCGACGCCGATCCAGGGGCCGGACCGCTCGAGCTTCAGGCCGCCCCTACGGCGGCGTCTCACTCCTTCGGCGACTCGTCGTCGTCATCGTTCCAGGCGGGGTCGTCGTCCCAGCTCTTGGTGCGCTCCGCGGCGATCTCCAGCGCGCGAGCAGCTTCCTCCCGCGTGTCGTACGGTCCGAGGCGGTCTGCCGCGCGGCAGCCGTCCTCGCCCTCGACCGTTCCGTGCTTGGTGCAGTAGTAGTACTTGGCGTCACTCATGCCCCCATCCTGCCGCACCCCGGGCTCGGGCGCGCCCACTAAACTCACCGGGTGAGTGTCCTGACCGCCGGCCGACTGTCCGCCCGCCGCCCCGTCCCCGACGCGATCGAGCGTCCCGAGTACGTCGGACAGATCGCGCCGCTGCCGTACAAGGGCCCGCTGGTCCGTGACGCCGCGACCATCGAGGCGATGCGCGTCGCCGGACGGATCGCCGCGCAGGCACTGGACGCGGTCGAGGCCGCCATCGCCCCCGGGGTGACGACCGACGAGCTGGACCGCGTCGGGCACGAGTTCATCGTGGGACACGGCGCCTACCCGTCGACCCTCGGCTACCGCGACTACCCGAAGTCGCTGTGCAGCAGCGTCAACGAGGTCATCTGCCACGGCATCCCGGACGACCGCCCCCTCGAGGACGGCGACATCGTCAACATCGACATCACCGCGTACATCGGCGGGGTGCACGGCGACACCAACAAGACGTACCTCGTCGGCGACGTCGACCAGGAGTCACGACTGCTGGTCGAGCGCACGCAGGAGGCCACGATGCGGGCCATCCGGGCGGTCAAGCCCGGTCGCGAGATCAACGTGATCGGACGCGTCATCGAGACGTACGCCAAGCGGTTCGGCTACGGCGTCGTCCGTGACTTCACCGGGCACGGCGTGGGTCCCGCCTTCCATGACGGTCTCGTCATCCCGCACTACGACGACCCGACGTACGACACGGTCATCCAGCCCGGGATGACGTTCACGATCGAGCCGATGCTGACGCTCGGGTCGATCGAGTGGGACCTGTGGGACGACGGCTGGACCGCCAGCACGCAGGACAAGTCCCGGACCGCGCAGTTCGAGCACACCCTCCTGGTGACGTCGAACGGCGCCGAGATCCTGACTCTGCCCTGATCTCGACGCCGCCCGTTCGCAGGTGACCTGCGGACGTCAGGGGACGTAGTTGAACTCGTCCGGGTTGGGGCCGGTGCGCTCGTCCTTGTTGAGCGCGGTGATCGTGCCCATCTCGCCGTCGGTCAGCTCGAAGTCGAAGATGTTGAAGTTCTCCTCGACGCGGCTGCGGGTCACCGACTTCGGGAAGATGATGTCACCGCGCTGGACGTGCCAGCGCAGGACCACCTGGGCCGGGGTCTTGCCCTTGTCGTTCGCCAGCCCCGTCACGACCGGGTTGTCGAGCACCGTCCCCTTGGCGATCGGCGACCAGGCCTCGGTGGCGACGCCGTGCTCGGCGTTGACGGCGCGGACGTCGTCCTGCGTGAGGTACGGGTGCACCTCGATCTGGTTGACCGCGGGCACGATCTCGCCCTCCTGGATGACGCGGCGCAGGTGCGTCGGCTGGAAGTTCGAGACGCCGATCGCGCGGGCGCGCCCGTCACGGTAGACCTCCTCCAGCGCCTTCCAGGTCTCGACGAAGTCGACGTCGATGCCCGGCAGCGGCCAGTGGATGAGGAACAGGTCGATCTTGTCGATGCCGAGGGCCTCGAGGGTGCCCTCGAACGCCTTGATGGCGTCGTCGTGCGCGTGGAAGCCGTTGTTGAGCTTGCTCGTCACGAAGATCTCGTCGCGCGGGATGCCGGACTCGCGGATCGCCTCGCCGACTTCCTTCTCGTTGCCGTACATCTCCGCGGTGTCGATGTGGCGGTAGCCGACGTCGAGGGCGGTGAGCGTCGCGTCCTTGGTCTCGGACGGGTCGATCTGGAAGACGCCGAAACCGAGCTGCGGGATCTCGACGCCGTTGTTGAGGGCAATGGTGGGGACAGTCATGTCCGGACCGTACCCATGCGCCGGGCCGGCGAAACGTGGGGCCGGGGGCGAATGAGCCGGCCTGTAAGCCGGATCCTGTCGGGCCGGCGAATTGCTTCGTCGACCCGGGCGGCCATCCATCTGGGACGCCCATTGCTGGACGCCTCGTGCAACCTACCCGCTGACATCGGACGAGCAGCCCGTCAGCGCAGACCTGCTTCGCACGCGAAGCGGGCCCTCTTGGTCTTGCTCCCGGTGGGGTTTACCTAGCCGCCCCGGTCACCCGGAGCGCTGGTGAGCTCTTACCTCACCGTTTCACCCTTACCCGCACCTGCACCCAAGGGTGCAGGCCGCTGGCGGTCTGATCTCTGTGGCACTGTCCCGCACGTCGCCGTGGGTGGCCGTTAGCCACCACCGTCGCTCTACGGAGTCCGGACTTTCCTCGACACGCGTGTCTTGCGACACCGTGCCGCGGCCGCCCGGCCGACTCATTCGCGTCCACGATCCTACCGCGCGTCGGAGCTGCCTCCGACCGTCCGATAGGGTTGGGGCACGAAAGGGAGTAGTCCCCAACGGCTGTGTCGACATACTGACGCCCACGAACATCTGGGTGTCCGGTGCAGCAGGCCACCTCGGTGGCGGACGAGACTTTCGACCAGATGTGTCATATGACGTTCCTGGTCGAAGACTCGTACCCAGGCTCTTCGTCCAGGCAGACGAGGGGTTTTTCGCTTTCATGTATGCCTTCCTGCTGAGCACCGCCGTGATCTTCGTGGCGGAGCTCGGTGACAAGAGCCAGCTGATGGCGATGACGTTCGCCACCCGGTACCGGGTCCGCGACGTCATCATCGGCATCACCGTGGCCACCGCGATCGTCCACCTGGCCTCGGTCGGGATCGGCGCGTGGATCGGCGACAGCTTCGCCGACAGCCAGCACATCATCTCGATCGTCGCCGGCGTCGCCTTCCTGCTGTTCGCCGCCTGGACGTGGCGCGGAGACGAGCTGACCGAGGGTGAGGCCGAGAAGGCGCGGCTCAGCAAGGGCGCGGCGATCCTCGCGGTCGGCGTCGCGTTCTTCCTCGCCGAGCTCGGCGACAAGACGATGCTCGCCACGATCACCCTCGCGACGCAGGAGGGCTGGCTCGGCACGTGGATCGGCAGCACGGTCGGCATGGTCGCGGCCGACGCCCTCGCAATCGTCCTCGGCGCGGTGCTCGGCAAGCACCTGCCGGACCGGGTCATCAAGATCGGCGCCACCGCGGCGTTCGTCATCTTCGGCGTGCTCCTGATCCTCGAGGGCGCCCTGTGACGGTCCGGTAGGTTCTGGGCGTGACGCACGACCTCGGCTCCCTGACGGCGATCGTCGCGTTCCTCGTCGCGATGATGGTGCTGGCCCGGGCGTGTGCCGACGAAGGCCTGTTCGAGGTCCTCGGCGGTCACATCGCCCGCTGGTCGCGCGGCTCCAGCCAGCGGCTGCTGGCCTGGGCCGTGGGCGTGGCAGCGGTCGTCACGGCGACGTTGAGCCTCGACGCGACGGTCGTGCTGCTCACGCCGGTGCTGCTCGCCGCGTCCGCGAGACGCTCGTCCGCGTACGCATCGGTCCGTCTCGCCAACTCCGGCTCGACGCTCCTGCCCGTCTCCAACCTGACGAACCTGCTGGTCTTCGGGTCCACCGGGCTGTCGTTCCTGGGTTTCGCCTGGGCCATGCTCCCGGTCTGGCTCGTGGCCGTGGCGGCCGAGTACGTCATCCTGAGGGTCTGGTTCGCCGCGGAGCTGCGGGTCCCGTCACCGGCCGTCAGCGACGACGACGAGCTCCCGCTGTTCCCGCTCGCGGTGGTCGTCGTGGTGCTGCTGGCCCTCGCCGGCGGCACGGCCCCGTGGATCCCCGCGACGGCCGGCGCGATCCTCGTCGGGACGTACGCCCTGGTGCGCCGCCGCACGACGTGGCGCGACCTGCTCGCGGCGGCCAACCTGCCGTTCGCCGCGCTGATCCTGCTCTGGGCGTTCGTCGTGTCCTGGCTCGGCTCCACCAGCGTGGGCAGCTGGTTCGACGACGCGATGCCGTCCGGCACCGACCTCGGCTCGTTGCTGCTCATCGCGGTGCTGGCGATGATCGCCGCCAACGTCGTGAACAACCTGCCGGCCACCCTGCTCCTGCTGCCGGCCGCGGAGGTCGCCGGGCCGGTCGCGGTGCTCGCGCTGCTGATCGGCGTCAACGTCGGCGCGAATCTGACCTACATCGGCTCGGTCGCCAACCTGCTGTGGCGCCAGGCCGGGGGCAGGGCCGTGTCCTCGGCCCGGGAGTTCCACCTGCTTGGAGTCCTCACGACACCACCGCTGGTGCTGCTCTGCACCGTCGTCCTGTGGGGGTGGACGTCCCTCATCTGGTGACGGCGGCCCCGGCTAGGGTCGGTACGTGCTGATCCTGCTCCCGCCGTCCGAAGGCAAGACCCGGCCGGAGTCCGGGGCTCCGCTCGACCTCGAGACGCTCTCCTTCCCCGCGCTGACGCCGGTCCGCGAGGTGCTCCTGCGCAGCCTGGTGAAGCTGTGCAACGGCAACCCGCAGCGTGCCGCGGAGGTGCTGGGCCTCGGACCCACCCAGGCCTCGGCGATCACCGTGAACGCTGCGCTCACCGAGCAGCCGACGGCCCGGGCCGACGCCATCTACACCGGCGTCCTGTTCTCGGCACTCGACCTGCCCTCGCTCGAGGAGGACGCGCGCAAGCGGGCCGACGCGTCCATCGCGATCGCGAGCGCGTTGTTCGGCCTGGTGCGGCCCGACGACCTCATCCCCGCGTACCGGCTGTCGGGCACCGTGACCCTGCCGCGCCTGGGCACGGTCGCCGCGCGCTGGCGCACCACGCTCCCCCGCGTCATGCAGGACGAGGTCGGCGACGGCCTGCTGGTCGATCTGCGGTCGGGCACGTACACCGCGCTCGGCAAGCCCCCTGCGGACCTCGCCGACCGCACCGCGACCATGCGGGTGCTGCACGAGCACCAGGGCCGGCGCAAGGTGATCAGCCATTTCAACAAGGCGACCAAGGGCCACATCGTGCGCGGGCTCATGCAGTCCGGCGCCGACCCGCGGAGCATCGACGAGCTCCAGGGCGTCCTGCAGGACCTCGGCTGGACCGTCGAGCGGCACGGTGGGCGCCTCGACGTCGTCGTCGCCGAGGTCGCCACGAGCTGACGGCGCGCCCGCCTACGGGACGATGTTGAAGCCGCGCAGCGACGCGTTGCCGTCGGGCCACCACGCGACCGTGGTGACCGATGCGGGTGACAGCTCCATCTTGTAGATCGAGCTGAGCGGTGCCCCGAGGGCGTGGCGCACCAGCAGCTTGATCGGGGTCACGTGGGTGACCGCGACGACCGTCCTGCCCGGGTGTGCCGTGAGCAGGGCGTCGCGGGTCGCCGAGATGCGTCGATCGACCTGGCCGAACGACTCGCCGCCGGGGGGCGCCACGTCGGTCGAGGCCAGCCAGGCCGTCATCTCCTCGGGCCAGCGTTCCTGGATCTCGGCGAACGTGTAGCCGTCCCAGTCGCCGAACGACGTCTCCGTGAGGCCCGCGTCGACGGTCACGTCCAGGCCGAGGTCACGGCCGATCACGGCTGCGGTCTCCCGGGTGCGGCGCAACGGCGACGTGACGATCGCGTCGACCGGACCCCGTTCGGCGATCCAGGCTGCTGCCCGGTCGGCCTGCTGCCGACCGGTCTCGGTGAGTCCGTGGTCCTCCCCCGTGCTGCCGGAGAACGCCTTGCGCTCGGTGGCGGACGTGACGCCGTGGCGGACGAGCACGAGGGTCGTCGGACTGCCGCCGGCCGCCGACCACCCGGTGGCGGGGGTCGACCTGGGCGTGGACTGGGCCGTGCCGCCGACCAGGCCGGAGCCGCCGTCGCGCTCGTCGTCGAGCGCGGCATTGGCCAGGGCGTCGGCGTCCTTGTTCCGCTCGCGCGGCACCCACGTCCACGTCACGTCCGGCGGCAGGAGCCGCCGGGCCTTCTCGGCCAGCGGGATCATGTCCGCGTGCTTGATCTTCCAGCGGCCCGCCATCTGCTCGATGACGAGCTTGGAGTCCATCCTGACCTCGAGCCGCACGTCGGGCGTGTGCTCACGGTAGAGCTCGAGCCCGGCGATCAGGCCGGAGTACTCCGCGACGTTGTTCGTCGCCCGGCCGATCGTCTCGCCGCGCTGCGCAACCACGACACCGGTGTCGGCGTCACGGATCAGCGCCCCGTACGACGCCGGGCCGGGGTTGCCGCGCGAGCCGCCGTCGGCCTCGAGGATGACCCGATCGGTCACAGGCCGGATTCGGGCGTACGCACCAGGATGCGGCTGCACTCGGGGCAGCGCAGCACGTCGTCCTCGGGCGCAGCCGCGAGCTCGCGCAGGTCGGCGCCGTTGAGCTCGAGCCGGCAGCCCTCGCAGCGACGCGCGCGCAGGGCGGCGGCGCCCGTGCCGTACTGGCCACGCAGCTTGTCGTAGAGGGTGATGAGGTCGGCCGGGATGCCGTCGGCGATCGAGCCGCGCTCGGCCTGGGCGTCGGACGCCTGCTGGTCGATGACCTCGATCGCGGCGTCGCGCGCGGAGACCTGCTCGGCCAGCTCGGCCTTCAGGCTGTCGAGATCTCCCTGGACCGAGGCGAGCCCGGTCTGGGCGTCCTCGAGCTTCTCCATGACCTCGAGCTCCTCGTCCTCCAGGGTCGAGATGCGGCGCTCGAGCGCGACCAGCTCGCGCTGCAGGCTCTCGAGGTCCTTCGGGTTCTTGACGGCTCCGGAGTTGAGGCGCTCCTCGTCACGGGTGCGTCGGGTCCTGACCTGCTCGACCTCGGCGTCGGCCTTCTTCTGCGCGCGGCTCAGGTCCGAGACCTGCGTGTCGAGCTCGATGCGCGTGCCGTCGACGTCCTTGATCTGGGCCTCGAGCTCGGTGATGCGGGCGAGCTCGGGGAGGGTGTTCCTGCGGTGCTGGAGCTGGCTGAGGATCGCGTCCGTGGACTGCAGCTCGAGCAGCGCGGCCTGGGCGGTGGGGTCGGCTTTCACCCTCACACCGTACCCGGCACGAAGGCGGTCCATGGATCGGTCACTGTCATGGAGACCCTGACCTCCACTCCGGACAGGCGTTCCAGGAGCGCTGCGGCGGCGACCGGCAGCCAGGTCCACTCCGCCGACCAGTGCGGCACGTCCACCACCGCGCACGGGTCGGGCTGCTCGAGGTGCTCGCTGACGGGGTGGTGCCGCAGGTCGGACGTCACGTAGACGTCGGCACCCTGCGCCTGGGCGGTCCCGAGCAGGAAGTCCCCCGATCCGCCACACAGGGCGACCGTCCGCACCGTGCGGCCGGGATCCCCCGCGACCCGCACGGCGCTGTGGTGCGAGGGCAGACTGCGTGCCACGTGCTCGGAGAACGCGGTCAACGTCATGGGGGTCTCGAGCACGCCGATGCGTCCGCTGCCCCGGTCGGGCTGTGCGTCGTCGGTGTCCGGCTCCAGGGGGCGGACGTCGGTCAGCCCCAGCGCGAACGCCATCGACTCCGACACGCCGAGCCGGGGACTGTCGGCATTCGTGTGGCACGTGTGGAGCGCGACGCCGTTCGTGATGAGGGTGTGGACGACCCGGCCCTTGGGGGACGTCGCGGCGACGGACGTCACACCCTTGAGCCACAGCGGGTGGTGCGTCACGAGGAGGTCCGCCCCCCACGCCACGGCCTCGTCGACCACGGCGGAGACCGGGTCGACCGCGAGCAGCACCCGGGTGACCTTGGCGGCGGGGTCACCCGCGACGGTGCCGACCGCGTCCCAGTCGTCGGCCCACGCGGGGTCGTAGAGATCGTCCAGGACAGCGACGACGTCGCGCAGGGTGGGCATGGCCGCACTCTATCGAGCAGCCCGCCGCCGCCGAGCAGATCAGGTCGGGCGCGTGTCCGGCGTCTGTCGCGCGGTGTACGACGGGTCGCGGACGACCACGTCCCCGAGCGCGTCGTCGATCGCGGCCATCACGTCGTCGCCGAGCACCACACCGGACGCCTTGGCGTTGTCGGTGACCTGCTCGGGGCGGGACGCGCCGATGATCGCCGCGGCGATGTTGGGCCGGCGCAGCACCCAGGCCACGGCGAGCTGCGCCATGCTGAGATCGGCGGCGTCCGCGATGGGCTGGAGCCGCTGCACGGCCTCGAGCACGTCGTCGCGCATCCAGCGGCTGATGTTGTCCGAGCCGCCGCGGGTGTCGGTGGCACGCGAGCCCTCGGGCACGGCCTGACCCGGCTTGTACTTGCCGGTCAGCACGCCCTGCGCGATCGGCGACCAGACGATCTGGCTCAGCCCGAGCTCCTCGCTCGTGGGCACCACCTCGTCCTCGATGACCCGCCACAGCATCGAGTACTGCGGCTGGCTCGAGATGAGCGAGAACCCGAGATGGTGGGCCAGCTCCTGTCCCTCGCGGATCTGGTCGGCGGTCCACTCCGAGACGCCGATGTAGAGCGCCTTGCCGGCCCGGACGACGTCGGCGAACGCCTGCATCGTCTCCTCGATCGGCGTCTCGACGTCGTAGCGGTGCGCCTGGTAGAGGTCGACGTAGTCGGTCTGCAGACGCGTGAGCGAGCCGTTGATCGACTCCATGATGTGCTTGCGCGACAGGCCCGAGTCGTTGGGGCCGCCGGGGCCGGTGGACCAGTAGACCTTGGTCAGGATCTCCAGGGACTCACGGCGCTGACCCGCCAGCGCGCGGCCGAGCACCGACTCGGCCTTCGTGTTGGCGTAGACGTCGGCGGTGTCGAAGGTCGTGATGCCCTCCTCGAGCGCCTGTCGCACACAGGCGGCCGCGGCATCCTCCTCGACCTGCGATCCGTGGGTCAGCCAGTTGCCGTACGCGATCTCCGAGATCTTGAGTCCGCTGTTGCCAAGGTATCGATGGTCCATGCTGCCAACGTACCGCCGATGTCAGGCGACCACCGCGAGAGCGAGCGGCAGCACCGCCCCGGCCCCCGCCCGTCGCAGCTCACGCGCCGCGACGGTCAGCGTCCAGCGGCTGTCGACCCGGTCGTCGATCAGCAGCACCGGCTTGCCGCCGAGGTCGTGCAGGCCCTCCGCGAGCGCCGGCCCGACCGCGAACGTCCCCCACACGTCGGCGAGGCGGTACGCGCTGTTGCCGCCCGGTCCCCCGCGCGGCTCGGGACCCACCTGGTCGAGCGAGCCGAGGTCGGTGAGCCGGCCGATGCGGGCGATGCCGCGGGCGAGCGAGTCGACCAGCTGGGGCCGCGACCGCGACGGGATGCTCACGACGGCGGCGGGACGCTCGTCCCAGCCCCAGTCCTTCAGCACCCGTACGCAGGCGCCGAGCAGCTCGTCGGTGACCGGACCGTCCGGCGCACCGGCAGCGAACAGCTCGCGCAGCACGTTGCCCCAGCCGAGATCGGTCAGTCGGGCGACGGCGCGTCCGGGCTCGGCGCGGTCGTCCGGCGGGATCTTGCCCTTGGCCTCGACGCCGAGGCGCTCAGCGCCTGACGGCCACTGGGCCCGCGGCTCGATCTCGACGCCGACCTTGTCGAGCGTGCTGGACGCGGCCTGGGTGGCCTCGGCGTCGATGCCGGTCGGGTACCAGGGCGTCGTGCAGTTGTCGCAGCGCCCGCACGGCGAGGCCGTCGGGTCGTCGAGGTCGCGCTGCAGCATCTCCATGCGGCAGGTCGTGTCGTGCTCGTAGGTCAGCATCGACTGCTGCTCGGCCGCGCGGGCCTGGGCGATGCGCTCGTAGCGCTCGCGGTCGTACGTCCACGGGACGCCGGTCGCGACCCACCCGCCCTGCACGCGGCGGACCGCCCCGTCGACGTCCAGCACCTTCAGCAGCAGCTCCAACGGCGAGCGGCGCAGGTTGACCCGGGCCTCCAGCGCCGGCGTGGACAGGGTCTCGTCGCCCAGCGCGTCGATCACGGCCGCGGCCCGCTCCTCGCTCGGCATCGAGGACGTGGCGAAGTAGGTCCAGATGTCCCGGTCCTCGCGGCCGGGCAGCAGCAGGACGTCGGCGTTGTCGGTGGCACGGCCGGCGCGGCCGACCTGCTGGTAGTAGGCCACCGGCGAGGACGGCGCCCCGAGGTGGATGACGAAGCCGAGGTCGGGCTTGTCGAAGCCCATGCCGAGCGCGCTGGTGGCGACGAGCGCCTTGATCTCGTTGTCCTTGAGCTGGCGCTCGAGCTCCTCGCGCTGCTCGGGGTCGGTGCGACCGGTGTAGGCGCGGACCGCGTGCCCGCCCTCGCGCAGTAGCCGTGCCGTGTCCTCGGCGTTCGAGACGGTCAGTGCGTAGATGATGCCGCTGCCGGGCAGCTCCGCCAGGTGGCTGAGTAGCCAGCCCAGCCGGTCGCGGGCGCCGGGCAGCTCGAGGACGCCCAGGCGCAGCGACGTGCGCGCCAGCGACCCGCGGATCGTCAGCACCTCCCCCTCCGCCCCCAGCTGCTCGGCGACGTCGGTCACCACCCGGGCGTTGGCCGTCGCGGTCGTCGCGAGCACCGGCAGGTCGTCCGGCAGCTTGGCGATCAGCTCGGCCAGCCGCCGGTAGTCGGGCCGGAAGTCGTGACCCCAGTCGGAGATGCAGTGGGCCTCGTCGACGACCAGCATGCCCATGCGGTCGACGAGGGCGGGCAGCTGCTCGTCGCGGAAGCGCGGGTTGTTGAGCCGTTCGGGCGAGACCAGCAGGATGTCGACCTCGTCGGCCGCCAGCTTGGCGCGCGTCTCCTCCCACTCGTGCGGGTTGGCGGAGTTGATCGCCACCGCCCGCACGCCGGCCCGGGCGGCCGCGGCGACCTGGTCGCGCATCAGGGCGAGCAGCGGCGACACCAGGAGCGTCGGGCCGGCCCCCCGCTGGCGCAGCAGCAGCGTGGAGATGAAGTAGACCGCGGACTTGCCCCAGCCCGTGCGCTGCACGACCAGCGCGCGCCGGTGACCGTCGACGAGGGCCTCGATCGCCTCGAGCTGCCCGTCGTGGAAGACCGCGTCGTCACGCCCGGTCAGGCGTCGCAGAGCGGTCGTGGCGTCGGCTTCAGTGGTCATTCGGCCATCGTGTCAGGCGGCTACGACACGGCCCCCGGCGGCGCAGTTTCCCAGGAGAACCCCCGGAACTTCGACCGCCCGGAGATCACCCCGAAAACCGTCACGTCACCCCTGGCGCGACCGGGGACACGCGACGGTTTCCCAGGTTCTCCTGGGAAACCGGCACCGGGGGCGGGGCGTCAGGACGCGGCGGCGTGGCCGATGACCGCGGTCCCGTCGACGGCCGGGTCGGTGACGATCCGCGGGACGAGACCCGCGTCGCGCATCGCCCGGGCGGTCAGCTCGGCCTGTCTCCCGCTCGTCTCGATCACGAGGTGGCCGCCGGGCGACAGCCACCCGGCGGCGTCCGCGGCGACGCGCCGGTGCAGGGCCACGCCGTCCGCTCCCCCGTCCAGCGCCACCCTCGGCTCGTGCTCGCGCGCCTCGGGTGGCATCGTCGGGATGGCGGCGGTGGGCACGTACGGCGCATTGACCGCGACGAGGTCGACGCCTCCGCGGAGCGTCCCCGGGAGTGCGGCGAACAGGTCGCCCTCATGGACCGTCCCGCCGAGCGGCTCGAGGTTCCGACGAGCGCACCGCACGGCCGCGGGGTCGATGTCCGAGGCGTGCAGCTGCAGCCCGTCCACCCGGTGGTGCAGCGCGAGCCCCACGGCACCGGAGCCGCAGCACAGGTCGACCGCGACGCCACCGGGCTCGAGCAGGCGGACCCCCTGGTCGACGAGCACCCCGGTGCGGGTCCGCGGCACGAAGACGCCGGGTTCCACGACCACCCGGTGACCGTAGAAATCGGCCCAGCCCACGATGACCTCGATCGGCTCCCCCGCCACCCGGCGACGAAGCATCGACTCCAGCTCGAGCGAGGTCGCGGCGGAGTCCCTGAGCAGCGCGGCCTCGTCCTCGGCGAAGACGCTCCCGGCGGCCCGCAGGCGCGCGACCACGCCCGGCTCGTCGACCATGACGACATCGTGTCAGACGTGTGCGGCGCGATCCCTTGTCCGCCGCCGTGAGCGTGGGCCAGAGTGAGGCATGGCCCGGTGGACGCGTCGTGGACGGCTGGCAGCCGGTGCGGTCCTGCTCGTCCTGCTCACCGCGTGCTCGGCGGACGAGGACAAGGACGAGGGCAACCGGACGTACCAGGACGAGCACCTCGTCTGCGACCACGACTTCTCCTCCGACGACGACAAGGACACCGTCGAGCGGATCGGCGGGCTGGTGACGGACGACTTCGTCGTCAAGCTCACCGAGAGCACGCGGCTCGGGGTCGTGGCCCTCGTCGAGGGTGACACGCGCAAGGCGTTCGACGAGCTCCACGAGGCGTACGGGGTGGCCGTCGTGGCGCGGCTCGAGGAGGACGGCGCGCGGACGGTCTCGGGACTCGGCCAGGTCCGCGAGCTCGTCGCCGCCGCGTGCGGTGAGCCCGGAAGGGGCTGACCGTGACCGAGCCGTCCTCAGTGTGCGAGCTTCAGCCCCACGACGCAGGTGACGATGCCGGCGAGCAGCAGGATCTTCACCAGGCTCACGGTCTCCTGCCCCGTCGCCATCGCGGCGCAGACGGTGACCGTGGCGCCGATCCCGACCCACACCGCGTACGCCGTGCCGGTCGGCAGGTCACGCATCGCGACCGCGAGGCCGACCATGCTGAGCACCAGCCCCACACCGAACACCACGGTGGGGGTGAGACGACTCAGCCCGTCGGAACGGCCGAGGGCGGTGGCCCACACACCCTCGAGGAGACCCGAGACGATCAGAACGGCCCATGCCATGACGAAAACCTCCACGCGCCGTCTTGTCGCTGGCCGGGTACGGCGCACCTCGTCCGGGTGCCTGTGGTGGCTTTCCCATTCTCTCACCTGCCCGTCACGCGGTGCAGATGCCGACCTCTTGCAGAGCGACCCATACTGATAGCGCGGACGTTCGGGTCCGGCACGGAGGAGACGACATGACGAAGGAATCACAGCGATGAGCTCCAGCACCGTCGCCACACAGCTGGTGGACTACCTGGTCGAGGCCGGGGTCCGGCGGATCTACGGGATCGTCGGGGACAGCCTGAACCCGGTCGTCGACGCGGTCCGTCGCACGGGCGGATCGGCCAAGGGCGGGATCGACTGGATCCACGTCCGCCACGAGGAGGCGGCAGCGTTCGCCGCCTCGGCCGACGCCCAGCTGACCGGGGAGCTCGCCGTCTGTGCGGGATCGTGCGGACCGGGCAACCTGCACCTGATCAACGGGCTCTACGACGCGCACCGCTCCGGGGCCCCGGTCGTGGCGATCGCCTCGCACATCCCCAGCAACGAGATCGGCTCGGGATACTTCCAGGAGACCCACCCCGACCGCGTGTTCGGTGAGTGCTCGGCGTTCAACGAGCTGGTCCTCACCGCGGAGCAGGCGCCCCGGATGTTCCGCGGCGCGATCCGCTCGGCGACCAGCGGCCACGGCGTCTCCGTCATCACCCTGCCCGGCGACATCGCGGAGCTGCCCGCGGCGGGCGGGCACGTCCCGCTGCTGCTGCCCGACCCGGCGACGGTCGTGCCCGACCAGGCGTCCGTCGAGCGCCTGGCCGAGGCGATCAACCGGGCGGAGCGCGTCGCGATCTTCGCCGGCTTCGGGGTGCGCGGCGCCCACGACGAGGTCATCGCCCTCGCCGAGCAGATCGGGGCGCCCATCGGCCACAGCCTGCGCGGCAAGGAGTTCATCCAGTACGACAACCCGTACGACGTGGGCATGACCGGCCTGCTGGGCTACGGCGCCGCCCACGCCGGGATGCACGACGCGGACCTGCTCGTGATGCTCGGCACCGACTTCCCCTACTCGCAGTTCCTCCCCGACGACGTCACCACGGCTCAGGTCGACGTGGACGCCAGCGTCATCGGACGTCGCACGCACGTCGACGTGCCCGTCCACGGCGACGTGGGGGCGACGCTCCGGGCGCTCTCGCCGCTCGTGAAGCGCAAGGACGACCGCCGCTTCCTCGACAGGTGGCTCGCCAAGCACGACAAGATGATGCACCGGGTCGTCGGCGCCTACACGCGCTCGGCCGACACGCTCGTGCCGATCCACCCGGAGTACGCGGCGTCGATCCTCGACGAGGTCGCCGACGACGACGCGATCTTCACGACCGACACCGGCATGTGCAACGTGTGGACGGCCCGATACATCAACCCCACCGGCAAGCGCCGCTTCATCGCCTCGATGCTCCACGGGTCGATGGCGAATGCGCTGCCCCACGCGATCGGTGCCCAGGTCGCCCATCCGGGCCGCCAGGTGGTGTCGATCTCCGGCGACGGCGGCCTCTCGATGCTGCTGTCGGAGCTGCTGACCGTGGCGATGTACCGACTGCCGGTGAAGATCGTCCTGTTCGACAACTCCACGCTCGGGATGGTCAAGGCCGAGATGCTGGTCGACGGGCTTCCCGACTTCGGCGTCGACGTCCCACCGGTCGACTACACCGCGATCGCCGCGGCCGCGGGGATCCACGCCCGGCGGGTCGAGGACCCCAGCACGATCAAGCAGGCCCTGGAGGAGGCGTTCGCCGTCGACGGTCCCGCGCTCGTGCAGCTCGTCACCGACCCGATGGCGCTCTCCATCCCGCCGACGGTCACCGGCGAGCAGGTCCGGGGCTTCGCGATGGCCCTGAGCAAGGTCGTGCTCAACGGCGGGGTCGGCGAGGCGTTGCAGATGGCCCGGTCCAACCTGCGCAACGTGCCGCGGCCGTGACGGGCACCGACGAGGCGCCCCTCCAGGTGGTGGTGGCCGACGACGACGTGCTGCTCCGTGAGGGGCTCGCGAGCCTGCTGACCCGCTCGGGGTTCGACGTCATCGGCCAGGCCGGGGACGCCGACAGCCTCATGACGATGGTCCGGAAGGAACCGCCGCGACTGGCGATCATCGACATCCGGATGCCGCCCACCCACTCGGCCGAGGGCCTCGACGCGGCGCTGCAGATCCGGCGCGAGCTCCCGGACGTCGCGATGCTGCTGCTCTCGGCCCACGTCGAGGTCGAGCACGCGTTGGAGCTGCTCGACGGGGGCCGCGGGATCGGCTACCTGCTCAAGAGCCGGGTCACCGATGTCGCGGAGTTCGTCGACACGGTCTCGCGGGTCGCCGAGGGCGCGTCGATCATCGACCCGGCCCTCATCCAGGAGCTGGTGTCGGCGCGACGCCGCACCGATCCCCTGGAGGCGCTGAGCGCGCGCGAGCGGGAGGTGCTGATCCTGATGACCGAGGGACTGTCGAACGCCGGCATCGGCCGCCGGCTGTGGATCACCGAGGGCACCGTCGAGAAGCACGTGCGGAACATCCTGTCCAAGCTGGACCTGGCCGAGACCCCCGACGACCATCGCCGTGTCCGGGCCGTGATCACGTACCTCGACGCCACGAGCTGAGCACCCGATGACTCACGCGCACTGGCGACCGCGGGCGACGGTCTGCGCGATGAGCTCCGCGGAGATCTCGAACTTCTGGAGGAAGCCCATGGCCGAGCTCGCCTCGACCATCTCGGCGAAGTCGTCGCGGTCGTGCGTGGAGATCAGGAGGACGGCGGGCGGTCGCGCCGGATGCAGGTCGTGCAGGGCCTCGACGACGTCGAAGCCGCTCTCACCGCCGAGATCGATGTCGACCAGGATCACGTCCGGCTCGTGCGCGGCGGCCGCCTCGACGGCCGTGTCGAGCGTCGACGCCGTCGCCACCACCGTCATGCCGGCGGCCTCCAGCATGTCGCGCAGTGCCGCGCAGAACGTGGGGCTGTCGTCCACGATGAGGCACCGGTGCTCGGTCAAGGTCATTGCTTCAGGTTCGCAGATGGCGAGCGCCGAGACATTCCCGCTAGCGGCACCTTCCGTGCGATCCGGCGACGAACGGGGCACACCATGGCGGCGCTGAACCCCGACGAGGTGGCCGAGAACGACCGCCCAGGGCGGCGCGACCGTTTGGTCGCCGCGATCCTGCGACCCACCACGCCACCGTTGACCTGGGGCGTGGCCACGGCGATCGCGCTGATCGCTCTCGAGATCCTCATCGTCCACCTGCTCACCCGCGTCGCACCCGACAGCCAGTTCGGCGCGCTGTTCCTCCTTGGCGTCCTCGTGATCTCGGCGGGCTGGGACTTCGGCCTCGCCGTCGCGACCTCTGTCGCCAGTGCCATCGCCTATGCGTACGTCCACGTCCTGGAGAACAGCGACAGTCTCGTCCCCGCGGTCATGGTCTTCACGCTGCTGGCCCTGCTGACCAACGTGCTGGTCGGCCAGTCGCGCCTTCGCGCGGCGGAGTCGGAGCAACGTCGGCGGGAGGCAGACCTGCTGGCGGTCCTGGCCCGGACGATGCTCCGCGAGGCGAGCTCGTCACAGATGCTCGCCTCCGCGAGCGCCAGGCTCTCCAGGGTGCTCGAGCTGCCCGCGCCGCACGCGGTGCTGGGCCCGGCGGAGGCCACCGCCAGCCCGGGCCAGCGACTCATCGTGCTGCGCGACGGCGAGACGCCCGTTGGCTCCCTGCTGGTCCCGCGGGAGCTCAGCTCGACGGACTCACGACGCATCCGTCGCGTGGTCCCGGCGCTGGAGGCGTTGCTGGCCGCTGCCCGCGATCGCGAGACCCTCCACCAGCAGAGCGTCACCCTGGCCCGGCAGCAGGCCGCCCTGCGTCGCATCGCCACGCTGGTGGCGCTCCGGGTGGACCTGGGCGACCTGTACGACGCCGTCGCCACCGAGATCGCCGACGGCATCGGCGCCGAGCACGTCGCGGTCGTCGCGTTCGACAGCGACGACCAGCAGTACACGGTCCTGGCCGTCCGTGACGACATCGCCCACGACGGCCGACTCCTCGTGCCGGGCGAACGCATCGCCTTCGGGGGCCACAACGTCTGCACCCTCGTCCGCGACACCGGGGCCCCAGCCGTCGTCGACTACCGGACCGCCACCGGACCGGTCCCCCGGCGGCTGAGGAACCGCGGTTTCCTCCTGGGCATGGGGGTGCCGATCACGATCGAGGAACGGGTCTGGGGCACCGTCGTCGTGGGTGTCACGCACGCGTCCCCGGCTCCCGACCTGCAGGCCCGGTTGACCGACTTCGCCGAGCTCGTCGCGACCGCCGTCCACAACAGCGTGACGCGGGCCCAGCTCACGGAGTCGCGCGCCCGCGTCGTCGCCGCTGCCGACCAGGCACGCCGGACGATCGAGCGGGACCTGCACGACGGGGCGCAGCAGCGCATCGTCTCCCTCGGGCTGGACCTGCGCGCGACCCAGGCGGCCGTGCCGGCGGACCTCACCGAGCTGCGGACGCGGCTCGACCGCAGCGTCGACGCCCTCTCGCAGATCCACGCCGACCTGCAGGAGCTGTCCCGCGGCATCCATCCGGCGATCCTCTCGCGCGGTGGTCTGGCGGCCGCGCTGAAGACACTCGCCCGCCGGTCCCCCGTCCCGGTCTCGCTGACCATCAGCATCCCCGCCCGCCTGCCCGACCCGGTCGAGGTCGCCGCGTACTACGCGGTCACCGAGGCGCTCACGAACGCTGCGAAGTACGCCCACGCCACGGAGGTGACGATCTCGGCCGTGACGCACGAGGACGTCCTGGAGCTGGACGTGCGCGACGACGGCATCGGGGGCGCGCGTCCAGGTGGGGGGTCCGGGCTCCTCGGCCTGCAGGACCGCATCGACGTCGTGGGCGGGACCCTGACCATCTCGAGCCCGCCAGAGGTCGGCACGACCCTGACGATCCGCATCCCCTACAGCCCGCGGACCTGACGGACCACCCGGCTAGCCGGTAACGCGACCCACCGGCCACCGACCCCTCGGATTGACCGCCAGCAGCGTCGACACACGGCCGGCAGGCGACAAGTGTGGGTGTCACACCCCGACACACCACCTGAGGAGTCACCATGCCGTACATCACCACCACCGACGGGACCGAGATCTACTACACCGAGCAGGGCGCGGGTCAGCCCGTCCTGCTGAGCCACGGCTGGCCGTTGTCGTCCGACGCCTGGCAGGTCGAGCTCAAGCTCCTCGCCGATGCCGGCTACCGGGCCATCGCCCACGACCGCCGCGGGCACGGACGGTCCTCCAAGACGTACGAGGGCAACGACATGGACACGTACGCCAGCGATCTCGCGCAGCTCGTGGAGGCGCTCGACCTGCGGGACCTCGTGCTCATCGGTCACTCGACCGGCGGCGGCGAGGTCGTCCGCTACGCCGCCCAGTACGGCGGCGACCGGGTCGCCAAGATCATCACCGCCGGCGCCGTACCGCCGATCATGGTGAAGTCGGACGCCAACCCCGAGGGGACCCCGATCGAGGCGTTCAACGCGATCCGCGACGGCGTCCTGAACGACCGCTCGCAGTTCTACAAGGAGCTGTCGGACCCGTTCTTCGGCGCCAACCGCGACGGCGCGAAGGTCTCGCAGGGCGCGAAGGACGACTTTTGGCGCCAAGGAATGCTCGTGAACCTCGCGGCCGCCTTCGACTGCGTCAAGGCGTTCTCCGAGACCGACTTCACCGAGGACCTCAAGGCGTTGAACGTGCCGATCATGATCGCGCAGGGCGACGACGACCAGATCGTCCCGATAGCCGCCGCCGCGCAGAAGTCGATCGACCTGGTCAAGGACGGCCGCCTGGTCGTCTACCCGGGTGCCCCGCACGGCATCTACGGCGACTACCAGAAGTCGCTCGACGGCGACATCCTCGCCTTCATCGCCGAGTAGCTCGCACATGGCATGACGCGGAACCCTGGGTGGGCGGCGCCTCCGCACGCGTCGCCCGCCCACGCCGACCCACCGAGGGAAGAACGTGACATGAACGCCTGGGCGCCCTTGCACAACCGGGTCTACCGGATGCTGTTCATCGCACAGCTGATCTCGAACATCGGGCTGTGGATGCAGACCGTCGGCGCGCAGTGGTTCCTCGTGGAGCATCGCAGCGGTACCGCCGTGGTCGCGCTGGTCCAGACCGCGAGCCTGCTTCCCAGCCTGCTCCTCGCCCTCCCCGCCGGGGGGCTCGCCGACGTGCTGGACCGCCGGCGGCTGTTGATCGCGGCCAGCACGTACACGGTGCTCGCGGCCGGTGCGACCTCCGTCCTCGCGTTCACGGATCTCCTGAACCCGGCCCTGCTGCTGGCCATGACCTTCCTCCTGGGTTGCGGGTCGGCGCTCACGGCACCCGCATGGCAGGCGATCCAGCCCGAGCTCGTCCCGAAGGAGCAGATCCCCGCGGCCTCGGCCCTGGGAAGCGTCACCATCAACGCGGCCCGTGCCGTCGGACCCGCGATCGCCGGCGTGATCGTCGCCACCGCCGGTCCCGCAGCGGTCTTCGCCATCAACACGCTGGGATTCCTCGTCATGACCGGCGCGCTGCTGAGGTGGCGGCGTCCGGCCGACGACCGAGGGATCGACCGCGAACGGTTCGGTCGGTCGATGGTCAACGGACTGCACTACGTCCGGTCGGCGCTGATCGTGCGCCGGATCATGCTGCGGTCGGCACTGTTCGCCCTGCCCGCCTCGGCCCTGTGGGCGCTGCTGCCGGTGGCCTCGTCCGAGCACCTGCACTACGGGGCCGCGGGGTACGGGGTGGTGCTCGGCCTCCTCGGCGCGGGTGCCATCGGTGGGGTGACGCTGTCCCCGCAGGCGCGCAAGAGGCTCTCGCCCAACGGCATCCTCGTCGCGTCGACGATCGCCTACGCGGTTGGGCTCGTCGCAGTGGCGCTGCTGCCCGCGTGGGCTGTCCTGCCGCTGCTCCTGGTCGCCGGAGCGGCCTGGATCTGGACCCTGACGACCCTCAACGCGTCGATCCAGCTCTCCCTCGCTCCCTGGGTGCGCGCCCGAGGCATGTCGGTCTACATCCTGGTCTTCATGGGCAGCCAGGCCGTCGGATCGTTCCTGTGGGGGCTCCTCGCCTCGCACCTGGGCCTCACGCAGGCGCTCCTGATCTCGGCGGCAATGCTCGCCGTCGTCGCCGCGAGCGTCCGGAGCCTGCCCCTGCTCGCCGCGACCGGCACCCTGCCGCGGGGGGTCTCGACGGCCTGGCCGACCCCGACGCTCGTCTTCGACCCCGAGCCCGACGACGGTCCCGTCACCATCGTCAACACCTTCCACGTCCGCCCCGGCGAGATGGAGCAGTTCGAGCAGGCGATGGCCGCGGTGGGCAGGGCCCGTCGCCGGACCGGCGGGTACTCGTGGGGCCTCTACCGCGACGGGTCCGACCAGAACGTCCGGGTGGAGCAGTTCACCGTGCCGTCGTGGAGCGAGTTCCAGCGTCAGCGCCGGGAGCGCTGGACCGAGTCCGACCACGACCTGTTCGCAGCCGCCGTGACCCACGCCGAGGACGGACCGACAGAACCGGAACGACGCCTGTTCGCCCTGTGAGGACGGCGTCCGTCCCAGCAGTGTCAGCTGCTTTGTGCCGATGCGCGTCCGGCGGTCAGTCCGGGACCGAGTCTTCGTCCTCAGGCACGTAGTCCGGGTGCTGACGGAGCCACTCGCGGGCGTCGTTGTCCTCGCCGGTCCTGATCCATCCCTTGACGAACAGGTGCTGGAACCAGTTGCCGACCGCAAGGATGATCACGCCGGCGATCATCGCCCAGCGTCCGGTCACCGCGAAGTACGCCGCTGCGACGAACAAGGTCGCGACCGACACCGGGTAGAAGAATGCGCTCTGACGAACGAGGTACGACAGCACTCGCCGATCCTATGAAAGACCGGTGGCGAAGAGGGCACATTCGTACGGTGGGCGAAGAGGGACTCGAACCTCCGACCTTCCGGGTGCACAACGGAGGCTCTAGCCCAACTGAGTGATTCGCCCTGAAGCAACCTTCCTCGGCGCATTTGAAGCGACTATCGCGCTTCTCACCGGCGTGCTGCAGACCAACGACAACGGCACCATCTCCTATGCGGAGCTGAACCGCTTCAGGCGTGAGCACGGGCAGCCCGCTCTGCTCGCCTGACGATCTTGACCTCGCTGGGCCTGGCCTGCTGCGGGGACGCAGTGTGATCGGTGCACTCTGCGGTTTCGACCGCTGCGAGGATCTGCGCCATCGCCACGAGAATGCCATGATGCAAACGAAAAGCGCGACGACGGGACCCGCATGCAGACACTCAGTTGGCACCTACGCCAACGTTCTAACCGCTGGGCGGATCGGCGTTTACTTTGCCTTGTCCGGACTCGCCAGGCTGGTCGCGTGGGCGTTGGAAATTAGCAAGATGGGGGCAATTTGCCTTGCTGGGACTGCACTCGTCGCGGTCGACGTAGCCATATGGTTAAGGAACAACCCGACACGAAAGCAAATTGAGCGACGAAGGCTGAAGAACGCAGATGAAGCAGTTCGGCCGGACGAGTGAAGCGCTTGGAAGTATCTCAGTAGTCCGCTCGGCATTGCCCGGCTACCGCAAGCGCAACCGGATCGCGGCGAGATGCCACACGCGCGCAGGCAGCGGGGTTGACTGCTGGCGGATGAGACGAACGCTGGGACCAGAGCGATGCCCGACAGGACTGGCGCGATCAGCCAACACACCCGAGCGCACCCCTGATCAGCGCTGTGCGTCGGCAAAGAATCGGCCTGCACGGGTGAGTGATCGAAGCACGCAGGCGGTCTGCCCGGTGACACCATGGGGTGCATGACAACGGAGCTGCGCATTCTCTCTGACCTGGGCGGCTGGCTCCCGCTATGGAATGAGGATGGTCCGACCCAGCCCTCAGATTGGCCGACTCTGAGCCCGTCCGTCATCTCTCGACTGGTGGCCTATAACGACTGGTGCCTCGCGCCCATCCCGAAGAACCCGCTCAAGCGACGTCGAGAAAGGCGCACCTGGGCGCTCGAACTCGCCGCCTTGGCGTCAGCCGTGCAGGCAGAACTGGGTGACAAATTTACAGTCGATTGCTGACGCCTCTGTGGCCGTCGGCAGACCAGGGGGCGGGAAGGGCATCGTGCCAGCACTGCCTACTGAGCGCGTTTACTGTGACCGTACTTATGTCACTGGTGAACTGACACGGCGAAGAGGGCCCCGAACATCAGCGTGGACGCACCGTAAAACATGACGCCCTTCGTGCTTCCATCGATGAGCGCCTCGATGAGCAGCGCTACCTCAAGTGATCCGAACAAAGCAAATACGATCAATTGGAACTTGATCCACCCTCGGCTGCGGAACTTCGGGCCGTTCTCCAGCCCAAACAAGTCGTAGAGTTTCGTCACGCGGTCATCCTGTCACCGAAGTCCGACCAGCGGAGTCCTTCACCAATACGTGATGCGACTCCCGGCCAATCCTGAGCCCACTGGCGCTCGGAGTCGCCGCGCTTTGGTCGAGCCGACGGTCAATGACAGCCGCGTTGCCGTGTCCGTGCAGGCGGTCGAATCGTTTGGTCGCGACGCCGAAAACGGGCTGGCGACCGGTACGCTTGCCGAGGGAATCACCGACATTTCGGCGAATTCGTACGGTGGGCGAAGAGGGACTCGAACCCCCGACCTTCCGGGTGTAAACCGGATGCTCTAACCAACTGAGCTATTCGCCCTCAGGACCTGCGGAACACTACCGCAGACGCGGGTGCGGGCCGCCATCCGTGGGGGCCGCCGCCACGCAAAGCGGCGGCTGCCAAGGTCTCGGGTCCCTGGCAGCCGCAGCACGCTCATCATGGTGCATCCGCGCAGCCGGCCGCAGCCGATTTGCAAGATTTCAGGTTAGTGGGACGTTCGCCTCAAGACAGGTCGGCGAGGGCCTTGCGATATGCACCCAGGTCGCGGGCGTCGCCGATGCCGTTGACGACCTGCCAGCGCAGGACTCCCTCGCGGTCGATGACGAACGTTCCCCGGTTCGGCGCACCCGCGCCGTCGTTGAACGTGCCGTACGCACGCGAGACGTCGCCGTGCGGCCAGAAGTCGCTCAGGATCGGGAACTCGTAGCCGTCACGGTCCGCGAACGCCCGGTTGGAGAAGAAGTGGTCGCACGAGACCGCGAGCACCTCGGCATTGTCGGTCTCGAACGCGCTGAGGTTGTCACGGATCTCGCACAGCTCACCCGTGCAGATGCCGCTGAACGCGAACGGGAAGAACACCAGGACGACGTTCTTGTCGCCGCGGAACGACGACAAAGTGACGTCCTCACCGTGCTGGCTCTTGAGGGTGAAGTCGGGGGCGGGTTCGCCGATCGTGAGAGTCATGGCGCCAGCGTACGAGAGGTGGGGTGGGCGGGCTCGGTGAGTGTCGGGGGTCGGGTCTCCCGGGGTCGGGTTCGCCCCTGGGGTCGCTCGAGCCTTCTTTCTCACCACGCCTCGCGCTGACGCCTTCGGCGTGTCACGCTCACGCTTCGCTGGCGCGCTTCCGGGTCGGGCGAGCCTTCTTTCTCACCACGCCTCGCGCTGACGCCTTCGGCGTGTGACGCTCACGCTTCGCTGGCGCGCTTCGACGCTCGGGCGCAGAGCGCCCTCGGTCTCAGCGCCTCGCGCTGACGCCTTCGGCGTGTGACGCTCACGCTTCGCTGGCGCGCTTCGACGCTCGGGCGCAGAGCGCCCTCGGTCTCAGCGCTTATGCGCGGTGAGTCGGGTGGCGGCCCAGTCCGCGGTCGCCGACGACGTCGTCGTCACCGACAGCCCAGCGATCTCCGCCGCCTCGACGACGTCAGCGCCCGGGACGTAGTTGTCCCGGCCCACCTTCGGCGTCAGCAGCCACACCGAGCCACCCTCGATCAGGTCCTGCAGTGAGTCGACGAGCGCATCGGTCAGATCACCGTCGCCATCACGCCACCAAAGGACCACACCTTCGACATCCTCGCCGTGCTCGCCGTCCACCAGGTTGTTGCCGGTGTGACGCTCGATCTCGACCCGGAGCTCCTCGTCGACGTCCTCATCCCAACCAAGTTCCTGGATGACGGTGTCAGGTTCGAACCCCAGCTTGCCCGCGTCCACCGGTATGTCTCCTCAAATTCGATGAAAACCTACTCGGAAGTAGGTTGATCAGCAGCGTTGCCGGTATCACAGTAGCGAACCCGGAGTGGAATGATGGACACGTCCACAAGACATCTGGGAGAGAACATGCCGCAATCCGGTCAAGAACGTCCGACAGTCATCCACGAGGGTCTTCCGACCCAACTGCCCGACATCGACCCCGATGAGACGGCCGAGTGGTTGAGCTCCCTCGACGAGATGGTCGACAGTCGCGGCCGCAGCCGCGCGCGCTACGTGATGCTGAAGCTCCTCGAGCGCGCTCGCGAGCAGAACGTGGGAGTCCCCGCGCTGCGCAGCACCGACTACATCAACACCATCCCCCCGGAGCGCGAGCCGTGGTTCCCGGGCAACGAGGCGATCGAGCGCCGCATCCGCGCGTTCATCCGCTGGAACGCCGCCGTCATGGTGTCGCGTGCGAACCGTCCCGGCCTCGGCGTCGGCGGTCACATCGCGTCGTACCAGTCCGCCGCCAGCCTGTACGAAGTCGGTTTCAACCACTTCTTCCGCGGCAAGGACCACCCCGGCGGCGGTGACCAGATCTACTTCCAGGGCCACGCGGCTCCCGGTATCTACGCCCGCTCGTTCCTCGAGGGCGGGCTCAGCGAGACGCAGCTCGACCGGTTCCGCCAGGAGCACTCGCACGGCGCCGGCAACGGCCTGTCGTCGTACCCGCACCCGCGACTCATGCAGGACTACTGGGAGTTCCCCACGGTCTCGATGGGTCTCGGCGCGATCAACGCGATCTACCAGGCGCGGTTCAACCGCTACCTGCACAACCGTGGCATCAAGGACACCAGCCAGCAGCACGTCTGGGCGTTCCTCGGTGACGGCGAGATGGGTGAGGTCGAGTCGCTCGGCGCGATCGGCGTCGCCGCCCGCGAGGAGCTCGACAACCTCACGTTCGTCGTCAACTGCAACCTGCAGCAGCTCGACGGACCGGTGCGCGGCAACGGCAAGATCATCCAGGAGCTGGAGTCCACGTTCCGTGGCGCCGGCTGGAACGTCATCAAGGTCGTCTGGGGACGCGAGTGGGACGACCTGCTCGCCCGCGACACCGACGGCGTGCTCGTCAACCAGATGAACCGCACCCCCGACGGCGAGTTCCAGACGCTCTCGGTCGAGACCGGCGCGTACAACCGCGAGAACTTCTTCGGTCCCGATCCCCGGCTGCGCAAGATGGTCGAGCACCTGTCCGACGAGGACATCGAGCGTCTCCCCCGCGGTGGCCACGACTACCGCAAGGTCTACGCCGCCTTCGAGGCCGCGCAGAAGCACACCGGTCAGCCGACCGTCATCCTGGCGCACACCGTCAAGGGCTGGCTGCTGGAGTCCTTCGCCGGACGCAACGCGACCCACCAGATGAAGAAGCTCACCAAGGACGACCTCAAGGGCTTCCGCGACCGCCTCAACATCCCGGTCACCGACGAGCAGATCGACGGGAGCGACATCGCGCCGTTCTACCACCCGGGCGAGGACAGCGAAGAGATCCAGTACATGAAGGCGCGTCGGGAGTCGCTGGGCGGCTCGCTGCCCAAGCGCATCGTGAACCCGACGACGGTCAAGCTGCCGGACCCGGCGGTCTACGAGGAGCTCAAGAAGGGCTCGGGCAAGCAGCAGATCGCCACGACGATGGCATTCGTCCGGCTGCTGCGCGATCTCATGAAGGATCCGGAGATCGGACGTCGCATCGTCCCGATCGCACCCGACGAGTACCGCACGTTCGGCATGGACTCGATGTTCCCGTCGGCCAAGATCTACAACCCGGCCGGCCAGACGTACGAGTCGGTCGACCGCAAGTTGCTGCTGGCGTACAAGGAGTCGGCCCAGGGCCAGCTGCTGCACGAAGGCATCAGCGAGGCCGGCGCCATGGCGTCGGCGATCGCGGCCGGCAGCTCGTACTCCACGCACGGCGAGCCGATGATCCCGGTCTACCTCTTCTACTCGATGTTCGGCTTCCAGCGGACCGCCGACTCGATCTGGGCGATGGCCGACCAGCTGGCGCGCGGCTTCCTGATCGGCGCCACCGCCGGCCGGACGACGCTCACCGGCGAGGGCCTGCAGCACGCCGACGGGCACTCCCCGCTCATCGCGCAGACGAACCCTGCGGTCGTCCACTACGACCCGGCGTTCAGCTTCGAGATCAGCCACATCGTCAAGGCCGGCCTCGAGCGGATGTACGGCACGACGGACGCGCACCCGCACGGCGAGGACATCATCTACTACCTCACCGTCTACAACGAGGCGTTCAACCAGCCCGCCGAGCCCGCTGACGTCGACGTCGAGGGGCTCCTCAAGGGCGCGTACATCTACAAGAAGGCCTCCGAGGGCAACGTCACGGCGCGCATCATGGCCTCCGGCGTCGCCGTGCCGTGGGCGCTCAAGGCGCAGGAGATCCTCGCGGAGGACTACGGCGTCGCCGCCGACGTCTGGTCGGTGACCTCCTGGAACGAGCTGGCCCGCGACGCGGTGTCGGCCGAGAAGTGGAACCTCAACCACCCGGGCGAGTACAGCCGTGTCCCGTACATCACGTCGCGGCTCATGGACACGTCCGCGGTGACCGTCGCGGTCAGCGACTACATGCGCGCCGTGCCCGACCAGATCGCCCGCTGGGTCCCCGGACCGTGGCAGTCGCTCGGCACGGACGGGTTCGGCTTCGCCGACACCCGGGCGGCCGCACGGCGCACGTTCCAGGTCGACACGGAGTCGATCGTGGTCGGCGTCCTGCAGAGCCTGGCCCAGCAGGGATCGGTCCGTTCCGAGACGGTCCGTGAGGCTTTCGCCAAGTTCCGCATCGACGATCCGACCGCGGTCGCAGGGGTCGAGCAGGTCGGCGGCGACGCCTGAGACGGGGTTCGCAGCGGGCTCTCAGCATGGACGTTTAAGATGACGTCCATGCTCCGTTGGCCTGCTGCGTTCCTCCGCTGGCCGTACGCGTTCGCGTTCTGCCTCTCACTCGTGGTGGGCCTCGTGACCATCTACTACTCGCAGCACCTGGATGTGGGCCTGAAGGACCCCGAGGGCTTCCTCGGACCGGCCTACATCCGCCTGCCGATGATCGGCCTGCTGATCTTCGCGGTCGCGATCCTGCCGCAGTCGATCTACCGCTACGGGTTCAGGAACGCGTTCTCCGGCGTCAAGACGATCGTGCGTGACGAGTGGAGCCTGCACCGGGTGCTGCACGTCGCGACCGGCATGATCTCGTTCTACATCTGCTACGTCAGCTACCGGAACCTGAAGAGCTACCTGCCGCTCCTGACGGGCAACTCGCTCCACGACCGGCAGCTGCTCGAGCTCGACCACTGGATGTTCTTCGGGAACAACCCGGCCACGGTCCTGCACGACCTCCTGGGCACGACGATCGCCGCCCAGGTGCTGGCGGTGCTGTACGTGCTGTACCTCCCCGTCGTCCCGATCACGGTCGGTGCGGTGCTGGTGCTGCACCGCGACTTCACGGTCGGCGCCTGGTACGCCACGGCGGTCAGCCTCAACTGGGTGCTCGGCGTGGTCAGCTACTACAGCCTGCCGACGCTCGGCCCGGCGTTCTACGAGCCGCAACGCTTCGCGGACCTCCCCGACAACGGGGCCACGCAGCTGCAGATGTCCCTGCTGCGCGGTGCGTTCGGGTTCAAGGAGGACCCGCAGGGCGACAAGATCTACGGCATCGCGGGCTTCGCCTCGCTCCACGTGTCGGTCGTCTTCACGCTGGCCCTGTTCCTGCACTTCGCCGGCATCGCCCGGGCCGTCCGGTACACGGCCTGGATCTACCTGGGCTTCACCGTGCTGGCGACGCTCTACCTCGGCTGGCACTACATCGCGGACGACATCGGCGGTCTGGTCATCGGCGGCGTGGCGGTCTGGATCGGCGCACTGGTCACCGGCAACACCCGCCGGCAGAGACGCAAGAGGTCGGCCACCGCGCACGAAGACGGCGACCCGGCCCCGACGACGGTCGCACCCGACGACGCACCTGCAGCCGTCACCACGAAGCCCTGACGGGTCGTACGACCGAGGTCAGCCGGTTGCGGGGGCGACGCCCTCGGGGGTGACGCTCTCGAGCTCGTACTGGTTGCCACGACGCAGCACGGCCCTCCACCGTCCGCGGTGGTAGTGCGCCGGCTCGTGGTGGTCGATGAACTCCGTCACCAGGCGGGCGAACTGCTCGGGATGGTCCTTGTGCGGGAAGTGCCCGGAGTCCTCGAGGACGTGCACGTCGGACACGTCCGTGGGCGCGAGATCTGCGTGCGCCGACGGGATGACCATGTCGTCGCGCCCCCAGACGACCAGCACGGGCATCAACCGCGCCAGATAGCTGCGATCGGTCATCGTGACGAACTGGCCGCGCCAGTTGAGGACGTGGCTGGTGACGCGCTGCACCGCCCGGCGCTGAGCCGGGTCGGCGAGCGCCTCGTAGATCCCGGCCACCTCGTCGAGGTCACGGGTCGCCCGCATTGGCAGCCGGGCGAGCGTACGCATCGCAGTGCTCACCAGGGGGCGGAGCGGCCCGAGGGTCGCGGCACCGATGGCCAGGCCGCTGCCCGGGACGGTCAGCAGACGGATGAGCGGGGTGACCTCCTTGCCGAGGCCGCCCGTGGACACCAGGACGACCCGCTCGGTGCGTTCGGGGAACTGGTACGCGAACTGCATCGCGACCCCTCCCCCGAAGCTGTGACCGACGACCGTGACCTTGTCGATGCCCAGCACCGTGAGCAGGTCCCGCATGCCGTTCGCGTAGGCGCCCAGCGAGTAGTCGGCGTCGGGCTTGTCGGACTCGCCGTGGCCCAGCAGGTCCGGCGCGATCACGGTGTACCGCTCGGCCAGCGCAGGCATGACGGGCGCCCAGGTCGACGAGTCGCAGCCGAGGCCGTGCAGCAGCAGGAGCACCGGGCCGGAGCCGCAGATGCGGTACGCCCGACGATAGCCGTGCACCAGGACGTGCTGGACGTCCTCGACGCTCTCCATCACGCCAGTCTAGGCGCGTGACGTACGGCCGGTACGGCGAACGACCAGGGCGTGACGCGTCGCACGACGCCGATAGACTGGCCGGGTGTCGTCGTCGTCCGCAGTTCTCGAGCAGCTGACCGACATCTTGGTCCGTGTGCTGGGCTGTCCGCCCGACTCCGTGACGCCCGACGCGGTCCTGAAGGACCTGGGCACCGACTCGCTGACCATCGTCGAGGTGGGCGAGGAGCTGGGCCGTCGCTTCGGGCTCTACCTCTCCGACGACACGATCGACTCCATGGTCACCGTGCAGGACGCCATCGACGCCGTCGTCCGGCATGATGGCTCTCAACCGCCCCTCGACGCACCGACCGTGCCGTCGTCGTGGCGAACACTCCACCGCCGAGCAACGAGGTATGAGACGTGACCCCTGATGAGCGCGAGCGCCGCGGGAACCCCGCATGGTTCGCCACCCGATTCGCGCTGACCGGTCTGTTCATCGGTGGCGTCCTGGGCATCGGAGGCGCCGCACTGGTGAGCGCCAGCGGCATCGGCACGGTCAAGCTGCCGCCGATCACCGCGTCGGCCACCCCGGAGCCCACCAAGGCCCCCAAGCCGAAGCCCTCCCCGAAGCCGACGTCGCCCGAGGAGGCGCCGAAGCCCACGATCGAGGCCTCCGGCACGCGCGTCTCGCCGGGTGAGCGCTTCTACCTGTCCGGCGCGTTCCCCGACAGCGACGCGGGCCAGAACCTCCAGGTCCAGGTCCGCGACGTCGGCGGCGACAAGGAGTGGGACGACTTCCCGATCCAGACCACCACCCGGGACGGCGGCGAGTTCCGGACCGAGCTCTACACGTCCCGCACCGGTGGGCGCGAGTTCCGGGTCAAGAACACCGTCACCGGACTGTCCACGCCCCTGGTCGAGGTCGAGATCGGCTGACGCCGTACCCCGGCCTCAGATGACCTGGTGCAGCCAGCGCACCGGGGCGCCGTCGCCGGCGTGCCGGAACGGCTCGAGCTCGGCGTCCCACGCGACACCCAGCAGGCCGTCCAGCGCGGTCTCGATGTCGACCTCGCCGAGCGACGCCTTGACGCGGAACGCCTTGATGCGGTCCTCGGGGATGAGGATGTCGCCGTGCAGGCCCGTCATCGCGTGGAAGATCCCCAGCTTCGGGGTGTACGAGTAGCGTGCGCCCTCGCTGGACGCCGTCGGCTCCTCGGTGACCTCGAACCGCAGCTGCTCCCAGCCGCGCAGGGCGGACGCCAGCGCAGCCGCGGTGCCGACCGGTGCCTGCCACGAGAGCTCGGCCCGGTACGTGCCCGGCTCGACCGGCTGCGGAACCCAGGAGATGTCAGGCGTACCGCCCAGCACTCCGGCCGCCGCCCACTCGACGTGCGGGCACAGCGCAGACGCGGACGAGTGCACAAAAAGCACTCCCCGCGTGAGGATCGTCGGCGAAGACATGTTCATCGGTGCCTCCCTAGTGTCGCCTTCCCCAGCGTCTTGGGTGCACCTGCGACCATTGTGTCGTACTTTCACGTCCACAGACAACATCCCACCCGAGGAGAATGTCGGATGACGACCACAGTGCAGGACAACCCCACCGATTCCCGCTTCGAGATCATGGTCGACGGCGAGCTCGCCGGCTTCGTCGATTATCGCAAGGACGGGGACGAGTACGCGCTCCCCCACACCCGCGTGTTCTCGCAGTTCGAGGGCCAGGGCATCGGCGGGAAGCTCGTCACCGGCGCGCTCGACGAGATCGCCTCGCGCGGTGGCACGGTGCTGCCCTACTGCCCGTTCGTCCCCAAGGTCATCCGCGACAACCCCGCGTTCCTCGAGCTCGTCCCCGAGGACCAGCGGGCGACCTTCGGCCTGTAGCCCTCACCCGACGACGTGCACGGCGATGTCGTGCTCGCGCCAGAGGTCGATCACGGACGGCTTGTCGTCCCACGCCTCGAGCACGGTGTAGCCGTCGGCGGTGATCCGCTCGAGGATCTCGCGCTTGATGACGACGTCCTTGCGGTAGTCGCCGACGATCCGCATGTACAGCGCGTCGTACGGGACGTCGTGCGCCACCAGCCAGTCCAGCGTGAGATCGCGCCAGATGAACTCGCGGGACGTCACGACGAGCACGGCGCGTCCCTGCTCGTGCTGGGTGCGGGCGGCCTGCACGACGTCGGCGTGCGCGGGGCAGTCCGCGGACGCCGCGTGGAACGCCGCGAAGTCCCGGTCGTCACCCTCGACGAGGTGCTGGATGCTCGTGGTGTCGCACAGTGTGCCGTCCATGTCGAAGATCGCCGCATCGCGCATGGCCGGCCTTTCTGTCAGTAGGGAGGGCGGGGCTCGAACCCGCGACCCAGGGATTATGAGTCCCCTGCTCTAACCAGCTGAGCTACCTCCCCGAGGGAATGCGGGCTTAGCCTACCGACATGGAGCCCTCACCCCTGGAACCCGTCGACGAGAGCTGGGACCGCGCCCTGGTCGTCGTGGCGCACCCGGACGACGTCGAGTTCGGCGCTGCAGCAGCCGTGGCCAGGTGGACCGGACAGGGCAAGACCGTCGTCTACTGCATGGTCACGAGCGGCGAGGCGGGCATCGACGCCCTCGCGCCCGATGTGTGCCGCGGCGTGCGGATGGACGAGCAGATCGCGTCCGCCAGCATCGTCGGGGCCGACACGGTCGAGTTCCTCGGCCTGCCCGACGGGGTGCTGGAGTACGGCGTGTCGCTGCGCCGCGCGATCAGCGCGGTCGTGCGCAAGCACCGTCCCGAGATCATCGTGACCAACAACTTCCGCGAGACCTGGGGCGGCTCGGCACCCAACCAGCCCGACCACATGGCGGTCGGCCGCGCGGCCCTCAACGCGGCCAGCGACGCCGGCAACCGGTGGATCTTCCCCGAGCAGCTCGTCGAGGGCCTGGTGCCGTGGGGCGGGGTCAAGCAGGTGTGGGCCGCCGGGTCCCCCGACGCGACCCATGCCGTCGACACGACCGACACCTTCGACCGTGGCGTGGAATCCCTCGCGGCCCACAAGGCGTACATCGACGGGCTGGGGTGGGAGGACTTCGACCCGGCCGAGTTCCTGGCGGGCGTGTCGCGTCCCACCGGCTCGCGCCTCGGCACCACCCACGCAGCCGCGTTCGAGGTCTTCAACCTGGCATGGGGCGGGTGAGTCAGTCGTCGGCCCGGGAGCGGCGTGCGGCCCGGTAGGCGCGCTCGCGCAGGCGCACCGCCCAGTCGTAGTAGCCCAGGCCGGGCAGCGTGTTGAGCACCGGGTCGAACGTGACCTGCTCCTGCGCCGGCGACTCCTCGAGACGCATGCGGGCGAAGATCGTCCACTTCTCCTGCGTGTGGGCACACGCCAGGTCGAACGCCCGGTACTCGCCCTGCACGGGGATGGCGGCCAGGTTGAGCGGGCCGCCGGACGTCTCGTACGGGATGAGCGTCGAGTACGACCGGTGGTCCGCGCTGGCTCCGGGCAGGAGCACGTACCGGCTGATGCGACCGAGGCCCGTCGCCGCCAGGAGGATGTCTGCGTGGCGCCCACCGTCGACCGGCAGGCGGATGGCCATGCCATGGATGTCCGGCAGCGCCGGCGGCAGACCGAGGGCGCGGGACACCCTGACCAGGGCGGACGTCGTGCCGGGCTCGTCGATGAACGGCACCCCGACCGGCTCGCACAGGCCCTGCCGCTGGATGACCGCGTCGTACAGGCGCCCTCGCGGGTGCAGCGGCTTGGCGGCAGGCCGCACGCGGGCCACGAGACCGAAGGCGGCACTGAGGCCGCGGCCCCCGGCGTCGAGCACGCCCCTCGACAGCCGTGTGGGCAGCTCGGCCATGCCCGTCTCCCTCGTCCGTCGGCGGCGGCTCACGGCTTCAGGAGCACCTTGATCGCCGTCCGCTCGTCCATCGCCTGGTACCCGTCGGCGGCCTGGTCGAGGGGTAACGTCAGGTCGAAGACCTTGCCTGGGTCGATCGTGCGGTCCCAGATGAGCTGGACCAGCTCCGGCAGGTACTGGCGCACCGGGGCGGGACCACCATGGAGATGGACCCCCGACATGAAGAGTGCGTCCCCGGGGATCGCGACGTCGTGCGAGACACCGACGAAGCCGACGTGCCCACCCGGACGCGTCGAAGCGATGGCCTGCATCATGGCTTCCTGCGTGCCGACCGCCTCGATCACCGAGTGCGCGCCGAGACCGTCCGTCAGCTCCTTCACCCGGTCCACGCCCGCATCACCCCGCTCCTCCACGATCTCCGTGGCGCCGAACTCGCGGGCCAGGGCCTGACGGTCCGCGTGGCGGCTGACCGCGATGATCCGCTCGGCCCCGAGCCGGGACGCTGCGAGAACGGCAAGCAGCCCCACGGCACCGTCGCCGACCACGGCGACGGTCTTCCCGGGCCCGGCTTCCGCAGCGACCGCCGCGAACCACCCCGTGCCCAGAACGTCCGAGGCGGCGAGGAGCGAGGGGACCAGGTCGGCGTCCGGCATCCCCGGGGTGGCGACCAGGGTGCCGTCCGCCAGCGGGATGCGGGCGAGCTCGGACTGCGTGCCGATCATCCCCATGGGCACGCGGTGGACGCAGTGGGACTGGTAGCCGGCCCGGCAGATCTCGCACGTGTTGTCCGACGCCCAGAAGGAACCGACGACGAAGTCGCCGACCGAGACGGTACGGACCTGCGAGCCGATCTGCTCGACCACGCCGACGTACTCGTGGCCCATCACCTGGTGGTCCACCGGCTCGGCCGCGCGGTACGGCCACAGGTCGCTGCCGCAGATGCAGGTCGCCGAGACACGAATGACGGCGTCGGTCGGCTCGACGATCTGCGGGTCGTCGCGCTCCTCGACCCGCACGTCCCCGGGCCCGTACATGACCACCTGGCGCATCGTTTGCTCCCGTCATGGCGCTCGTGTGGTGCCGGCCGGCCCACCTCACCCAGTGAACCCCGCAACCGGCACATGCGCATGCCCGTTCGTCCTCCCCGTGGGCGAGCGGCGGTGGGTGCGCCACCGTATGAGGCCGAAATCGGGCCCATACGGTGGCAGAAGCACCGCCGCCCGACTCACCAAGGGACGAGGCCCGCGTCCTCGAAGAAGCCACCGGTCGGGCCGCCGTCGGGAAGCGTCGCCAGTCGGATCGCGGTGGCCGCGCCCTGCCCGGGCGTCCGCACGCCGCGGAAGCCGTTGAGGTCGGTCGCGACGAAGCCTGGACAGGCGGCGTTCATGAGGATGTCGGTCCCGTCCAGCTCTCGGACGTACTGGATCATCACCGCGTTGAGGAAGGTCTTGGAGGTCGAGTAGGCCGCGGCAACGGGCCCGGTGGTCAGCTCGCCACCAGATCCGGACTGGCGCGTCAGGGATCCGACGCTGCTGGACATGTGGACGATCCGCGGGCTCGGCGAGAGGCGCAGCAGCGGCAGCATCGCGTTCGTGACCCGGATGACCCCGAGCACGTTCGTCTCGACGACCGTCCGGATGATGTCGAGGTCGACGGTGGTCGGTTGCTGCGGTCCACCGCCGGTGATCCCGGCGTTGTTGACCAGGGCGTCGAGGCGGCCGGCCCGTTCGCGGACCAGGTCCACGGCGGCCGCGACGCTGTCGTCGTCGGTGACGTCCAGCGGCACGGCGAAGGCGTCCACCCCGGCCTCACGCAGGCGGGCCACCGCCTCCTCGCGCCGGGTCCGGTCGCGCGCCCCCACGCCCACGCTCCATCCGAGCGCGCCGAGGCCCGCCGCGATCTCGTAGCCGATGCCCTTGTTCGCGCCTGTCACCAGTGCTGTCTTGTTCTCACTCATGTCCTCGAGCATGCGGAACCGCGCGGACGACCCCCAACACCATGTGGGTCTGCAGCGATACCCCACGGGTATGGCTGCGTTGATACGCTCGGCGCATGGAGACCCGGGAGCTGCGGTACTTCGTCGCCGTCGCCGAGGAGCTGCACTTCGGACGCGCCGCCGAGCGGCTCGGCATCGCCCAGCCGCCGCTGTCCCGGGCGATCAGCCAGCTGGAGCGCCGACTGGGTGCCACCCTCCTGGAACGCACCAGTCGATCGGTGACGCTGACCCCCGCGGGCGAGGTCCTCCTGCACGAAGGACGCGCAGCCCTGGACGCGGTGGAGGCCGCCGAGCACCGCGCCCGGCGCGCGGCCGCCGACGGACCGGGAGCACCCTCCGTCGTCCTCGCGACCAAGGCGGGAGCCTCCAGCGAGCTGCTGGCCAAGCTCCTGCACCGGTACGCCGCGGACCCCGGATCGATCACCGTCGACGTGGTCCTCTGCGGTCCGGGCGAGCAGGAGCGCCTGCTCCGCACCGGCCGCGCCGACGTGGCGCTCCTCCACCGGCCCTTCGACGACGTCTCCGGCCTCGACCACGAGGCGCTCGTCACCGAGGGACAGGTCGCGGTCCTTCCCGCCGGTCACGCCCTCACCACCCGTCAGGGGCTGCGCGTCGACGATCTCACCGACGTCCCCGACCTGCCGCTGCCGCGGTGGCCGGGTACCGACGGCTCCTATCCCGACGGGCCCGGGCCCGAGGTCCACAGCCACTCCCAGCTGCTCCAGCTCGTCTCGCTGGGGCGGACCCTGATGATGGCGCCCGACTCGTGCCGGGCCCAGCTGCACGACGACCTGGTCGCCGTGCCGGTCGTCGACGCCCCGACCGTGACCACCGTCATCGCCTGGCCGTCGCACAGCCGCTCGCGCGCCGTCGCCGACCTGGTCCAGACCGCACTGCGCCTCTGACGCCCGGGGCGATCAGTCGCGCGGAGGGACGTCCCGCCACGGCGAGACGTCGGCGTGCCCGAAGAGTCCCGGAAGTCCGCCGGAGTGCAGGAAGACCGTCCGCTCCCCCGCCGTGATCGTCCCCTCGCGGACCCCGCTGATCAGGCCGGCACCCGCGCGGCCGGTGTACACGGGGTCGAGGATGACGCCCTCCGTGCGGGCGAACAGCTGCATCGCCTCCCGGATGTCGTCCGACAGCACGCCGTACCCGCGGCCGACGAGGTCGTCCCGCACGACGAGGTCGGTCGCTGTGCCACCTGCGGACGGGTCGAGGGCCTGCCACAGGCCCAGGACGCGCTCGACGGCGTCCGGGACGGCGCCGGTGTCCACGCCCGTCACCCGGTCCGGGCCCAGTGCGCTGACGAGTCCGGCCATCGTGCCGCCGGAGCCGACGGCGACGACCACCCGGTCGAGCGTCGGCATCTGGTGCAGGAGCTCGCGACCGGCTTCCTCGTAGGCTCCGGCCCCGACGGCGTTGGACCCGCCGAACGGGATGATCCCGGCCTTGCGGCCCGTGGACGCGGCTGCGTCGGCCTCGGCCTGAACGGCTGCCTCGAGACCCTCACCGTCGACCTCCCCGGCCCAGACGAGGTGGGCGCCCAGCATCCGGTCCAGCAGGAGGTTGCCGCTCTCGGTGTCAGGGTCGACGCCTTCGAGCACCAGGACGACGGGCAGCCCGAGTCGCGCTCCCGCCGCGGCGGTCAGGCGCGCGTGATTGCTCTGCGGGGCGCCGCTCGTGATCACCACGTCGGCGCCCCACTGCATCGCCTGGGCCATCGTCCGTTCGAGCTTGCGCGCCTTGTTCCCGCCGCCGCCCAGGCCGAACAGGTCGTCCCGTTTGATCCACAGGTCGTCGGGCCCGAGCCCCAGGTGGACGCCCAGTCGCGGCATGGGCTCGAGGGGTGTCGGCCAGGAGCCGAGGCGCACGGGCGTCGGCGCGTTCACGGGTCGAGGCCCGGCCCGGAGGACACCATGCTCCGCATCCTTCCAGACGGGGTCGTTCCCCGCCGTCCGCGTCGTGCCGGAAACGACGAAACCCCCGCCGAAGCGGGGGTTTCGTGGGTCCTGCTCCCCCACTTGGACTCGAACCAAGAACCCTCCGATTAACAGTCGAATGCTCTGCCAATTGAGCTATGGGGGATCGGCTTCTCGGTGAAGAGGAGCACGGTCGACAACTTTAGCAAGTCGCTCCCGGAGTTGTCGCATCGCCTTCCCCTCGACCGATCTGATCCTCGTCACACTGACCCCCAACCGCTGTGCCACGGCGATCCTGGACATCGGCGGACCGCCGTCGGGCCCCAGCCCGAACCGCAGACGCAGCACGTCGGCGGCGTCGTCGGAGAGTCCGTCGAGCAGGGACTCGTCGTGCGTCGCGGAGTCGTCGTACGGCGGGTCGACCCCGTCGAGCGGCAGGTCGTCACGTCGACCGACCGACATCTCGGCGCCGATCCAGTGCCACGCGTACGTCGCGAGGCGGACGCCGCGATCGGGGTCGAACCGGTCCACGGCGCGGATGAGCCCGACCGCACCTGCCTGCACGGCGTCCCGCATCTCCTCCCCCGTCAGACCGAGCAGGCGGGCCCGCAGGGCGACGGAGCGCAGGCCCGCGGTGATCAGCGCGACGCGGGCGTCGGCGTCGCCCTGATGGGCCGCCACGGCCAGGGCCCGCTCCTGCTCGGCGTCCAGGATGGGCAGGGACATCAGCTCACGGACGAATCGATCCACCCCGCCAGCCTGCGGCGACGGCGTGCCGACGGACAGTGGTGAGGCGGCCGCCTGTGGATCGCGCGCGGCCGGCTCTCAGCTGGGGACGTCGCCGCTCAGCGACCGGTCGCGCAGCGTGCGGAACTGCTGCTCGAGGGCGATCAGGTCACCGAACATGCGGTTGTACGTCTCGGCCTCGTCGATGGGGTTGGTGCGCTGCAGCTTGGACTTGATCTCGGCGATCCTGCGGCTCAGCGTGAGCAGCTGCAGGCGCATGAGGATCGACGAAACCACCGCCGCGGTGTTGCCCTCCCGCGCGCGCATCGGCTCGACCGCCGCGATGGACAGGATGCGCTTGGCGTCCTCGTCGTGGACCGAGTCCGACAGCTGGGGCAGCCAGTTCGGGTTGGGGCCGGTCGGCCACGGCATGGCCTCGATGTGCTTCCACAGCAGCTTGGAGATCGGGTGCGTGAAGTCATTGTCGTCGATGTCGTCGGCGAGCTTCGCAGCCAGGTGCGGGTGCTGGACGATCGCCTTCAACGCCTCGCGCTCGTCGGCGAACTGCGGCTGGCCGAAGTTGACCGCCGGCGACGGCATCGACGCGGTGGGCGCGTCGTGGGTGACCGGCTGGCCGCCCTTGGACGACGTGGCGACGCGACGGCGGTGCTCGGCCCGCACCTGGTCGACGTCGGTGCCGACGCGGCCCGCGATCTCCCGCAGCAGCTCGTCGACCTTGGACTTGTCGCGGATCGCCGAGGCGAGCCCGACGGCCTCGCGGACCGCGTCCACGCGCTGGTCGCCGCGGTCGAGGTCGTACTTGCCGAGCAGGTTGTCCAGCACGAAGCGGTACAGCGGGATGCGGGACGCCACCAGGTCGCGGACGGCCGCGTCACCGTCGGCCAGCCGCAGGTCGCACGGGTCCATGCCCCGCGGCTCCACCGCCACGTACGTCTGCGCGACGAACTGCTGGTCGCCGCTGAACGTCTTGAGCGCGGCGCGCTGGCCGGCCTCGTCGCCGTCGAAGGTGAAGATGACCTCGCCGTGGAACGCCTGGTCGTCGAGCATGAGTCGGCGCATGACCCGTGCGTGGTCCTCACCGAACGCCGTGCCGCACGTGGCCACGGCCGTCGTGACGCCGGCGAGGTGGCACGCCATGACGTCGGTGTAGCCCTCGACGATGACCGCCTGGCTGGAGGACGAGATCGACCGGCGGGCCAGGTCGATGCCGTAGAGGACCTGGGACTTCTTGTAGATGGGCGTCTCGGGGCTGTTGAGGTACTTCGCCTCGACCCGGTCGTCGTCGAACATCCGGCGCGCGCCGAAGCCGATGATCTCGCCGGTCATCTCCCGGATCGGCCACAGCAGCCGGCCACGGAACTTGTCGTAGAGACCGCGGGTGCCGCGGTTGGCGAGCCCGCCGGTGACGAGCTCGTCCTCGGAGAACCCCTTGCCCCGCAGGTGGGCGACGAGCGCCTCTCCTCCGCGCGGCGCGAACCCCATGCCGAACAGCTCGGCGGCAGCCTGGTCGAAGCCGCGGTCCTGGACGAACTGGCGACCGGCCTGCGCGTCCGGTGACGACTGCAGCGCGGCGGCGTAGAACGCGCCGGCCTCGCGGTGGGCCTCCAGCAGGCGGTTGCGCTGGTTGGGGTCGCGGCGCGGACCGGTGTGCCCGCTGCCCTCCTCGTAGCGCAGCGTGATGCCGGCCTTGGCGGCGAGACGCTCGACGGTCTCGACGAAGCTCAGGCCCTCGATCTCCATGACGAACTTGAAGACGTCGCCGCCGGCCCCGCAGCCGAAGCAGTGGTACGAGCCCACCGACGGGCGCACGTTGAAGGACGGGGACTTCTCGTCGTGGAACGGGCACAGGCCCTTGCGGGAGCCGCCGCCGGCGTTCTTGAGGGTGACGTACTGCTCGACGACCTCGTCGATGCGGGTGCGTTCGCGGACGAGCTGGATGTCCTCGTCCTTGATCAGCCCGGCCATGGGGTGAATGTTAGTCGGCCCCACCCACCCCGCCACGGGCGGCAAGCCCCGTCAGCCCAGCAGGCGCAGGCCCCAGGCGCGGGCGGACACGTCGGTCAGGCTCGCGACCTGGTCGATCAGCACCCGGTGGCGGGCGGCATCGTCCTCCGCGCGGGCGAAGTCCTCGGCGAACTCCGCCTCGAGCTGCCTGCCCTCGGACCGGTCCAGGGCATCGACGAGGGCCAGGAGCAGCTCGCGCTGGCGACTGAGCGGCCCGGCCCGGTCCTGCGCCTGCATGACGTAGTGCGCGGCGATGGACTTCAGCACCGTGATCTCGTCGCGGGTGCCCGTCGGCACCTCCAGGTCGGCCCCGAAACGGGTCAGCGGACCGCCGCCCCACCTCTGGACGGTCGCGGCCTCCGCCGCGTGCGCGAAGCGTCCGATCAGGGCGCTGGTCAGGCTCTTGAGCACGGCGCGCTCGGCACGGCTGCCGTCGAACCCCGTGGTGGGCCACTCCGGCATCTCCTGCAGGCGCTCGAGCGCCGCGTCGAGGCGGTCGTCGGTGGCCGTGTGGTCGTACCAGTCCCGGGCGACGGCGTGGATCGCCGCAGTGTCCAGCTCACCGGCCCGCAGACCGAACCAGCCGCCCACGACGCCGTCCTCGACGTCGTGGACCGAGTAGGCGATGTCGTCGGCCAGGTCCATGACCTGCGCCTCGATCGGTCGGCGCCGGGCGGGAGCGCCGTCCCGCAGCCAGTCGAACACGGGCAGGTCGTCGGTGTAGACCCCGAACTTGCCGGCAGCCTCCGGCACCTCGCCCCGCCGCCACGGGTACTTCACGCACGCCGAGAGGGTGGCCCGGGTGAGGTTGAGCCCGACGCTGCGACCGTCGGGCCCGAACGCCTTGGACTCCAGCCGGCTGAGGATCCGCAGCGTCTGCGCGTTGCCCTCGAACCCGCCGCAGGACTGCGCGGCCTCGTCCAGCGCGACCTCGCCGTTGTGGCCGAACGGCGGGTGCCCCAGGTCGTGGGCCAGAGCCGCGGAGTCCACGATGTCCGGGTCGCAGCCCAGCGCCTTGCCCAGCTCGCGGGCGACCTGCGCGACCTCCAGCGAGTGGGTCAGCCGGTTGCGGACGAAGTCGTCGAAGCCCGCGCCCATGACCTGGGTCTTGGCCGACAGCCGGCGCAGCGCCGCGGAGTGCACGATGCGTCCGCGGTCGCGCTCGAACGAGGTGCGGCCGGAGCGCTTGGGCGGCTCGTCGACGAAGCGCTCGTACGCCTCGTCGCCGTAGGGGGCGTCCGTCATCGGATGGTCTTGGCCATCAGGACGTTGGTGGTCTCGAAGCCCGCCGACTCGTACAGGTTGATGGCCGTGGTGTTCCGCCCGAAGACGTGCAGGCGCAGCGTCTGGATGCTGTGGTCGGCGCACCACCCCTCCGCGGCCTCCAGCAGCTCGCGGCCGAGTCCCTGCCCGCGTTCGCCCTCGAGGACCTCGATGGCCTGGATCGCAGTCGCCGGCGGGGTCTGCGCGGGATCGGTGTAGAGCCACAGGTAGCCCACCTCGCGGTCGTCGACCGTCCCGACGAAGAAGTCGTTGTGCGGCGTGTCCAGTCCCTGCGGGAGCTGCTCGGCGTTCTCCCGGAGCGCCCGCTCCACCGCCCCGTCCTCGGGCCAGCTCCCCGCCTCGACCTTGCCCTGGGCGTACCAGCCCATCACGTGCCTCATCCAGGACGCGAAGAGCTCGGCGTTCATGGGCTGCAGGGTCAGGCTCATGCGGCCAGCGTAGTCAGAACCGCCCGTTGCGCGGACGCGGCTGGCAGTGCGGGCACCAGAACGACGAGCGGTTCATGAACGGGTCGCGGCGGATGGGGGTGCCGCACCGCTGGCACGGCCGGCCCTCCTGGCCGTACGCCTGCAGGGAGCGGTCGAAGTAGCCGCTGTTGCCGTTGACGTTCACGTACAGCGCGTCGAACGACGTGCCGCCTTGGGCGAGCGCCTCGCGCATGACGTCGCCGATGTGGCCCAGCAACGCGTCGATCTCGCGGGTCCGCAGGTGCCGGGTGTTGCGGGCGTAGTGCAGCGGCGTCCGCCACAGCGACTCGTCGGCATAGATGTTGCCGACCCCGGAGATGAGCGTCTGGTCGAGGATCGCCCGCTTCACGCCCGTCTGGCGCTTGCGGATCCGGGCGGTGAACTCGGCCGGGTCGAACAAGGGGTCCAGCGGGTCGCGCGCGATGTGCGCGATCTCGGGCGGGAGCTCCGCGCCGTCCTCGCTGAACGACATCCCGCCGAAGATGCGCTGGTCGGCGAACCGGAGCTCGGTGCCGTCCTGCAGCGCGAGCGTGATGCGCAGGTGTCGCTGCGGGGGCGCGGACGCCTCGGAGACCAGGAACTGCCCGCTCATGCCCAGGTGGCACAAGATGGCGTCGCCATGGTCGAGCTGCATCCACAGGTACTTGCCTCGGCGGGCCACGCCGACGACCGTCCGTCCCTCCACCCGGTGCCGGAAGTCGGCCGGGCCGGGTAGGTGACGGCGCACCGAGCGCACGTCGTGGACCGTGACGGCGGTGATCGTCCGGCCGACCACGTGGTCGGCGATGCCGCGACGGACGACCTCGACCTCGGGCAGCTCGGGCACGGGTCTAGGAGCCGGGCTGGTCGAGACCGGCGTTGATGGCGCGCCAGGCGATCTCGGCGACCATCTGCTCGGCCTCCTTCTTGGAGCGGCCGGCACCCCCGCCGAACGTCGCCTCGCCGACGACGACCTCGGCGGTGAAGCTCTTGTTGTGATCCGGCCCCGTGCCCACCAGCACGTAGTGCGGGACGCCGAGATCGTTGTTGGCGGCGATCTCCTGCAGGGACGTCTTCCAGTCCAGGCCTGCGCCGAGGCCGGAGGCTGCGGCGATCACGGGGTCGAACACCCGGTGGATCACCTCGGCGGCCCGTTCGATGCCGAACTGGACGTAGATCGCGCCCAGGATGGCCTCGACCGTGTCGGACAGGATCGAGGCCTTGTCACGACCACCGGTCGTCTCCTCGCCACGGCCGAGACGAACGTGCTCGCCGATGCCGAGGGTGCGCGCGACCTCCGCGAGGGCCTTGGCGCTGACGACCGCTGCACGAAGCTTCGCGAGCTGCCCCTCGGGCAGGTCGGGATGCTCGGTGAAGAGCGTGTCGGTGACGACAAGACCGAGCACCGAGTCCCCCAGGAACTCGAGGCGCTCGTTGTTGGGCACACCGCCGTTCTCGTACGCGAACGAGCGGTGTGTCAGCGCGTGCTGGAGCAGCTCCGGGTCGAGGTCCTGGACTCCCAGGACCTCCCGGAGCGCCCCAGCGTCAGCTGCGGCAGAGATCAGAGGACCTGGCGACGCTCGCCGCGAGCTCCGTACTGTCCGCACTTGGTGCACGCGTGGTGCGGCTGCACCTTGGAGTCGCACGCGGGGTTGGCGCAGTCGACGATCGCCGTTGCGGTGGTCTTCCACTGCGAACGACGGTGACGCGTGTTGCTGCGCGACATCTTCCTCTTCGGGACTGCCACGATCTACTCCTTGCTGTCGTCGGACGTGTTGCCCGACTCTGACTGGTCGGCTGACGGGACCGGTTGCTCCGCCAGCTGGCTCAGCGCCGACCACCGTGGGTCGATCGCTTCACCGTGTGTGTGATCTGGGTCATCCGCGAGTCGCGCCCCACACTCGGGGCACAGTCCCGGACAGTCCGGACCACACAACGGGTTGTGCGGGAGTGCGAGCACCACCGCGTCCCGCAGAACGGGTTCGAGGTCGAGCAGCTCGTCCTCGAGGACATGATCCTCCTCGTCCGCCTCCTCCTGGTCGGAGGGTGCTTCATAGAGGAAGAGCTCCTGGAAACCGACCACGACAGGTTCGTCGATGGGCTCCAGGCACCGCACACACTCACCCACGGCCCGCGCCGAGAAGGTCCCTGTTGCCAGGATCCCCTCCATGATCGCCTCGAGCCGGAGCTCGAGCTCGATCGTGGAGCCCTCGGGCACGGCGTAGACGTCGTAACCCATCTCTGCCGGCGCCTCGATGGTGCGGGTGAAGGTACGTTCGGCGCCGGGTTTGCGACCCATCTCGTGGGTATCGAAGACCAGCGGTCCGGACAGCACGATCAACCATCCATCCAAGAGCACGACAAGAAGAGGACCTGCAAGCAGGCCGAGGTCAATCGTAACCCCCCGGGACACGCCGAGGCCAATCGCCCGGGACGAGCGAGTGTCGGGGGCAGGTGGAACCATGCCAGCATGACCGAGGGCACCGTGCTGCACGCCGACCTCGACGCCTTCTACGCGTCGGTCGAGCAGCGCGACGACCCCTCGCTGCGGGGGCGTCCGGTCATCGTGGGCGGTGGTGTCGTGCTGGCCGCGAGCTACGAGGCGAAGGCTCGCGGTGTGCGGACGGCGATGGGCGGCCGGCAGGCGTTGCGGGTCTGTCCCGACGCGGTCGTCGTCCCGGCCCGGTTCTCGGCGTACACCGAGGCGAGCCGGGCAGTTTTCGACGTCTTCCACGACACGACACCGCTCGTGGAGGGCATCTCGATCGACGAGGCCTTCCTCGAGGTGGGCGGCCTGCGGCGCATCCGCGGCGCACCGTCGACCATCGCGACCCAGCTGCGAGCGGACGTCCGCGACCGGGTCGGGCTGCCGATCTCGGTCGGCGTCGCCCGCACCAAGTACCTCGCGAAGGTCGCCTCGGCGGTGTCCAAGCCCGAGGGCATGCTGGTCGTGCCGGTCGAGCAGGAGCTGCAGTTCCTCCACGCGCTGCCGGTCGAGCGGCTCTGGGGAGTCGGCAAGGTCACGTCCGCCAAGCTGCGGGACGCGCGCCTCACGACCGTCGGCGACGTGGCCGAGATGTTCGAGAGCGAGCTCGTCCACCTGCTGGGCCCCGCCGCGGGCCGCCACCTACACGCACTGGCCCACAACCGCGACCCCAGACCGGTGCAGACCGGCAAGCGGCGCGGGTCGATGGGCGCCCAGCACGCGATGGGCCGCGGCGACCACTCCCCTGCCGATCTCGACCTCGTCCTGCTCACGCTTGTCGACCGGGTCACCCGCCGGATGCGCGCCGCCGGGCGCACGGGCAGCACCGTCACGATCCGGCTGCGCTTCGGCGACTTCACCCGCTCGACCTCGTCGCACACGCTGGCGCGGCCCACCGCCCACACCGTCACCGTGCTCGACGTCGCCAGGCGGCTGCTGGCGTCCCGCTCAGGCGTCATCAAGGACAAGGGCATCACCCTGGTCGGTGTCTCGGTCGGGTCGCTGGACGACGGCCCGGCTCAGCTGGCCCTGCCGCTCGACGTGACCGCCGGCTCCGAGCTCGACGACGCGATCGACGCCGTGCGCGACAAGTTCGGCTCGACGTCGCTGCGCAGGGCGGTCCAGATCGGCCGGGGCGACCCGGTCGCGGCCCCGCACCTGCCCGACTGACCCGGGGAAGCGACCGGGCTCAGGACTCGGGCAGGCGGGCGAAGGCATCCTTCATCCCGCGGTACCAGTCCAGAGACTTCTTCGGGTGCCGCCAGCGCCCTTTCATGGCCTCGCGCGCGTCCTGGTGCGTCGCGTCGCCGGCCTTCTCCGCCTCCTTCAGGTGCTGGTCCTGGGCGTTGATGACGTCGTCGGCGGTCTCGCCGCGGTGCTCGAGGTCGCAGGGACCTCCCAACTGGCGACAGGTCATGGTCTTCATGTGCGGCACTTCCTCTCCGGACGGGTTCGTACGCACCTGACGATCGGCGCGGCACGGATGTGACCGGGACACGCATCAGTCGCGTCGATCGACGCCCTCGCGACGGACCACGCGCGTCAGCGCATCGGCATCGGCCCGGAACGTGATGCCACGCACCACCCCGTCGGCGACGGCGAAGTCGAACAGCACCATCGCCTGCCCGCGGTGGAACCACGCCGTCGCGGGACGATCGTCGACGAGGACCGGCAGGGCCGCACGGGCGCTGCCGTCGAAGAACTCGGCCACCCGCTGCCGCCCCTCGATCAGCGTGGGGGTGCCGCGGGCGACGGCGGCCGCGTCAGCGGTCACCCGGGCGTCCGGGGCGAGCAGCGCGATCAGCCGCTCGAAGTCGCCCTCACGCGCAGCGGCCATGAACGCGTCGACGACCTCCCAGTCGGCGAGCCGATCGCGCGCGGGCGGCTGCCTGACCTTCGCCCGCGCCCGGGAGGCCAGCTTTCGCGCGGCGGTCGGCGTCGTCTCGAGCACGGCGGCGATGGTCGCGAACTCGAGGCCGAAGCTGTCGTGGAGGACGAAGGCGACCCGTTCGGCGGGGCTGAGCCGTTCCAGGACCACCTGGAGCGCGACGCCGACCGAGTCCGCGAGGACGACGTCGTCAGCGGGGTCCGGTGCGGTCGCGGCCACGGCGTCGGTGTGCTCGGTGGGCACCGGCACCCGTGCGCGCAGCCGGTCCAGGCACAACCGCGTGGTCACGGTCGTCAGCCAGGCCGGCAGGCTCGCGATCGACGCGTCGGTGGCGTCCAGGCGCAGCCACGCCTGCTGCACCACGTCCTCGGCCTCGACCGGATCGCCGAGCACGCGCGTGGCGATCGCCAGCAACCTCGGCCGTTCGGCCTCGAAGTGCTCGGCGAGTCCCATGTCGCCACCTCTCGCGGGTCAGGCGTACTTGGCCTTCAGCTCGTCGTTGACGAAACCGGGGACCAGGCCGGAGACGTCGCCGCCGTGCTTGGCGACCTCCTTGACCAGGCTGGACGCGAGGAACGAGTACTCCGGCGACGTGGGGATGAAGACCGTGTCGACGTCGGTGAGGCTGCCGTTCATCTGCGCCATCTGCAGCTCGTAGTCGAAGTCGGTGACCGCCCGCAGGCCCTTGACGATCGCGTCGACCCCGTGGGCCGTGCAGAAGTCGACGAGCAGGCCGGTGAAGGACGCCGTCGAGACGTTGGGCAGGTGCTTCGTCGCCTCGGTGAGCAGCTCGAGCCGCTCGTCGATCGTGAACAGGCCCTTCTTGTTCTCGTTCACGAGCACGGCGACCACGACCTCGTCGAACAGGTGCGCGGACCTCTCCACGATGTCGAGGTGACCATTGGTCACCGGGTCGAAGGAACCGGGACACACGACCTTCGTCATGCCTGCGACCGTACCGCAGGGCGTCCGAACCACACCGTCGTCTCCCCGTACTTCTTGGTGCGCAGGCCCTCGACCCCGTCGGGCCAGACGAACGGGTCCCGGGTCGCCCGTTCGACCACGAACAGCGTGTCGTCATGAGCGAACGACTCGTGGACCGCCGCGACGAGAGCCGTCACCGCAGTCGTCGGCACGGCGTACGGCGGGTCGATCAGGACCAGGTCGAAGACGTCGCGGTCACCCTCCTCGACCCATCGCTCGGCCTTGCTCCGCTCGACGACGCCCTCGGCGCCGAGCGCCCGCAGGTTGCCGGTGATCACCGACGCGGCCTGGCCGTGGGCCTCCACGAACACCGCGTGCCGCGCACCGCGCGAGATCGCCTCGATGCCGAGCGCACCCGAGCCCGCGAACAGGTCGAGCACCGCGATGCCGTCGAGCCCGCCCAGCTCGGACTCGATCGAGGAGAACATCGCCTCGCGGACCCGGTCGGACGTGGGCCGGGTGCCGTCGCCCTTGGGGGTCTTGATCTGTCGTCCGCCGTGTCGTCCGGCGATGATGCGCGTCATGTCCGCTCCAGGTAGTCGGCCTGCTCGGAGTGCTCGAGCTCGTTGACCGCGGCTGCCAGCGTCGGGTGGGAGGTGAGCGCCGGATCGGCCAGCACGATCGCGTCGGCCGCCGCGCGTGCCTCCTCGATGACCTTCTCGTCCTTCACGACCGACAGCAGCCGCAGGCTGGACCGTACGCCGGACTGCCGCGCGCCCAGCACGTCGCCCTCCCGGCGCAGCTCCACGTCGAGCTTGGACAGCTCGAACCCGTCGGTCGTCGAGGCGACCGCGTCGAGCCGCTCGCGCGCCGGTGAGTCGCTCTCCGCGCCCGTGACCAGGAGGCAGAGACCCGCCTCGCTGCCACGACCCACCCGGCCACGCAGCTGGTGCAGCTGGGACACGCCGAAGCGGTCGGCGTCCATCACGACCATGACGGTCGCGTTCGGGACGTCGACGCCGACCTCGACGACGGTCGTCGCCACGAGCACGTCGGTCGTCCCGGCGGCGAACGCGTTCATGGCGGCGTCCTTCTCGTCGGGGCTCATGCGCCCGTGCAGCGTGCCGACCCGCAGCCCGTGCAGCGGCCCGTGCACGAGCTCCTCGTGCAGCTCAACGAGGGAGGACGTGTCGCTCTCGGACGGCTCGTCGCCGATGCGGGAGACCACGACGTACGCCTGCCGGCCCTTGCCGACCTCCTCGCGGACCCGCTCCCACGCGCGGGCCAGCCACGCGGGGCGCTCGGCGTACGGCACGACGTTGGTCTGGATCGGCTGCCGGCCGGCGGGGAGCTCGCGCAGGGTCGAGACCTCCAGGTCGCCGAAGACCGACATCGCGATGGTGCGCGGGATCGGGGTGGCCGTCATGACCAGCACGTGGGGCGTGACCTCGGACCGGTCCACGAGGGCGGCGCGCTGCTCGACGCCGAAGCGGTGCTGCTCGTCGACGACGAGGAGACCGAGCTCGGCGAACTGCACGTGGTCCTGGATCAGCGCGTGGGTGCCGATGACGATGCCGGCCTCGCCGGACGCCGCGTCGAGCAGCGCCGCGTTGCGGGCCTTGGCCCCCATCGAGCCGGTGAGCAGGCGCACCCGGGTCGCCCCGTCCGCACCGCCCAGCATGCCGCCCTTGGCCAGGTCGCCGAGCAACGCGGTGATGCCGCGGAAGTGCTGGGACGCGAGCACCTCGGTCGGCGCCAGGAGGGCTGCCTGTCCCCCGGCGTCGACGACCTGGAGCATCGCCATGAGGGCCACCACGGTCTTGCCCGAGCCGACCTCTCCCTGCAGGAGCCGGTGCATCGGGTGCGTGCGGGCCAGGTCTGCGGAGACCTCCTCGACCACGGCCCGCTGCCCACCCGTGAGCGTGAACGGCAGCTGCTGCTCGAAGCGCGTGCGCAGACCGCCGTCGATCGTGGGACGGGCCGCCGCCCGGTCGTCCTCCAGCGCGTGCCGGCGCTGGGCGAACACCGTCTGGACGATGAACGCCTCCTCGAACCGGAAGCGGTCGCGCGCCTTCATCGCCTCACCCATCGAGTGGGGCCGGTGGATCGACTCGAGCGCCGCGCGGGTGCCGGCGAAGCCGCGCTCGGAGCGGATCGACTCCGGCAGCGGGTCGTCCACCGTGTCGAGGCTGTCGAGGCACAGCCCGATGAAGCTCTCGATCTTCCACGTGGGGACCTTCGCCGTGGCCCGGTAGATCGGCAGGACGCCGCGGGACAGCCGGGACGCCGCGGTGTCGCCCTCCTCGTCGAACAGGTCGTAGTCGGGATGGGTCAGCTGCAGGCGCCCGTTGAACTGGCCGACCTCGCCCGAGAACAGGCACATCATCCCGGGCTTCATGCGGTCCTGCAGCCAGCGCTGCTGGAAGAACGTCAGCGACAGGCGGGCACCCGAGTCGTCGGTCACGATGACCTCGGTCCGGGTGCGCTTGCCGCCGGGACCGAACGAGTAGTTCTTGGCCTCGACGACCCGGGCGAGCACCGTCGCGTGCTGGCCGACGTGCAGGTCGGCCAGGTTGCTGGCCTTGCCCAGCTCGACGTAGCGGCGCGGGTAGTGGCGCAGCAGGTCGCCCACGACGTGCATGTCGAACGCCTTGGCCAGCGGCGTGGCGGTCTTGTCGCCCAGGACGTTGACCAGCTTGGTGGTGAGATCGACCATCACTCGACCGCGATGAACAGGGGGTAGTTCTCCTGGCCGCCGTCGTAGACGAGCAGGTCGACGTCGGGACGCACCCTCCTGAGGTAGGCGCGCAGCGACGCCTCGTAGCCCGGATCCGATCCTTCGCCCAGCACGACAGTCACCATCTCACCTGCCGGCGACAAGATCTTGTCGATGACCTCGTACGCGACCTCGAGCACGTCGTCGCCGATGACCGTGAAGTCACCGGTCACCACGCCCAGGACGTCACCGGGGCCGACCGGGCCGGCCATCGTCATCCCGTTCTCCGTCGCGACCGTGACCGCGCCGTGCTGCGTGTGCGCCGCGGCGCTGGACATCGCGACGACGACCTCGTCGAACCCCAGCCCCGGGTCGTGCACCGCGAGAGCGGCCAGGCCCTGCACCTGGGCGTTGGTGGGGATCACCGCGACCCGGATCCCGTCGTGACGGGCCGCCTGGGCAGCGGCCTCGAACTGGCGGATGTAGCGGAAGTTGTTGGGCAGCACGATGATCTCGTCGGCGCCCACGTCACGCAGCGACGCGCTCATCTCGGCGACGGTCAGCGGGCTGTCGCGGGTGAACTCGAGGGTCTGCGCGCCGGCCTCCTCGCACAGCGCGGTCAGCCCCGCACCCGTCGTCGCGGTGATGACCACACGGCCCTTCTGCGGTCCCCGCGCGATCTGGTCGGCGAAGTGGGTCACCGCGATCCGGTACGGCCGCCCGGCCGCGATGCCGACCTCGATCGCGGCACCCACGTCGTCCACGTGGGCGTGGACGTTCCACAGCCGGTCACCGCCGACGACCACGAGCGAGTCGCCGAGCGCCATCAAGGAGGCCCGGAGCTCGGGGATGCGGTCGTCGTCGGCCTCGAGGAGGTACATGACCTCGTACGACGGCCCGTCCGCGCTCAGGTCGTCGCCCGCGACGCGGATCGGTTGCGGCACGTGCGCGGCGACCTGCGGCGGGACGCGCCCGGTCAGCGCCTGCTCGGTGGCGTCCAGCACGACGACGAGCGCCCGGCCACCGGCGTCGACGACACCGGCCCGCGCCAGCAGCTCCATCTGCTCGGGCGTCCGCGCGAGCGCCTCGCGGGCGGCGTTCGCGGCCTTGCCGAAGACCGTGTGACCGTCCACCCCGTCCTCGGCAGCGGCGACCGCCCCCACGGCAGCGGCCTTCGCGACGGACAGGATCGTGCCCTCCACCGGCGCGCCCACCGCGGCCCAGGCGGCGTCGGACGCCGCGACGAACGACCGCGCGACATCTGCGGCGCTGACCGGGCCCTCGAAGGGCAGGTCACGGAAGCACGCCCTCACGAGCTGGGAGAGGATCACGCCGGTGTTGCCCTTGGCCCCGGTGAGGAGGCCGTCGACGTACGCCTTGACGAGCCGTTCCAGGGACGCGTCCCGCCCGAGCGCCTCGACCGCGTCGGCGCCGGACATGAAGGTCAGGTACGCATTCGTGCCGGTGTCGCTGTCCGGGACGGGGAACACGTTCAGGGCGTCGATCTCGGCCCGAGCGGACGACAGGGCCCCTGCGCACAGCTGCGTCCACGCCCGGAAGGCCGCGGCGTTGAGGGTGAGGCCCATGGGGGGAGGCTATCGTCCGACGCCCCACCCAGGAGGGACCGACGGTGCTGATTGGCGTCGGCATCGGGTCGTCGGCTATTCTTGAGCGGTTGACTTCTGGCGATTCGGTCAGGAGCCTCCCCATTCTCGGTAAGTCTCAATTTCAGGAGTTCGCCATGGCTGCGGTCTGTGATGTGTGTGCCAAGGGACCTGGTTTCGGCCACAACGTCTCCCACTCGCACCGACGCACGAAGCGTCGTTTCGATCCCAACATCCAGCGCGTGCGCGCCGTCATCAACGGCACCCCGCAGCGCGTGAACGTCTGCACCTCGTGCCTCAAGGCCGGCAAGGTCAGCCGCTAACGCTGCCCTGCCCGGACCCGGGCTCTGGTCAACTTCCCTGAAGTGACCCTAGAGTCATCTCGTGACCCACGAGATGACCACCCGTGTCCACGCCTTCGGCGACGACGCACTCGGCGACCTCGACTCTGTCGGGGTCGCCGCTGCTGTTGCTGACGGCCGCATCAGCGCGCGCGAGGCTGCCGAGGCGGCCATCGCCCGCGTCGAGCTGGTGAACCCGTCGCTCAACGCGGTCCAACGCCCCGACTACGAGCGCGCCCTGGCCGCGGTCGAGCGCACCCCCACCGGGCTGCTGGCCGGCGTCCCGACCTTCGTCAAGGACAACACCGACGTCGCGGGGCTGCCGTCGGACCAGGGATCGCTGGCGGTGAAGGCGCGGCCGGCCACGGCCAACGCCCCGTTCACCGACCAGCTGCTGTCCGCGGGACTGACGGTGCTCGGCAAGTCGACGATGCCCGAGTTCGGCTTCAACGCGACGACGGAGTACGCGACGCTGCCGCCGACACGCAACCCGTGGCACACCGGCTACTCGGCCGGCGCCTCCTCGGGCGGTGCCGCCGCCCTCGTGGCGTCCGGGGCCGTCCCGATCGCGCACGCCAACGACGGCGGCGGGTCCATCCGTATCCCCGCCGCGGCCTGCGGCCTGGTCGGCCTCAAGCCGACGCGCGACCGGGTCGTCCCGGCCGCTGAGTCCGCGACCCTGCCGGTCGACATCGTCTCGAACGGCGTCCTGACCCGGACCGTCCGCGACACCGCACACTTCATGGCCGCCACGCAGGCGTACCGACCGGCGCCCGGCATGCGGCCGCTCGGGCTCGTCGAGGGACCGGCCGACCGCCGCCTGCGCATCGGCCTCATCCTGGACTCGGTCACCGGCATCGCGACCGACGAGGACACCCGCCAGGCCGTCCTGTCCGCCGCCGACCTGCTCGGCTCGCTCGGGCACGACGTCATGGAGGTCGAGCTGCCCGTCGATCGCCGCTTCATGGAGGACTTCAAGCACTACTGGGGACTGCTGGCGTTCGCGACCCAGCACTTCGGCCGCAAGGTCATGAGCCCCGACTTCGACAAGACGCTCACCGATCCCCTGACCCGCGGGCTGGCCCGGCAGTTCGTCCGCCGCGCCTGGCGCACCCCGATGGCGATCGCCGGCCTGAAGCGCTCGACCGCCGCCTATCGGGCGGCGTTCGAGGACGTCGACCTCATCGTCTCCCCCACGCTCGGCTACACCACGCCCGAGCTCGGCTACCTCTCGCCCGCGGTCGAGCCGTTCAGCCTGATGTTCGAACGGCTCGTGCGGTACGCCGCGTTCACGCCGCTCAACAATGCCTCGGGCGGCCCGGCCGTCTCGCTGCCGTTGGGACGCTCATCGGCGCAGATGCCGATCGGCGTCCACTTCTCCGCCGACCACGGCGACGAGCAGACCCTGCTCGAGATCGCGTACGAGCTGGAGTCCGCCCAGCCGTTCGCGCGGATCCAGGACCCGCGTGGCTCAACGGAAGTGCTGGTGCCCTGACGCGCCCTCGTACGCGGCACCGTCGACCGTGACGCCGCTGCCGTCGGCGACCTGGCCGATCCGGGTCCAGCCCGCGGGCACGGTCGTCTCTGAGCTGAACGTGGCGACCAGCGCGTAGTCGTCGCCGCCCGTCAGCACGAAGTCCATCGCGTTGCGGCCGAGGGCCTCCCCGACCGTCGCGACCGGCTCAGGGACGACGAACGTGTGACTGTCGAGGTCGATCGCGACCCCGCTCGCGTCCGCGATGTGCCCCAGGTCGGCGAGCAGACCGTCGCTGACGTCGGTCATGGAGGTGGCACCGACGCCTGCCGCCTGCGGGCCCGCGGCGTACGGCGGGCGTGGCACGCGGTGCGCCTCGACGGCCGCCTTCGGCGAGCGGAACCCGCGGCTGAGGGTCGCGAACCCCGCGCCCGCCAACCCCAGCTCGCCCGAGTACGCGACGTAGTCACCCGGCAGCGCTCCCGAGCGGCGGACGGGGCGAGCCGCGTCACCCATCGCGGTGACCGCGATGATGATCTTGTCCGACTCCGTCACGTCCCCGCCGACGATGTGGGCACCGACGTGGGCGCACTCGTCCTCGAAGCCGCGGACCATCTCGAGGGCCCAGGCGACCGGCAGGTCCGCGGGCGCGCCGAAGCCCACCGTCAGGGCGGTGGCGACGCCGCCCATCGCGCTGATGTCCGACAGGTTGCAGGCGGCGGCCTTGCGGCCGATGTCGTGCGGGGAGGACCAGTCGCGGCGGAAGTGACGTCCCTCCAGCAGCAGGTCGGAGGAGACGACGAAGGTGCCGTCGTTGGTCGACACGTGCGCCGCGTCGTCCCCCGGGCCGAGCAGGATGTGCCGGTTCTGACCGACCTGCGCGCGGACCCGGTCGATGAGCCCGAACTCCCCGAGGTCGCCGATGGTGGGGTTGTCCGTCGCGCTCGAGTTCATGGGTCCATCTTCTCGCAGCCGAAAGTCGATCCTCGCGCGACATCCGGTAGCGTGGCACAGTCCAAGTCACACCGAAGGAGCATCCGATGGCCGTTCAGGCTTACATCCTCGTCCAGACCGAGGTCGGCAAGGCCGCCGACGTCGCCAGGGCGATCGGGGAGATCGCCGGTGTGACGCTCGCGGAGGACGTCACCGGCCCGTACGACGTGATCGCCCGCGTGGAGGGCCCGTCGATGGACGAGCTCGGCACGCTGGTCGTGTCCCGGATCCAGACCGTCCCGGGCATCACCCGCACCCTCACCTGCCCGATCGTGCGCATCTGAGCCGTGCGCTCGTTCCTGCGCGGCGCCGTCCTGCTGGGCGTCCTGCTGGCCGCCGGCGCGTGCAGTCCGGGCCTGCGGGTCGACTCCTACCCGACCGAGCCCGGCACCACGGTCGACTGCGAGGCGTTGTTCGCCGACGCGCCGCAGAAGGTCTCCGGTGAGGACACGATCCGCGTCGACGGCGACAACGCGGTGGCGTGGGGCGCCCCGCCGATCATCCTGCGCTGCGGCGTCGAGAAGCCGGCCGCGCTGACCACGTCGTCCGAGTGCTACCCGGTCAGGGACATCGGCTGGTTCGTCGAGACGACGTCCGACGGGTACCTGTTCACCACGATCGGCCGGACGTTCTTCGTCAGCGTCGAGGTGCCGAACGACTACGATCCCGCCGCGGACGCGCTCGCCGACCTCGCGCCGGCCATCGCCAAGCACGACCCGTTGGTCAAGCCCTGCGTCTGACGCCGTGGCCGGCCGGACCGGTCAGCGCAGGCCGGTGTCGCGCTGCAGCGCGAGCTGGATGAGCCGGTCGACCAGGTCGGTGTACGACACGCCGGTCGCCTCCCAGAGCCGCGGGAACATCGAGTAGGGCGTGAACCCGGGCATGGTGTTGATCTCGTTGATGACGAGGCCGTCGTCGGTGAGGAAGAAGTCGACGCGCGCGAGGCCCTCGCAGCCGACGGCCTCGAAGGCCTGCACGGCGTACGTCCGGATGCGCTCGCTGAGGGTGACCGAGATGTCGGCCGGGACGACGTTCTTGCTCGTGCCGTCGAGGTACTTCGCCTCGAAGTCGTAGAACTCGTGCTCGGACTCCTCGGCGACCGTGATCTCGCCGACGAGGCTCGCGGTCGGCTTGCCGGTGGCGCGCTGGATCACGGCGCACTCGAGCTCACGCTTGCCGCGCGCCGCGGACTCCACGATGACCTTGGGGTCGAACTCGCGGGCAGCCAGCACGGCCGTCTCGAGCGCACCCCACGACTCGACCATCATCACGCCCGAGCTGGAGCCGGCACGGGCGGGCTTGACGAAGACCGGCAGGCCGAGCGCGCGGATGCGGTCCTCGACCTTCGACCGCTCCTGCTTCCACTCCCACGGTCGGATCGTCACGTAGGGCAGCTGCGGGAGCCCGGCAGCCGAGAAGACCGTCTTGGTGAACGGCTTGTCCATGCTGACCGCGCTCGCCAGGACCCCGGCACCGACGTAGCGGACGTCGGCCATCTCGAGCAGGCCCTGGATCGTGCCGTCCTCGCCCCACGGGCCGTGCAGCACGGGGAACACCACGTCGACGTCGCGCAGACGTTCCCAGGCGAACGCCGGGCGGTCCTCACGCACCGACGGCAGGGTGCCGGGCTCGAGCTCGTCCCACTGCGCCGTCTCCTCGACCCAGGCGCCGTCGCGCGTGATGCCGACCGGCAGCACCTCGTACCGGTCACGGTCGATCACCGCGAGGATCTCGCGCGCCGTGAGGCACGACACGCCGTGCTCACTGGAACGCCCGCCGAAGATCACGGCGAGTCGGGGCTTGTCCGGGGAAGGGTCGTTGACGAGGCTCATTGCCAAGCACCTTATCGCTCGGTGCACAATGGCGTGATGCATGGACACGATCTCTCGCCCTCGACCATTGCAGTCGGTGCCGGGCGTCCGGACCGGGTCCCGGGGGGACCGCTCAACGCTCCGATCACGATGGCCAGCGCCCTCGTCCCCGGCGGCGGATCCGAGTACGGACGGCAGGGCAACCCCACCTGGGACTCCTTCGAGACGGTGCTGGGCGCCCTCGAGGGCGGACGCGCGCTGGCCTTCTCGTCCGGCGTCGCGGCGTCCGGCGCGCTGTTCGACCTGGTGCCCGCGAAGGCCGCCGTGGTCGCACCGCGCCACGCGTACTACGGCACGATCGCACAACTCGTCGAGCGCGACCGGCGCGGCCAGATCGACCTGAGGCTCGTCGACATCGACGACACCGACCAGGTCGTCTCCGCGGTGGCCGGCGCTGCACTGGTCTGGATCGAGTCGCCGACCAACCCGTCGCTCCAGGTCGCCGACATCGAGGCGATCGCCCGCGCGTCCACCCGGGTGGGCGCCGCGGTGGCGGTCGACAACACGTTCGCCACTCCCCTGCGCCAGCGTCCCCTCGACCTCGGCGCCGACTTCGTCGTGCACTCGGCCTCGAAGCTCCTGTCAGGGCACAGCGACGTCATCCTCGGCGCGCTGGTGACCAACGACGACCGGGCGTTCGCCGCGATCGAGAAGCGCCGCACGGTGCTCGGCGCGATCCCCGGGGCCATGGAGACCTGGCTGGCGGCCCGCGGCGTCCGCACGCTGCACGTGCGGCTGGATCGCGCAGAGGCCAACGCCCGCGAGCTGCACGCCCGGCTGTCGGCGTCCCGGCACGTCACCCGCAGCCGCTACCCCGGCTTCGGCACGATGGTCTCGTTCGAGGTCGCCGGTGGCCCGGCGGTCGCGCAGAAGATGACCGAGCAGAGCGACATCATCACGTACGCCACGAGCCTCGGCGGCGTCGAGTCGACGTGGGAGCGCCGTCGGCGTCACCCCGGTGAGCCGGAGTCGGTGCCCGAGGACCTGATCCGGCTCTCGGTCGGCATCGAGGACGTCGAGGACCTCTGGATCGACATCCAGAACGTCCTGGCCGCCTGCACCTGAGCCGGGCCCGGCGGCCGTCAGACGGTCTCGGGCTTGGCCTGCCGGGAGATGAGCCGCCGCACGAGCTCGTCGGGGCTGAGCTCGCCGGCCACCAGGGCCGCGACGTGCTCGACGATCGGCATCTCGACGCCGTTGATCTTCGCCAGCTCGGCGACCGACTGGCACGACTTCACGCCCTCGGCCACCTGCCGGGTCTGCGAGGTGACCTCCTCGACGCTCATGCCCTCGCCGAGCTTCTCGCCGAACGTGCGGTTGCGCGACAGCGGTGACGAGCACGTGGCGACCAGGTCGCCCATGCCGGCCAGCCCCATGAACGTGACCGGGTCCGCGCCGATCGCGACGCCGAGGCGCGCGGTCTCGGCCAGGCCGCGGGTGATGACCGACGCCTTGGTGTTGTCGCCGAAGCCCAGGCCGACGCACACGCCGACAGCCAGGCCGATGATGTTCTTCGCGGTGCCCGCCAGCTCACAGCCGATGACGTCCGTCATCGAGTAGGGGCGGAACGCCGCCGAGTGCATGAGCTTCTGCAGGTGCTCGGCGACAGACTGGTCCTCGCACGCGACAACGCTCGCCGCGGGCTCGCGGCTGGCGATCTCACGGGCCAGGTTGGGCCCGGAGACCACGGCGATCCGCTCGGGACCCGCGCCGGTCACCTCGGCGATGACCTCGCTCATGCGCTTGTGCGTGCCGAGCTCGACACCCTTCATCAGGCTGACGAGGATCGCCTCGGCCGGGACGTGCCCGGCCCACGACTCGAGGTTGGAGCGCAGCTGCTGGGACGGCACCGCCAGGACGACGACCTCCGCGCCCGCGAGCGCGTCGGCGGGGTCCGGCGTGGCCGAGATCGCGTCGGGCAGCTCGACACCGGGGAGGTACTCGGAGTTCTCGTGCTTGTCGTTGATCGTGTCGCAGAGCTCGGGCCGACGACCCCACAGGCGTACGGTGTTGCCGGCGTCAGCCAGCACCAGCGCGAACGCGGTTCCCCAGGATCCTGCGCCCATCACGGCAATCTGCGCCATTCACGGTTCCCATCTCTCGTCGGTGCTCGTTCAGCCCTTGTACGTGCTCTTGGGCTTGGCCAGGCCGCGCACATCGATCCGCGGCGTCGAGGGCAGCTCGCCCCGTACCTCGGACATCATCGCAGTCAACGCGTCCATCAGCCGGGAGGTGGCGGTGTTGAGCAGCTCCTCGGTGAGCGGCTTGCCCTCGAACTCCGACAGGTCGAGCGGGTCGCCGACGCGGACCCGGATCGTCTTGCGCGGGAGGAAGCGCGGACGCTTGGTGTACGGCCAGAGGATCTCCTGCGGCCCCCACTGCATGACCGGGACGACCGGTCGACCGGTGGCCAGGGCCACCCGCACGGCTCCCGTGCGTCCGGTCATCGGCCAGGCAGCGGGGTCGCGGGTGATGGTCCCCTCGGGGTAGATCGTCACGACGCTGCCGCCCTCGACCGCTGCGACGGCCGCCCGGAGCGACTCCGCCGCACCGACGGTGCTGCGGAAGACCGGGATCTGCTGGGCGTTGCGCAGGATGCGGCCGCCGACCGGCAACGCCATCAGGGTGTCCTTCGCGAGGAACCGCGGCGGGATGCCCTGGTCGACCATGAAGTGCGAGATCAGGAACGGGTCGAGGTGCGAGAGGTGGTTGGGCGCCAGGACGAAACCGCCGCTGGGCAGCTTCTCCTGGCCCTGCCAGTCACGCTTCGTGACGATCATGAGCACGGGACGAAGGAAGAACACGATGACCCGCAAGGTCCTCGGGAAGTGACGGCGCTCCATGAGGGGAGCCTAGTCCCGACCCCGGCACTAGGCTGAGGGACATGCAGGGCACCGTGGCGACCTTCGACCAGACGACCAGGTCAGGTCAGCTGCTGACCGACGAGGGCGTGCCGATGTCCTTCCCGGCCGAGTCCCTCGCCGACCACATCCGGCACCTGCGGCTCGGCCAGCGGGTCTTCGTCGAGACCGACGACGACACCGGCACGATCACCTCGATCAGCATCTGGCGCGACCGCTGAGGGGAGACTCCCGCGCGCCGAGGGGAGACTCCCGCACGCCGAGGGGAGACTCCCGCGCGCCGAGGGGAGACTCCCGCGCGCCGTCGGCGTACGGAAGTCTCCCGTCGGCGTACGGGAGTCTCCCGTCGGCGTACCGGAGTCTCCCCTCAGCGGCCCGGGGTCAGAGCGTGACGGGCTTGAACGACGGGCGCGAGGCCTCGTACGCGACGATGTCGTCCTCGTGGCTCAGCGTGATGCCCACGTCGTCGAGGCCCTCGAGCAGGCGCCAGCGCGTGTAGTCGTCGATCGTGAACGAGTCCTCGATCGCGTCGACGCCCTCGCCGGCCCTGACCGTCCGGGTCTCGAGGTCGACCGTGATCGAGGCGCCCGGGTTCTCGTCGAGGTGGTCCCACAGCCGCTGGACGACCTTCTCGTCCACCTGCGCGGCGAGCAGGCCCGCCTTGCCGGAGTTGCCGCGGAAGATGTCGGCGAAGCGCGGCGAGATGACGACCTTGAAGCCGTAGTTCTGCAGCGCCCAGACCGCGTGCTCGCGCGACGAGCCCGTGCCGAAGTCCGGACCGGCCACCAGGACGGTCGCGTCCTTGTACGCGTGCTGGTTCAGGACGAACTCGGGGTCGTTGCGCCACGCCGAGAACAGTCCCTCCTCGAAGCCGTCGCGGGTGACCTTCTTCAGCCACACGGCCGGGATGATCTGGTCGGTGTCGACGTTGCTGCGGCGCAGCGGCGCGCCGACACCGGTGTGGGTCGAGAACTTCTCCATGGTCAGGCTCCTGCCTTCTCGAGCTGGGCGAGGTCGGCCGGTCCGGCCAGGTGGCCGAGCACTCCGGTCGCGACGGCGACGTCGGGCGACACCAGGTGGGTGCGCCCACCCTTGCCCTGGCGTCCCTCGAAGTTGCGGTTGGACGTCGAGGCGCTGCGCTCACCCGGGGCCAGCTGGTCGGGGTTCATGCCGAGGCACATCGAGCAGCCCGCTCCGCGCCACTCGGCGCCGGCGTCCTTGAAGATGACGTCGAGGCCCTCCTGCTCGGCCTGCAGGCGGACGCGCACCGACCCGGGCACGACCAGGATGCGGGTGTCGTCGGCAACCGTGTGCCCCTTGATCAGGTCGGCCGCGACGCGCAGGTCCTCGATGCGTCCGTTGGTGCACGAGCCGATGAAGACCGTGTCGACCTTGATGTCCTTCATCGGGGTGCCGGCCTCGAGGCCCATGTAGCGCAGGGCGTTCTCGGCGGCGACCCGCTCGTTCTCGTCCTCGAACGCCGCGGGGTCGGGGACGTTGCCCGACAGCGCCACGCCCTGGCCCGGGTTGGTGCCCCAGGTGACGAACGGCGTGATGGTCGAGGCGTCGATCGTGATGACCTTGTCGAACTCGGCGTCGTCGTCGGTGAGCAGGCTGTCCCAGTGCGCGACGGCGGCGTCCCAGTCGGCTCCGGTCGGCGCGGACGGACGACCCTTGAGGTAGTCGTACGTCGTCTGGTCGGGCGCGATGAGCCCGGCCTTGGCGCCCCACTCGATCGACATGTTGCAGATCGTCATGCGGGCTTCCATCGACAGCTTGCGGATGGCCTCGCCGCGGTACTCCACGATGTAGCCCTGGCCGCCGCCGGTGGTCTCCTGCGTGATCAGGGCGAGGATCAGGTCCTTCGCGGTCGAGCCGACCGGCAGCTCCCCGACGACCTCGACGGCCATCATCTTGGGCTTGGCCTGCGACAGCGACTGTGTGGCCAGGACGTGCTCGACCTCGGAGGTGCCGATGCCGAACGCGATCGAGCCGAACGCGCCGTGCGTCGAGGTGTGCGAGTCGCCGCACACGATCGTCATGCCGGGCTGGGTCAGGCCGAGCTGCGGACCGACCACGTGGACGATGCCCTGGTCGATGTCGCCCATCGGGTGCAGGCGGACGCCGAACTCCTCGCAGTTGCGGCGCAGCGTCTCGACCTGCGTGCGCGACACCAGGTCGGCGATCGGCTTGTCCAGGTCGGTCGTCGGGATGTTGTGGTCCTCGGTCGCGAGCGTGAGGTCGGGGCGACGGACCGTGCGGCCGGAGAGACGGAGGCCGTCGAACGCCTGGGGGCTCGTGACCTCGTGGATGAGGTGGAGGTCGATGTACAGGAGGTCGGGCTCGCCCTCGTGACGACGGACGACGTGCTCTTCCCAGATCTTCTCGGCAAGTGTCTTGCCCATGGCGCTCTCCTCGGCTCCCCCGACATGCGGGCCTGTGGTGTCGTCGCCGCGATCCCCGCGGCTTGCGTCTCACAATGCGATACGGCAGTATCAAGACATGGACAACACTAGCGGAGTCGGCGTTCTCGACAAAGCGGCGATGGTGCTCGCCGCGCTGGAGCCCGGACCGGCCACTCTCGCCGGCCTCGTCGCCAGCACCGGGCTCGCGCGTCCGACCGCGCACCGGCTCGCCGTGGCCCTCGAACATCATCGGCTCGTCGCCCGGGACATGCAAGGACGTTTCATCCTCGGACCTCGTCTCGGCGAGCTGGCCGCAGCCGCCGGTGAGGACCGTCTGCTGGCCGCCGCCGGCCCCGTCCTGGCGCGTCTGCGCGACATCACTGGCGAGTCGGCCCAGCTGTTCCGCCGCCAGGGCGACTTCCGGGTGTGCGTGGCCGCCGCCGACCGGCCGACCGGTCTGCGCGACTCGATCCCCGTGGGGGGCCAGCTGACGATGAGCGCCGGCTCCGCCGCGCAGGTGCTCCTGTCGTGGGAGGACCCCGAGCGGATGAACAAGGGCCTGCTCAAGGCGACGTTCTCCGCGGCCGAGCTGTCGGCCGTCCGCCGTCGCGGTTGGGCCCAGAGCGTCGGCGAGCGCGAGAACGGCGTCGGCTCGGTCTCCGCGCCCGTGCGCTCCCCCTCCGGCAAGGTCGTGGCGGCGGTGTCGGTCTCCGGACCGCTCGAGCGCCTGACCCGCCAGCCCGGACGCATGCACGCCCCGGCGGTCGTCGCGGCGGCCGAGCGCCTCTCCCAGAGCCTCCGCCGCAGCAGCTGACCCCCGCGGACGTCATCCCGCGCGTGGCGTCTGCCGCTCGCAACGGATGACGTCCGCGCAGCGTCTCCGTGACGTCATCCCGCACGCGGCGTCTACGCCTCGCGCGGGATGACGTCCGGGTCGGGCCAGCCGCCGGCGACCAGCGCGCGGCGCAGCTGGGCGAAGAAGGCGTCGGGCTCGACCCGAAGGCCCAGCACCGGGAGCCGGAGGACGACGTCGCCACCGAGGGCGATCTCGTTGTGCCGCACCGCGTCGCGCACGATCGCCGGGGCGGCCAGATGTTGGATCCCGTCGACCTCGAGGACGACCTTGAACCGGGCCCAGCGGGCATCGAGGAAGTACGTGCCGGACGGTGTCCTGCGCACGACCTGACGATCCGGGACCGGTATCCCGCGTCTCCGGCACTCGCGGACGAGATCGAGCTCGCCCATCGACTGCGATCCACCCATCGCGTCGAGCACGAACCGCTCGACCAGCCGGCGCCGCTTGTCGCGTCTCACCAGCAGCAGCTCCTGGCCGATGCTCTGCGCGGTCGCGAGCCCCTGCTGCACCACCATCGCGATGATCAGCCCGGCTTCACGATCCGTCCTGGCCCACAGCGCTCCCCTGACCGCCGCGACCTCGGGCCGTACGCGCCGCGGGCCAGGCGCGTCGAGCACGTCGTCAGGCCTCAGGCGGCGGGTCTGCCGCACGTCTATCGACGACGACCGGCGCACCTTCGCCCCGCGCGGCACCGAGACCCGGACCCTGTCGATCGCGAGCCCGTCGAGACCCTGGGCGACCAGGGCGCTGGCGCCGTCCAGCACGCTGCGCGAACCGCCCTCGAACGTCGCGGACCACAGCAGCGATCGCTGGGCGAGCGGCCCCGTGTGCGTCGCGATCGTCTGCCGGCCGTGGGCTCGCCAGCGTCCGGCCGCCACCTCGGCGCGCGTCCGCCACCGCGGGACCCCGAGCGAGATCAGCTGGGCCCGCGAGACGACCCCGTCCTGTCGACGCGCGGTGCGCACGGCCTGTCGCACGACGTCATCCCGTACGCGGCGCCTGCGCGACGGGGAGGATGACGTCCAGCGGTTGCTAGGCCGCGACGTCATCGGGGGCCGCGATGCGGACGCGATCGTCGTTGGCGAGGAACACCGGCCAGACGTTCACCCGCGCACGACGCCCGGCCGCGTCGAGCGCGCGCGCCCACCGACGGTCGTCGGAGCGGTGGTCGTCCGGGCCGGGTCGGGCGTACATCAGCGCGACGGAGCCGCCGGTCACGTGGTCGACGACCACCCAGGTCAGCACCTCGAACAGGTGGCCGATCATCGCGGGGTCCGGACGGTCGGGGCAGTCCTCGATCTTCATGAACATCGAGGTCCACTCCCCCTGCGGCCCGAGCACGAGGCACCACAGCTGTGGTCGCGCGAAGCCCCACCGGCCCTTCAGCGACTGCCAGAAGCGGTCGAGGTCGGCGACGGCGCGCATCGGTGACATCTGGTCGGGCCGCAGGAGCGGAGGGATCTCGTCGGTCATGCCCCCGACCCTGCCCCGCAGCGCAGGAGACGTCGAACGGCTCGTCCACACCCCCGCGGACGTCATCCCGTACGTGGCGCGGACACCTCGCGCGGGATGACGTCCGGATCAGAAGAGGCCGGGACGCTCGAGGTCGAGCAGCGTCCTCTTGCGCTCGACGCCGCCCGCGTAGCCCGTGAGGGTCCCGTTGGAGCCGATGACCCGGTGGCACGGCACCACGATCGGGATCGGGTTGGCGCCGTTGGCCGCACCGACAGCTCGGGAGATGACGGGCTCGTAGCCCAGGCGCCGGGCGATGTCGCCGTAGCTCGCCGTCTCGCCGTACGGGATGCGCTGCAGCTCGGCCCACACCTTCTTCTGGAACTCGGTGCCGTCGCTGGCCAGGGGCAGGTCGAACGCGGTCCGCTCGCCCGCGAAGTACTCCGCGAGCTGCTGCTCGGCGCGGTCCAGCAGCGGGTCGCCGACGCGGCGTCCGCGCGGCTCCGGGGCGTCGAAGCGGATCGCCGTGACGAGACCGGCCGAGGTGTGGAGGCGGAGACCGCCGATCGGCGAGTCCATCCATCGTGTCGTCATGGTGCGCTCCTTTCGAGGGCGGAGGTGGCACGCCACAGGTGCATGCCGGCGTACGAGCGCCAGGGACGCCATCGGTCGGTGTCGTCCGTCGTGAGACCGTGACGCTCCAGCTCGCGCTTGAGCACCAGGTCGGTGGTCAGCAGGACGTCGGGGTGCCCGAGCCCGCGCATGACGATGTAGTCGGCCGTCCACGGCCCGATGCCCCGCATCTGGAGCAGCTGCTCGCGCACCTCGTCGCGGTCGACGCCGGGATCGAGGTCGAGCTTGCCGTCGGCCACGGCCTGCGACAGGCCGATGATCGTCCGCGCACGGGACTGCGGCATGCCGAGGCTCGTCGGATCGGCGTCGGCGAACGCCTCCGGCGGCGGGAACGCGTGCGTGAGGCCGAATCTCGCGGCGAGCGCGAAGTCGACCGGGACGCCGCGCGTCGGCACCTGCCGGCCGAGCACCGTGTTGGCGCCGGCGACGGACACCTGCTGGCCGACGATCGTCCGCACCGCCAGCTCGAATCCGTCGACGTGCGACGGCACCCTCAGGCCCGGCGCGTCCGCGACCAGCGGAGCCAGGACGCGATCAGCGCCCAGCACCTCGTCGATCGCGACCGGGTCGGCGTCGAGATCGAGCATCCGGCGGGCCCGACCGATCGCGACCGCGGTGTCGCGCAGGTCGGCGAGCTCGAGCTCGCAGTCGACGCGGTCGTCGTGGACCGTCAGCGCCATGACGCCCAGGCCGTGAGGCAGGCGGACCACCCGGGCGTACGTGCGTCCCTGGACGGTCTCCACGCCCGGCAGGACGTGGGCGGCGAGGAAGTCGAGCAGCGACTCGGCATGGAACGGCTGCCGGACCGCCAGGCGCACCGTGATGCACCCCGTCGGCGTGCTCCTGCGGCGCCCCCGCATCTGCGTCGGGGTCAGCGCGTACGTGCGGCGCACGGAGTCGTTGAACTGGCGGATCGACGCGAATCCTGCGGCGAACGCGATGTCGGCCATCGGCATCTCGGTCGTCTCGATCAGCACCCGCGCCGCATGCGCCCGGTTGCTCCGCGCCAGCGCCAGCGGACCTGCGCCCAGCTCCTGGGTCAGCATGCGGGTGACGTGGCGCTGGCTGTAGCCGAGACGATCGGCGAGGCCCTCGACGCCCTCGCGCTCGATGACGCCGTCGGCGATCAGGCGCATGGCGCGGCCGACCGCGTCGGCGCGGACGTTCCACAGCGGTGAGCCTGGCGTCGTGTCGGGACGACAGCGGCGGCACGCGCGGTAGCCGGCCTCCTGCGCTGCCGCGGCCGTGGCGTGGAAGGTGACGTTCTCGGCCTTCGGCGTGACGGCGGGGCACGACGGACGGCAATAGATCCCGGTCGTGCGCACGGCGGTGTAGAAGACGCCGTCGAAGCGCGCATCGCGGGCCTGGACGGCCCGGTAGCAACGCTCGTGGTCCGTGATCATGACTCCATCATGACGCCCGGCACCGACGAGCACTGGCGGGTATCGGACATGGACGGTGACGCGGCCGTGTGTAAATGCTGCGTAAACCGTAGCCAAACGAGAGGGCAGTCGGGCACTCTGTCTCCACCATGGGGTGCCGTCCCGGCTGGACGGCGTCCGTCCGCACCCACAGGAATGAGCCCATCCGTGAGGAACTCTCGCGCTCTCATCGGGGTGACCGGTTTGGCGCTCGCCACGACCTGCGTGCTGTCCAGCACCAGTGTCGCGGCGTCCGCCGTCGAACCGTCGCCCAGCGCATCCAGCCCCGCCCCCGGCCGCGGCCCGTCGACGGCCACGACCGTCGACCCGCTCAGCAAGGCCCAGGTCGTCCGTCGTGCCGCCGAGACTGCGGTCGCCGGCGACCCGATCGACATGCCCACGTCGTACCCGTACCAGCCGGATCTCAAGATCTTCCGGCCCAACGCGGACGACGCGGCGCACTCGGCCGACCTGATCGGTCACCCCGAGATCGCGCCGAAGCTGCTCGACCTGATGGAGACCAGCGACCGGGTCTCGGCGCAGGTCGTGGGCCAGTCGACGGAGGGACGTGATCTCTACCTGGTCACGGTCACCGCGCCGGAGACCGAGGACGAGACCGCGCAGCAGGCCGCCTGGAAGGCCGAGATCAAGTCCGACCCGGCCGCTGCCGCGAAGGACACCGCGCTGATCAACAACTACAAGACGCCGGTCTGGATCAGCAACAACATCCACGGCAACGAGTGGGAGGGCACCGACGCGGCGCTGAAGTACATCGACTACCTCGCCACGGCGCCCATCGGCGAGGTCCGCAGCATCCTCAAGAACAACCGGCTCTACTTCTCGCCGTCGCTGAACCCTGACGGTCGCACGAACTCGACCCGCGCCACCGCGCTCGGGCTCGACCCCAACCGCGACATGATCACGAACTCGACGCCCGAGACGAAGTCGTTCATCCGTCAGGCCCAGGCGATCCAGCCGATCTACGCCGCGGACTTCCACGGGTACACCAGCGTGCTGCAGATGGAGCCCACCGGTCCGCCCCACGGCTCGAACTACGAGTACGACCTGACGATGCCGCACAACTACGCGCTCGCACTGAAGGTCGAGAAGGACGTCGTGGACGCGGCGATCCCGGGCAACACGTACCTCAACACCACGACCGGTCGCGTCGTCAACGAGAACACGTCCGCCGACACCGCGCACATCAAGATCCCCTACCGGGACACCCCGGACGGATGGGACGACTTCCCGCCGATCTTCACGGCGCAGTACAACTCGTTCTACGGCGCCGCCGCGTCGACGGTCGAGCTGCCGAAGAGCCGCAACGGCACGCCGAGCGGTCGTCAGTCCCCCGCCAACGCCGCGATCAACTCCGCGGTCGCGTACAAGACGATGAGCAGCATCGTCGACTACATGAACACCGCGGGCAACGCCCGGGACATGATCAAGAACCAGATCGAGACGTTCCGTCGCGGTGTCGCGGGTGAGCCCAAGGACAACCTCACGGTCGCCAAGGTCAAGAGCGTCCCCGGCCCCACGCAGTGGCAGCCGCTGTGGGACGTCGTCGACGACCAGGACGCGATCACGCTGCCGCGTGCCTACGTCATCCCGGTCGGCGCGAACCAGCGCTCGAAGAGCGATGCGACCCGCCTGGTCGACCAGCTGCTCGCCCACGACATCGAGGTCGGCACGCTCAACGCCGCCGCGACGGTGGACGGCACGACGTACCCCAAGGGCTCCTACGTCGTCGACATGCACCAGCCGCTGCGCGGACTGGCCAACTCGCTGCTCGACCTCGGCGAGGACATCTCCGACAAGGTGCCCTCGATGTACGACATCTCCGCGTGGAGCTACTCGTACACCTGGGGAGCCACGGTGGACAAGGTCGGTCTGACGACGCAGGCCCCCATCGGCGCCACGACCCCGATCACGGCGGCGACGCCCCAGGCGTCGATCCCCGCCAAGGCCGGCTACCTCACGTTCGACGTGGCAGGCGTGGCGGACTACCAGGCCCTCAACAGCCTCCTGGAGGAGGACGAGCGGGTCTCGATGCTCGCCGACGGCTCCGTCGTCGTCGGTCCGGAGTCGTACGACACGGCCAAGAAGGTCGCCTCGACCTTCGACATCGACGTCGAGCCGGCCACGAAGGCCGATCTCGATGCCCTCGACGACGCCGCGACCAAGCCGCTGAAGGATCTCACGATCGCGTACGTCGGCACGCAGGACGACAAGCTGTCGTTGCAGCAGCTCGGCTTCGACGATCTCGTGCCGGTGACGGCGAACTCGCTGAACGCCGATCCCCAGCTGATCGACGACGTCGACGTGCTGTGGGTCGGCACGGCGTTCAGCACGACCGACCGTCCGGCGTCCGGCTCGACCCCCGCGGTCAGCTTCGCGCCGGCCCGTGAGGCCGTGCAGTCCTTCCTCGACGAGGGTGGCGCCCTGCTCGGCCGGACGAACGCAGCGTTCAACGCGGCGTCGTCGTTCGGGCTCCTGAGCGGGACCGTGGTCAGCGGCAACGGATCGGGCAACGGCATCGTCGCCGTCGACACGCCGGCCAACTCGGTGCTCGCCCCGTACAAGCAGGACAGCGCGTTCATCTACCCGGCGTACTCGTTCACCTCGCTCGGGGAGAACGTCAAGACCGAGCAGACGTACGCGGAGAAGCCGCTCCTCGCGGGACACTGGCGGGCCAGCGGTGCCGGCGCGACGAACGGTCCGAGCACGGCGGCGGGCCAGGCCTCGGTCGTGTCCTCCGAGAACGCCACGACCGGCGCGAAGTCGATGGTCTTCGGCACCTCGGTGTTCTTCCGCACCCACACCAAGGGCGGCATGACGCAGGCCGCTCGCGGTCTGTTCTGGGCCGGCCCGGAAGGTGAGGCGGTCGTCGCACCCGGTGGGTCGAGCGTGGCCATCACGTCGGTCGGCAAGGTCACCTACCCAGGTGCGGCCAGCGTGACCGTCCGCGCCGCGGATGCCGCTGACAAGGCGCTCGACGGCACCGTGACGCTGCGAGCCGGCGCCAAGGTGCTGGCGACCGGCGCGACCCGTGGCGGCAAGGTCACCCTGAAGGTGTCGGGTCTGCGACCCGGCTCCACCTCGGTGGTCGCCACGTTCACGCCGGCGTCGCCGTCGTTCGCCTCGTCGACCAGCGCCCCGGCCGCGATCACCGTGGCCAAGGCCAGCTCGAAGCTGTCGCTGAAGGCCAAGAAGTGGAAGAACGCCAAGAAGGCACGCGTGACGGTCAAGCTGACCGTGCCCGGCGTCTCGACCGCAGGCTCGATCGTCATCACCGACAAGGGCAAGAAGGTCAGGACCGTCCGAGTCGACGCGGGCAAGTCGCGGGCCGTCACGCTGAAGCTCAAGAAGGGCACGCACCAGCTGCGCGCCGTCTTCTCGGGCAACGGCCTGGTCACGTCCAGCAAGTCCAAGACGGTGAAGGTCAAGATCAGCTGACCTCCACCTTCAGCACAGCGGCCGGTTCCCCTCGGGGAGCCGGCCGTTGTGCTGTGCCCCCGCCGTGGGACGGCCGGGGGTGCATGTCCCCCCGGCGCCGGACCGGTGGCCAGGACCCTCCACGTGTTGATCGCGGGCCGTGCAGATCCGCCAGGGCGGCACCACGGTCGAGGCGCACCCCGCCGCCCCGGTCACCCGGGCGTGTGCCCGACACCCTGCACGACAGAGGACCCCGCCGCGCCTGGGGCGCGACGGGGTCCTGTGTCGATACGGGCAGGGCTACTTGGCGATCTTCCCGGTCTTCTTGCTGGTGCTGCCCCAGGTGACGTAGCCGGTCTTCTTGGCCACGACCCGCACGGTGACGCGATCACCGCGGTACGCCTTCTTGAGCTTGAGCGTCGGCTTGTTGCTTCCGACGCGGTGCCCGTCCGCGTACCACTTGTAGGACAGCTTCACCCCGGCGTCGTAGGTCGCCTTCTTCACGGTGAGGGTGCGACCAACCTTCGGGGTCCCCTTGATCGCGGGCCGCGGACGGTGGGCCTGCGTGCCCAGCGCCACCCGGTGACCGGAACTGATGCGGGCCGCATCGGTGTAGCCCGTCCTCGACCCGACCACGACGACCGAGAGGGTGCGCCCCCGGTCGCCGACCCTGATCGTGTACGTCGGGGACGTGGCCCCGCGGATCGCGGTGCCGTTCAGCAACCACTGGTAGGACAGCTTCACGCCGTCGTCCCAGGTGCCCGCTCGCGCCGTGACCTTCTTGCCCACCGCGACGCTGCCGCTGACCGTGGGCCTGGGGGCCTTGACGAGGTCGCCCTCGACCACGGCGCCCGTCGCCTCGCTGGTCCTGGTCGTCGCCTCGTAGCCAGGCTTCGAGCCTGTCACGGTGACGGCGATCGCGGCACCGAGATCGGCGACCGTCGGGACGTACGTCCGACCGGTCGCACCCTCGATGGGTCGGTCGTCGGCGAGCCACTGGTACGAGAACGTGACGCCCTCGTCCCACTCCCCTGCCTCGGCGGTCAGCGGGGCACCGATCTTGGCCGTCCCCGAGATCGTCGGCGCCGGGGTCGACGCCAGGTCTCCGCCGACGACCTCGTCGGTGGGCTCGCTGGTCCTCGTCGCCGGCGCGTAACCCGACTTCGTGCCGGTCACCGCGAAGGTGATCCGCTCGCCCGCGGCGCTCGCGGCCGGGGTGTACGTCAGCCCCGTCGCACCCTCGACCGCCTCGTCACCGACGAACCACTGGTACGTCAGGGACACGCCCTCGTCCCACGTGCCGGTGTCGCCGGTCAGCTCGACGCCGACCTTCGCGATTCCCGCGATCGTGGGCTTGGGCGTCGCCGTCTGCTCCGCCGGCGCGATGGTCACCGGCTCGCTGGTCCGGCTCGCGGGCTCCGCGTAGCCGGCCTTGGTGCCGGTGACCGTCACGGTGAGCGGGGACCCGACCTGCTCCAGCGACGGGGTGAAGCCCGCCGTGGTGGCACCGGAGACGTCCTCGCCACCGACGGCCCACTGGTAGGTGAAGGCCGTGCCGGTGTCCCACGCGCCCGGATCCGCGGTGACCGGGGCCAGGGCGCGCGGCGTGCCGCTCACCGTGGGCCTGGGCACGTCGCCGAACGCGCCGGTCGCGATCGCACCGGTCGCGGCACTGGTCCTGGCCGTGGAGCTGAAGCCGCCCTTCGTGCCGGTGACCGTCACGGTGACCGTCTGACCGATCTGGGCCGCTAGGGACGGCGTGAACGTCGGACCGGTTCCGCCGTTGGCCGCCGACACGTTCGTGCCGCCCGTCGCCCACTGGTACGTGAAGAACGTGCCGGGCTCCCAGCTGCCGACCTCGGCCACCAGCTTCGCGCCGATCCTCGGTGCGCCGGTGATGGTCGGGACGGATCCCGTCTGGGTGGCGCGAGCGACAGCAGTCGTGGGCTCGCTGGTCCTCGTGACCGGCGTGGCCGATCCCTTCGAACCGGTCACCCGGACGCTGACCGCGAGGCCCGCTGAAGTGACGTCAGGCGTGAAGCCGGCCTTGGTCGCCCCGCTGACGGGTGAACCGTCGACCAGCCACTGGTAGGTGAAGGTCGTCCCGGAGGCCCATCCTGCGGTCTCCGCGGTCAGCGGCTCGCCCACGACGGGCGTGCCCGTGACGGTCGGCAGCGCCGAGGGCGCGACGGGCGGTGCACCGACCACCAGGGTCGAGACGCAGTCCACGCAGGTGCCGCCCAGCGTGTTGGCCCGCGCGGACGCCTTGAGGGTGGCCCCGGTGGCGTCGGACGCGATCGTCAGCGGGATGGACACGGTCGACGTGGCGCCGACGGCCGTCGTCGGCACGGTCCACGTCAGCGTGGTGCCGTCGACGGTCGTGCCGGCAGGCAGCTCGCCCAGCGTCGCGTCGTCGAGGACGTCGCCGAGGTCGACGGTGACGACGCTCCCGGTCTGCGGGACCCGGCCGGTGTTGCGGCTGGTGAGCGTGTAGCTGGTCGTGTCGTCGGCGCCGGCCGGGGCGTCCGGACCGGTGAGGCTGAGGTCGAACTTCGACGGCCACGCCGGCTTGCCGGTGGTGTAGACCCAGCTGTCGAAGAACGCGGCCAGGTCGCGACCGGAGATCTCCTCGGCCAGCGCGATGAAGTCGGCCGTCGTCTTGCTCCTGCCGCCGAACCGGGACTGCCACTGCTCCATCACCTGGGCGAAGTCCCGGGCCCCGATCGCGGTGCGCAGCGCCTCGAGGGTCATCGCACCGCGGGTGTAGGTGGGGCTGCCGAACAGCTGGTCCGCCCTGGCCATCTTCGCGACCGGGACCTTCCACAGCGAGCTGGAGGCGTTGGTGCCGTTCCACGACGTGAAGTACGACGACTCGGTGCTGGTGGTCGACGAGCCCGCGGCCTCGTACGGGAGCTGGACCTCGGCATAGGTCGCCGGCCCCTCGTTGAGCCAGATGTCGTTCCAGTCCACGGGAGAGACGTTGTCGCCGAACCACTGGTGCATGACCTCGTGGATCGTGGTCCCCCGGCTGGCGCTGGTGGGGAAGAACGAGCGGTCCTGGGTCTCCAGGGCGTAGTTGATCGCACTCGGCACGACATCGGTCACGAGTCCGGTGCTGTTGCCCGGGTAGGGACCGTACCTGCTCTCCAGGTGGTCGAGGATCTGCTTGAGCTGGGCCCGGGTCGCCTGGGTGGTGTTCTGGTTCGACACCGAGATGGCCGGGTCGATGAACGACCACTCCTTGATCGTGCGCCCGCTCGCGAGCGCGATGTCGGACTCGTACATGTCGTAGCGGCCGACCGAGATCAACGACAGCTCGCTGGCCATCTGCTTGGTCTGCTCCCACGACCACGTCGTGCGCGTGCCGTCCTCGCTGCGCGTCCTGGACTTCAGCTCGCCGTTGCTCACGACGGCCGCGTCCCGGAGGCCCGGGTTGGCCGTGGCGGCCTGGGCGGACGTCCCGAGCCTGCTCGGGGCGTCGACCGTGATCGTGTACGTCGCCTTGTCGCGCGGCGTGTTGTTGTTGGGGAACGCCGTCATCGAGCCCACGGGCTGGTTGACGAACGTCGCACCGTCCGTCGTGTTGTTCCAGCCCTCGTAGGAGCCGTCGGTGTCGGTGTGCCGAACCGGGGTGCCGTGGTACTTCACGACGGTCGTGAACTCGCCGCTGACCGGACGGGCAGGGGTCACCACGAGCTTGTGCTCGTCGGTCGTCGCGTCGTTGACGGTGGTGTTCTCGATGCGGGTGAAGGTCGCGGGTGCGCCGTCGACCGTCACCGAGTCGACGTTGAGCGTGCTCGCGTCGAGATCGCCCACCGAGCCCTGGAAGTCGAACGCGTAGGACGAGAGCGGGTCGTCGGTCGTCCTGGCCGTGACGGTCGTCGTGGCGGCGCGGAACGTCGTCGTCGCGAGCGCGTTGTTGGTCGGGGACACGGCGAAGTCGACCGTGAGGTCGATGTCATAGTGCAGCGCGTCGTACCCGCTGTTGCCCTGCCGGGGAAAGAGGCTGTCGCCTGCGCTCAGCCCTCCTGCGACCGGTTCGGCGGCGAACGCCGTGCCGGCCCCCGCCGTGGCGACCAGCGTCCCCGAGACGAGGCTCATCGCGAGGAGTCTTCCGATGTGTGGTGCCCGGAGCGTCATGCGCCCTCCATCTGTGTCGTGCCCGCGCCGAGCTCTTCCACAGAGCAGCGAGCAGCCGGATCCTAGCCACGAGAACGACACCGTCTGTTGCGCTGATGTTGCCGAAGATGGCACGCTCGTGCCCGCTCACTATGGCGGACCGGGGTCACGCGCATGGGCGGTTTGGCAAACGTCCCCAGAGACACAGAAAACCCCCTGGCCAGCGTTTCCGCTGATCAGGGGGTCTGTCCATGGTAGCCCCGACGGGATTCGAACCCGCGCTACCGCCTTGAGAGGGCGACGTGCTAGGCCGCTACACAACGGGGCCATGGTGGTGGTCTCTCGACCGGATGAAACCCTACCAAAGGTCACTTTCGTGCTGTTCGGAGGGTGTCGCTGGGATACTAGGACTCGAACCTAGAATGGCGGTACCAGAAACCGCTGTGTTGCCAATTACACCATATCCCACCGGTTCCGGACGCTGTCCGAACCGAGGTCAAACATTACCCGACGCACCTCCCGGCACTCAAACCGGGTTCACCCCAAGGCGGCATCCAGGCGCGCGATGGTCTTGCGGTGACCCAGCAGCTCGAGCGACTCGAACAGCGGCGGGGAGATGCGACTTCCCGTGACCGCAACGCGAACCGGCCCGAACGCCAGGCGCGGCTTGAGCCCCAGGCCGTCGATCAGGGTCGTGCGAAGAGCGCCCTCGATCGTCGCGGTGGTCCACTCGGCGGTCCCCGGGATCGCGTCGAGGGCGTCACGGGCGGCGCGGACGACGTCGAGACCCGACGCGTCGAGGTTCTTGGCCGCGTCGGCCTCGTCGACCGCGAACTCGTCGTCGGAGACGAAGAGGAAGCGCAGCATGTCGACGGCCTCGGTGAGCAGCGTGATCCGCTCGTGGACGAGCGGCGTCGCGGCGGCCAGGACGCCCAGCTGTGCCACGGTCGGCGTCTGGTCGATCAGTCCGGCCTCCTGGAAGTACGGCGTCAGGCGCTCGCACAGCTGCTCGTCGGTCAGCAGGCGCACGTGCGAGCCGTTGATGGCCTCGGCCTTCTTGATGTCGAAGCGGGCGGGGTTGGGGTTGACCCGACCGATGTCGAAGACCTCCACCATCTCCTCGAGCGAGAACACGTCGCGGTCCTCGGCGATCGACCAGCCCAGGAGGGCCATGTAGTTGAGCAGGCCCTCGGGCAGGAAGCCCTTCGGCTTGTAGTCCAGCAGGTTGGACTCCGGGTCGCGCTTGGACAGCTTGCGGTTGCCCTCCCCCATCACGAACGGCAGGTGGCCGAACTCGGGCGTGAAGCCGCCGCCGATGCCGATCTCCGCGAACGCCTCGTACAACGCGATCTGCCGCGGGGTCGAGCTCAGGAGGTCCTCGCCGCGCAGCACGTGGGTGATGCCCATCATGGCGTCGTCGGTGGGGTTGGTCAGCGTGTACAGCGGCTGGCCGTTGGCCCGCACGAGGACGTAGTCCTGCACGTTGGCCGAGTCGAACGTGATCTCGCCGCGCACGAGGTCGGTGAACGTGTAGGTGCGCTCGGGCATCTTGAACCGGATGACCGGCTCGCGTCCCTCCGCCTCGTACGCCGCCTGCTGCTCGGGCGTGAGGTCGCGGTGCAGGCCGTCGTACCCGCTCGGCTTGCCGGCTGCGCGGGCGGCGTTGCGGCGCTGCTCCAGCTCCTCCGCGGTGTCGTACGCCTTGTAGGCGAAGCCCGCGTCGAGCAGCTGCTGGGCGACGTCGGCGTAGATGCCCATGCGCTCGGACTGGCGGTACGGTCCGTGCGGTCCGCCGACCTCGGGCCCCTCGTCCCAGTCCAGGCCGAGCCACTTCATGACCTCGACCAGGAGCCGGTAGGACTCCTCGTTGTCGCGCGAGGTGTCGGTGTCCTCGATGCGGAACACGAACGTGCCGCCGTGGTGGCGCGCGAACGCCCAGCTGAACAGCGCCGTGCGAGCCATGCCCACGTGCGGGTTGCCCGTCGGGGACGGGCAGAAGCGGGCGACGACGGGTCGCGTGCCGGTCGAGGTTGCGGACAGGTCAGTCATTGCGGGACACCACCGAGTTCGTCAGAGTTCCGAGGCCTTCGACGGTCACGCTGACCGAGTCGCCGACCTCCATGGGACCGACACCCTCAGGGGTGCCGGTGAGAATCACGTCGCCGGGCAGGAGCGTCATGAACGACGACACGTAGGCGATGACGTCCGGCACGGTGAAGACCATGTCGGACGTGCGCCCGTCCTGCTTCAGCTCGCCACCGAGCTCGGTCGTCACGCGGACGTTCGAGGGATCGAAGTCGGTCTCGATCCAGGGGCCGAGCGGGCAGAACGTGTCGAAGCCCTTGGCGCGCGCCCACTGGCCGTCCTTGGCCTGCAGGTCGCGGGCCGTGACGTCGTTGGCGACGGTGTAGCCGAAGATCACCTTGGGCGCGTCCTCGACGGACACGTCCTTGCAGATGCGGCCGATGACGACCGCGAGCTCACCCTCGAAGTGCACGTTGCTGCTCTGCTCGGGGTAGAAGATCGGATCGCCCGGGCCGATGACGCTCGTGTTGGGCTTGAGGAAGATCAGCGGCTCCTCGGGCACCTCCCCGCCCATCTCGGCGGCGTGCTTGGCGTAGTTCTTGCCCACGCACACGACCTTGCTGCGCGGGATGACCGGCGCCAGCAGGCGGACGTCCGCCAGCGGGATCTTCTGTCCGCTGAGGTTGAGCCCGGCGTAGAGCGGATCGCCGTTCAGGACAGCGATGGTGGGGACTCCGTTGTCGTCCCCGATGACTCCGAAACGAGGATCGTCGTCCCCGGCAAATCTGGCGATGCGCATATGGCCCAGCCTATCGCTGTTGGGCGACGTGCCCATCGGCGGAAGACCCCGGCCACCGGACGGTCAGCGGAACAGGCCGCCGAACGTCGGGATGGGCGGGCTGAGCAGACGTCCGGTGTGCTCGAGCACGTCGCCCGCGGTGTCGAGGACGTCGCGGGCCCCGTCGACCACCGGATCGACGTACGTGTCGTACGCCTGGTTGCCGTAGTGGGCCGCCTCGTCCTTGGCGTAGTCCTTCAGGTAGTCGCGCGCCGCCTGGTCGCGACCGTCGATGACGTCAGGGTCATGTCCGACGGTGACGTCGACGACGTCCTTGAGGGACTCGCTGCCCGGCTCGAAGTACGTGGTGTGGTTCTTCAAGCCCTGGCCGAAGTCCTCGACGTGGAAGGTGTCACCGTCACCGACGTCGATCCGAGTCGCGCCGAATGACGCCTGGGAGGGGTCCTCGCCCAGACCGAGCCGGCCCTCGCCGCCCAACCAGGTGACGGGGTCGTTGTCGCGCGACCCGACGTAGACGTGGCCGTCGCCCATGTTGAGGTCACTCACGTCGTGCGCGTCGCCGCCGGCCCCCGGGCTGCCGAGCAGCACCAGGTCGTCGGCCGCGAGACCGTCGTGCGCCGCGTGCGCGGCGGTCGTGGACCCGTAGCTGTGCCCGATGACGGTGAGGTGCGAGTCGGAGCCGGTGTCGGAGGCGCGCAGGCCGTCAACGAAGTCCGACAGGCGCTTGCCGCCCTCCTCGGCGAACCGCTCGTTGCTCACGTTCGCCATGTCCGCGGCGTTGACCGGGTCCTTGAGCTGGTCCATGTCGAAGTCGGGCGAGTCGTAGCCGATCCATGCGATCGTCGCGTGGGAATCACCGGGGGCCGTCTTGTATGCCTGGGTCAACACGTCGAGCGCGCTCTCGCCGTTCGAGCCGAGCGAGGCCCCCGTGTTCATGATGCCGGGGACGATCACCGAGGTGTTGTCGGCTGTCTCGGGGGCGCCGTACGCCACGGCGGCGGCTCCGTCGCCGTGGATCGCGTTCGGCTGGTAGAGCATGAGGTTGCTGTCGACCGGCAGACCCGTGGACGGGTCGGTGATGGTGTCGCCCTTGTCGAGAGCATCGCGGGCGCCCTGGGCGTTCTTGAGCATCTGTTGCTCCTCGGGCGTCAGCTCTCGCTCCTTCGCCAGCGCCTGGAGCCGATCGAGGTCACGGGTCATCGACGCACGGTTGGCCTCGTCCCGATCGCCGACCGGGATGCCGTCGGTGTTGCCGACCAGGTCGGGGCTGTCGATCTTCAGAGCCTCGCGCTCGGCGGGCGTCAGCGCCATCCACCAGGCGTTGATCGCCTTCGGGTCGCCGTTCCTCTGCTCGAGCTCGTGACGGAGCTTGTCGGCGTCGGGCTGGCCCGGCGCGTGGCTGAGCGCACGAGCCTCCCCCACACTGTCGGCGGACCGGAAGGCCGCGACCAGAGTGTCCTCGTTCGCCGCGACCTCGTCCTCCCACGCGACGCGCCGCTCGTCGAGCCGGGCCACGCGGGCCGCGATCGCGTCAGCCCGCTGCTGGAGCTGGGGCTCGTCCTCGACGTCGGAGGCATGCACGAGGTCGACGAGCGTCTGGATGTCGATGTTGATCCCGGCGCGGGTCTCCATCATGTCCAGCCGCCGGCGGGCCAGCACCGCGAGCCTGGAGACGTACTCGTCACAGGCGGCCGCGACCGTCGTGAAGGCCGCGGTGACGGCGTCGACCGCGGCGTTGAACGTCGTCATGGCGTGGTTGGCGGCCGCCGACGCATCTCCGGACCATCCCTCCGGAGCGCCGTTCTCAGCGGTCCAGGAGCCGACGTCCGCCGTCTTGGTCGCCGTGGCACGCAGCTGGTCGGTGACCGCCTTGGCGCCCTGGTCGGCCTCCATCTCGGGGATGACGGCCACCTGGTCAGGGATGCGGACGGTCATCGGGGCGCCGCCCCGAACGGCGAGTTCCCGGGGAAGTACGGCGACGGGGGCCCGGGCTCGAGGCCGCGATCGTCCCACGGCAGCAGCTGCTGCAGCTTCTGGACGGCCGAGTCGTCCGCACGCTGATAGCTGCTCGCGCTGGAGCGCAGGGCGTCCGCGTGCGCCTGTGCCTCGGCGATCCGGTCCTTCAGCTCGGTGCGCCAGGTCTCCAGGAATGCCGTCGCCGCACCCGACACGCGGCCGCCCAGCACGGCGGCGTCCACCTTGTTGAGGCTGGACTGCGCCTGGGTCAGGGCCTCGGCCTGGGCGTCCCAGCCGTCGGCCGCGCCGCTGAGGGCGGCGGTCCACACGAGGAAGTTCATCGCAGGGCCTCCGTGACGGCGTCGATCGTCTCCGGCGCCGCGGCAAGGCTCATCGACTCCAGCCGGAGGTCGATCGACCCGGCCACGACCTCGACGTCGAGCAGATGGCGACCGTCACTGGCGAGGATCTCTGCCGGCCGGTCCACGACGGCACGGGCGTCCCAGCCCCGGGCCAGGAGCGTGTCACCGATGCGACGCAGGAGCGGGATCGCCTCGTCGTCGGGCAGACCCCGCAGGGATGCGCGGACGATGAACGTCCGGACGAACGCCGAGTCCTCGAAGCGCCATGCCTCGTGCCGGGCATCGGTCTCCGGGTGGCCGACGGCCTCCAGCAGGCCGTCCAACGCCGACCGGGCGGCACGGACGGTCGTGGCGACGTCCTCCGCCGGGGCCAGGGGCAGGTCGGGCTGGGGGGCGTCGACCGGGGGAAGGATCACCAGGTCGACATCCGGGTGCTGCTCGCGCAGGACCCGGAAGAACGGCTCTCCCCCGAGGACGCCGTCGTCGGCGCGTCTCATGAGCAGACCGTAACAGCCTGTCGGCGCCACGGTCGATGATTCAGGACGTCCCGGTGACCGGGCTTCCGTAGTCGTTGGGCGGCACCTCTCGCATCGCGTCCGCGTCTGAGCCGTTGTAGGTCTGGCACTCGGAGTCGATGGCCAGCGGGAGGATCGTGACCCCGCCCACCGGGCGACCCATGGCGGGACCCATGACGACCCGGGTCTCGCCCTGCGTCGCGACCACGGTCTGGTCGTCATCGATCGTCACGTCGAGGCCCGCGTCGGCCAGGACTCCGCGGATCATCTCGGCCGCCTTCGCGTCGTCCTCGACCGCCGCGTGCAGCTCGCCGCGCACCGAGTACTTCTGGAACTGGGGACCGACGCCGCACTCGTTGAAACCGCCCCGCACCGCGGGGAACTCGCCCTTGAACGTCGTGGCCAGCTCGGGCAGGATCTTCGACACCAGGTCGTCGACGGACGACTTCACGGACTCGTACGACATCTTCTCGCCCCCGTCACCCTTGGCCCCGTCGCCGCCACCGTCCGACGACCCACACGCGCTGACCAGCAGCAGGACCCCGAGGACGTACACCGTCACGCGTCTCATGCCGAGCGACAGTAGCAACACCGCGGGGCCCTGGCGCGTCAGCCGTGCTGGGCGAGCTCCATGTGGCACACGGCGCCGGCGACGAGTCCTGCGGAGATGGCTCCGGCGACCGACGGCATCGGTCCGGGCAGCGCGGCGACGTGCGCCATGTCGCCGGCAGCGAACACCCCGGGGAGGCTCGTCCGGCCGGTCGCGTCGATCTCGACGCAGCCGGACGGCAGCAGGTCGAGGCCGAGCTGCTCGCCGAACGGGGCCGACTGCGTCATCTGCGTCGCCACGAACATGCCACGGACATCGAGGGGCTGTCCTGCGTCGAGGTGGACGCGGAGCCCGTCCGCGACCCGCTCCACGTGGTGGACCTTCTCCGGACGGACCGGGACCGCCAGTCGCTCCAGCGTGGCCGCGACCTCCGCGTCGGGCTCGACACCGTCCGCCAGCACGACGAGCTCGCCACCGAGCCCCGCCAGCAGCGACGCCAGGTGCGCGCTCTGCGGCCCGGCGCCGAGCAGGGCGACCCGGCCGGCCGCGAGCTCGTGACCGTGGCAGAACGGGCAGGACGCGATCTCCTTGCCCCACGCCTCGGCGACCCCGGGGACGTCCGGGAGCGTGTCGCGCACGCCGGTCGCCAGGATGATCGTCCGGCTCGCCAGGACCTCGTCACCGACGACGACCTCGAAGCCGTCCTCGGCCTGGCGCACGATGTCCGCCGACGCCTCGCGCATCTCGACCGTCGCGTACGCCGCGATGTCCTTGCGGGCGAGGAGCCGCAGCTCGGCGGGGTCCCGGCCGTCGTGGGTGATGACGTTCTGCATGTGCTCGACCGTGCCGTTGCGGTAGTTGCCGGAGTCGAGCAGCAGCACCGAGCGGTGCATCCGGCCGAGGGTGAGGGCGGACTGCAGACCGGCCGGTCCGCCGCCGATGACGATGGTGTCGTACATGGTTCTCCTTCGATGGGTCGTGGGACCCATCGTGTAAGTTCAGGTCAACATGAAGTCAAGTCCTCTCTCCATCGGCGCCGCAGCGGCGCGTTTCGGCCTCGCGACGCACGTGCTGCGGCACTGGGAGGACCTCGGTCTGCTCCGTCCCGAGCGCAACAGTGCGGACCGCCGGCTCTACGGCGACGACGACCTGGTGCGCATCGCCGTGATCCTGCGCTCGAAGGCGGCAGGCATGAGCCTCGACCAGATCGGGGTGCTGCTCGACGACGACCACGGGCCGAAGCGCCACGCCGTGCTGCAGGAGCATCTCGCCGACCTCGACCGCCGGATGGAGGAGATGCGGCTGTCGCGCGCGATGACCGTGCACGCGTTCGAGTGCGAGGCCCACGACATCACCCGGTGCCCGCACTTCCGCTCGATGATCACCGACGTGCTGGACGGCTCGGCGACCTGGTCGGCGGCCGCGCCCCGTCCGTAGGGTCCCGGCCGCAGTTTCCCAGGAGATCCCCCGTTCCTGTCTCGACACCCCTGTCGCGACGTGGGTGCGGCGTCAGGTTCCGGGGTTCTCCTGGGAAACCGCGGGCGGTCAGGCGCTGCCGTAGCGGCGGTTGCGCGCGGCGTACTCCTCGATCGCGGTCCACAGGGCGCGGCGGTCGACGTCGGGCCAGGCGATGTCGCTGAACACCATCTCGGCGTACGCCGACTGCCACAGCAGGAAGTTGCTGGTGCGCTGCTCCCCCGACGTGCGCCAGAACAGGTCGACGTCCTCCATGTCGGGCTCGTCGAGGTAGCGGGCGAACAGCTTCTCGTTGATCTTGTCGGGGTTGACCCGGCCGGCCGCGACGTCTCGGGCCAGCGCGGCGGCGGCGTCGGCGATCTCCGCACGTCCGCCGTAGTTGACGCACATCGTCAGCGTCAGGACGTCATTGTCGCGGGTCAGCTCCTCGGCGGTCTCGAGCTCCTTGATGACGCTGCGCCACAGGCGCGGACGCCGGCCGGCCCATCGCACCCGGACGCCGAGCTCGTGCATCTCGTCACGCCGGCGGCGGATGACGTCGCGGTTGAAGCCCATGAGGAACCGCACCTCGTCGGGTGACCGCTTCCAGTTCTCGGTCGAGAACGCATAGGCCGAGATGGCCTTGACGCCGATCTCGATCGCGCCCTCCACGACGTCGAACAGTGCGGCCTCGCCCATCTCGTGGCCCGCGGTGCGGGGCAGGCCGCGCTGCTTGGCCCAGCGTCCGTTGCCGTCCATGACGATCGCGACGTGACGCGGGACCTGCTCGATCGGGATGCTCGGCGGCGTGGCACCCGAGGGGTGCGGCACGGGCCGGCGGACCTGCCGCTTCACCGGTCCACGTGGCTCAGCGAGCGCAGGCCGCGCTCGAGGTGCCAGGACAGGTAGGCGCTGATGATGCTGCTGGCCTCGCGGCGCGAGCGGTCGTCGGACGTGCCGACCGTGGCCCAGTCCCCGCTCAGCAGCCCGGCGAGGAGCGTGACGGTGAACGGTGACGGCGCGGCCGAGCCGGTGACCCGGCAGCCGTCGCACAGCATGCCGCCGGACGGGGCATGGAAGTTGCGGTGCGGACCCTCCTCGCCGCAGCGGGCGCAGCCGTCGAACGTCGGGGCGTAGCCCGCGATCGACAGCGCGCGCAGCTGGTAGGAGTCGAGGATCAGGCTGGGGGTCATGCGGTTCTCGGTGAGGGCGCGCAGCGCGCCGGTCAGCAGCTGCAGCTGCGCGGTCGCCGGTTCGCCGTCCTCCTGGACCAGCCGCTCGGCGGTCTCGAGCATCGCGGTGCCTGCGGTGTACGCCGCGTAGTCCGCACCCAGGTCACGCGCGAAGGCGTTGATCGTCTCGGCCTGCGTGATGATGTCGAGCGACCGGCCCTCGGCCAGCTGCAGGTCGACGTGCATGAACGGCTCCAGGCGGCCGCCGAAGCGAGACGTGGTCTTGCGGACGCCCTTGGCCACGGCGCGCACGAGACCGCGCTGGCGGGTCAGCAGCGTGATGATGCGATCGGCTTCACCCAGCTTGTGGACCCGCAGCACGATGCCGGTGTCGCGGTAGAGGCTCACCCGTCCATTGTGCCGTGCGGGGATGACACCACGACCCCGGCTCGCCGCTGGTCAGTCGAGGCAGAACTCGTTGCCCTCGGGATCGTGCATCGTGAGGAACCCGACCTCCATCGGCGGGGCGGGGTCGACGCGGTAGGCACGGGTCGCGCCGAGCGCCCCGAGACGGTCGGCCTCGGCCTCCAGCGCCGCCATGCGCTCGTCCCCCTCGAGCCCCGGCACGACGCGGATGTCGAGGTGGACGCGGTTCTTGGCCGTCTTGCCCTCGGGGACCTGCTGGAAGAACAGGCGGGGACCGTCGCCGTCCTTGGGGACGATCGCGTCACGGCTGTTCCACTCGCTCTCGGGGACCCCGAACGCCGCGAGCGCGGCCTCCCAGGTGTCGAAGCCCTCGGGCGGGGCCTGTCGCTCGTAGTCGAGCACCTCGGCCCAGAACGCAGCGAGCGCTGCCGGGTCGGCGCAGTCGAAGGTGATCTGGACGTCGTTGCTCATGGCACCACTGTCCACCCGGCCGCTGACAGAATCCACTGGCAGGATCAGGCACATGGTGGTGCTCGGGGTGGACGGATGCAGGCACGGCTGGGTCGGGGTCCTGTGGGGCGACGGCGCGACCGAGGTGCTGGTCGCCCCGACGATCGCCGACCTCGTGGCCGCGGCAGGCGACGTCGAGGCGGTCGCGATCGACATCCCCATCGAGCTGCCGTCCGACGCGCCACGCACCGCGGAGAAGCTCGCCCGCGGACGGCTGCCGGGCCGCGCGTCCACGGTGTTCAACGCGCCGGCCCTGACCGTGCTCGACCAGCCGGACTACCACGCGGCGAACGCCGCGAACCGTGCCGCGCTGGGGCTCGGGCTGAGCAAGCAGACCTGGTACCTCGTGCCCAAGATCCGGGACGTCCACGAGTGGCTCGCGACCCGGCCTGCGGTGCGGGTGGTCGAGGCACACCCCGAGGTCTGCTTCGCAGCCATGAACGGCGGGGTCCTCGTCGACGGCAAGACGACCCCGGCCGGCGAGGCGCACCGCAGGCGCCTGCTCGCCGACCACGGCCTGGACGTGGTGGCCAAGCCGCGACGGGGCGTCGCGGTCGACGACGTCCTCGATGCCGCCGCGACGGCGTGGACCGCGCGGCGGCTCGTCCGGGGCGAGGCCGAACGGCTGCCGCCGGAGCCCCGGGACCAGCCCTCCCCCGCGATCTGGTGCTGACCCCGGCCCGGTGCGCCGGCGGCTAGCGCACCGCCCCGGCGGAGCGCTCGGCGTCGTAGAGGGCGTACGGGTCGTGGAGCTCACGACGGAGGACGGCCTGCAGCCACGTGGCGTCCCGCGCAGCACCCTCGCGGGTGGCGTCGACGCTGCCGTCGCTGGTGAGGTTGGACGCGAAGATGCCCGCGGCCGACTTCGGCAGGAAGTCCTCGTAGACGATGGGCGCCAGCCCCCCGGCCGCGTCCCGCACGTAGTAGGCGAGGTCCTGGGCGTCCAGCTCCTCCTCCGTCTCGGGGAACGCGTCGATGCCGTGCGTGTCGTACAGGTTCCGGCCCTTCGGCGTCAGCGCCACCCCGCGGGCCTCGACCTCACCGAAACGGACCGACAGCTGCCCGGTCGACAACGAGCCGTCGGCGTCCGTGAACGTCCGCGGCTCCGCCAGCGCCCGGAACGAGGTCTGGCGCAGCAGGACGTCCGGCTTGTCGGTGCGCGGCGGGCCTTGAATCCGGTCGATCATCTCGATCCCGCGCTCTGTCATGCGCGCATACAGGTCGTCGATGTCGAGCACCCGCGGCGTCAGGTGGTTGATGTGGGTCGAGGCGACGCCGCCGATGTCGGCAGCGACGCTCGAGATCGCCTCGAGCCGGGCGTACCAATCACGGTCGACTGGATCGGGCGACAGCGCGAACGCCGCGGTGGCCAGCTCGATGAAGCGGTCACCCTCGTCCCGAGTCAGCCCCTGCTCCGCCTCGGCCCGGTCGGCGAGCGCGAGCAGCTCCTCCGGGAAGAGGACGCGCTCGGCCAGGAACGCCCGCAGCTCGGCCTCCAGCCCCTCGTCGAAGAACCGCCGGTCGTCCACCACGAGCATCGAGGTGAACACCCGGAACGGGTTGGCGGCCAGCTCGTCACGATCGAGCGGACGGAACGCGGTCGAGACGACCGGGATCGCCGGGCTCGCCTCGCGCAGGTCGTAGAACCCCACGGGGTACATCCCGCACGCGCCGAAGATGCGCGCCACCTGGGCCATCTCCTCGGCCGTCCCGAGCCGGATGGCGCCGTGCCGCTCGGCCGTGACCCGCTCGATCGTCCCGAGCCGCTCGGCGTCGTCGCGGGACGCCAGGACGTCGGCGTTGACCTGCTCCGACACCTCGACGAGGGTCGTGTAGGCCGGCACCTCCGACCCGTAGAGCTCCGACAGGCTCCGCGCGAAGCTCGCGCGCAGCCACGTGGCGGAGACGCGCCCCGTCGACGACGCCGACCCGCTCACCCGAACTCCACGCCCTGGGCCAGCGGGAGCTCGGTCGAGTAGTTGACCGTGTTGGTCGCCCGCCGCATGTACGAGCGCCAGGCGTCCGAACCGGACTCACGGCCGCCGCCGGTCTCCTTCTCGCCACCGAACGCACCGCCGATCTCCGCACCGGACGTGCCGATGTTGACGTTGGCGATGCCGCAGTCGGACCCGACGACGGACATGAACGTCTCGGCCTCGCGGACGTCGAGCGTGAAGATCGCGGACGAGAGCCCCTGGGCGACCTCGTTGTGCAGGGCCAGCGCCTCGTCGAGCTCGGTGTACGTCAGGACGTACAGCAGCGGGGCGAACGTCTCGGCCTTCACGATGTCGCTCTGCTTGGGCATGTCGATGATCGCCGGACGGACATAGAACCCGTCGCCCTCGACCTCGGCCTGCGTGCCTCCGGTCACCAGCTCACCACCGTCGGACTGCGCCTGGGCGACGGCCTTCTCGAACCCGGCGTACGCGCTCTCGTCGATCAGCGGTCCGACGAGCGTCGAGGACTCCAGCGGCGATCCGATCGAGAGCGTCTCGTACGCGGCCTTCAGCCGGGCCACGAGGTCGTCCTTGATCGACTCGTGCACGATCACCCGCCGCAGCGACGTGCACCGCTGGCCGGCCGTGCCGACCGCCGAGAAGACGATGCCGCGCACCGCGAGCTCGAGGTCCGCCGAGGGCGCGACGATCGCGGCGTTGTTGCCGCCCAGCTCCAGCAGCGAGCGTCCCAGCCTGGCCGCCACGCGCGGGGCGACCTCCTTGCCCATGCGGGTCGAGCCGGTCGCGGAGACCAGCGGGACGCGCGGGTCGTCGACCAGGACCTCGCCGACCGTGCGGTCGCCCACGAGGACCGCCGACAATCCCTCCGGCACGCCCGCGCGGCGGCCCGCCTCGGCGGCCAGGGCCTGGCAGGCCAGTGCCGTCAGCAAGGTCTTCTCCGACGGCTTCCACACCACGGCGTCGCCGCAGACGAAGGCCAGCGCTGCGTTCCACGACCAGACCGCGACCGGGAAGTTGAACGCCGAGATGACGCCGACGACGCCCAGCGGGTGCCACTGCTCCATCATCCGGTGGCCCGGGCGCTCGGTCGCGATCGTCAGGCCGTGCAGCTGGCGCGACAGGCCGACGGCCAGGTCGCAGATGTCGATCATCTCCTGCACCTCGCCAAGGCCCTCCGAGACGATCTTGCCCGCCTCGATCGAGACCAGGGCGCCGAGGTCGTCCTTGTGCTCGCGCAGCAGGTTGCCCAGCTCCCGGACGTACTGCCCGCGCACCGGGGCCGGCACGGTCCGCCACTGCTCGAACGCCTGCTGGGCGCGCCCGATGACGTCGGACGCCTCGGCCGCGGTGTGCGAGCGGAGCCGCCCGAGCTCGCTGCCGTCGATCGGCGAGCGGCTCACCAGGTCGCCGTCGGGGGTGAACGGGTCACCCGCCCCGAGGCGCTCGAGGATGTCCTGCGTACGTGTCGCGATGTCCGTCACTGGTTCACACCTTTCCCTGCTCGGCGAAGTGCCGGCCGGCCTGAGTCGAGAACAACGCCTCCAGCGTGATGTCCTCCTGCTTGATGAATCCTGCCGCAGGCAGCGTGCCGTCCGCGACCAGCTCCACGACGCTCACCGCGGAGGCGGCCGTCGTCCAGGAGATCGCCCGCCACGTGCGCCCGGAGATGTCCAGCGGCTTGTACGCACGCACGTGGTTCTCGCGGAACGGCTTGCCGGTCTTGACCCCCTCGACCGCGGCGTGGATGTAGACCACGTCGTCGTTGACCGGCGGCTTGGAGTCGACCAGCATCTGGCCGACGAGGTCGCGCCGCTCGCGCAGGTTGAGCTCGTCGAACAGGAAGTGCATCTGGTCGAAGTGCCCGGGGTAGCGCAGCGTCTTGTAGTCCAGACGGCTGACGCGGCCCTCGTACGTCTCACACATCGTGCCGAGGCCGCCGGACGTCAGCGCGGCCTCGAGCTCGATGCCGGCGATGAGGACCCGCTCCTTCTCGGTCATGGCCGGCACCATCTGGCGGTGTCCCTGGCGCAGCACCTCGCAGTCGTTGAGGTACTCGTTGACGACGCCCTCGGGCGACCAGTTGATCGCGTAGCCGAGCAGGCCGGTCGGGTTCTGCGGCAGCGCCCCGACCTTGAGCTCGATCGAGCGGAGCTCGTCGAAGGTCTTGGCGATCGAGGCGCCGATGATGCCGATGAGGCCCGGCGCGAGGCCGCACTGCGGCGCGAACGCCGTGGTGGCCTGGTCGGAGGCGAGCTCGATGACCCGGTTGGTGGTGGGCACGTCCTCCGTGAGGTCGAAGTAGTGCACCTTCGCGTCGTGGGCGGCCTCGGCCACGTCGATGTTGAGGTGGAACGGCAGGCACGAGACCACGGCGTCGACAGCACGGAGCGACTCCCGCAGGCCCGCGGCGTCCCTGACGTCGAGCGCCTTCACCTCGAACGCGAGGTCGTCGCGCGGAGCGGCGTCGTAGCCGACGACCTTGAAGCCGGACTCGCCGAGCAGGTCGGCGACGAGCTCGCCGACCTTCCCGAGACCGAACACGGCGACCTGGTTGATGATGCGTGCCATCGTTCCTCCTCTGGCCGGGTGGTTCCCACCCGACGGGACTGGGGCGCCGACGTGTGACCGGCGTCACGAGGAGGATAACGTCTCGATGTTACGGTTGTGTACCGGCTGGCCGGTACACCTGGAACGGAGCCGGTCAGTCCTTCACCGACACCGGGACGACGTCGGCCGCTCCCATCCGTGCCGCGTCCGCGGTCTCGTCGTCGGGCATCGTCTGGCTCTCCCGCTCGGCCTCGACCCGCTTGACGTAGTGCTCGACCTCCCTGGCCCGCTGCGCGTCGTCCCAGCCGAGCACGCCACCCATCAGGTCGGCCACCATCGGCGCCGCCCCCGTCCCCCGGTCGAACTCCTCGAACGAGATGCGGGTCCGGCGGGTCAGGACGTCGTCGAGGTGCCGAGCGCCCTCGTGCGAGGCGGCGTAGACGACCTCGACCCGCAGGTAGTCGGTCGTGCCCTCGAGCGGCAGCCCGAGGTCGGGGTCGTCCGCCACCAGAGCCAGGAGCTCGTGGACCAGCGATCCGTAGCGACCGAGCAGGTGCCCGATCCGCTCCTCGTGCAGGCCGCTGTCCCGCGCGAGGATGTGCCGCTGGTTGACGAGGGCCTCGTAGCCGTCGGCGCCCAGCAGCGGGACGTCCTCGGTGACGGACTCCGGCACGTGACGGTCCAGCTGGGTCGACAGCCCGTGCACCGCCTGGTCGATGACGTCCTTGGCCATGATCCGGTACGTCGTGTACTTGCCGCCCGCGACCACGACGAGGCCCGGCGCCGCGACGCTGACCGCGTGCTCGCGTGAGAGCTTGCTGGTGGCCTCGTCCTCCCCGTGCAGCAGGGGACGCAGGCCCGCGTAGACGCCCTCGACGTCGTCGTGGGTCAGCGGCTCGACCAGCACGCGGTTGACGTGGTCGAGCAGGTAGTCGATGTCGCTGCGGCTCGCGGCCGGGTGGTCCTTGGACAGCGACCAGTCGGTGTCGGTCGTCCCGATGATCCAGTGCCGACCCCACGGGATGACGAACAGCACCGACTTCTCGGTGCGCAGGATCATCCCCGACTCGCTGCGGATGCGATCACGCGGGACGACCAGGTGCACGCCCTTGCTGGCGCGGACGTGGAACTGGCCGCGCTCCCCCGCGAACGACTGGGTCTCGTCGGTCCAGACGCCGGTCGCGTTGACGACCTGGCGGGCGCGGATCGTCAAGGTGCGCCCCGACTCGAGGTCGACCACCTCGGCGCCCACGACCCGTCCGGCCTCCTTCACCAGGGACGTCACGCGCGTGCGGCTCGCGACGTGCGCTCCGTACGCGGCGGCCGTCCGGGACAGGAACATGGTGTGGCGCGCGTCGTCGACCTGCGCGTCGTAGTACTGCAGCGCACCGACGAGGGCGTCCTTGCGCAAGGACGGGGCGATGCGACGGGCACCGCGACGCGTCAGGTGGCGGTGCAGCGGCACCCCCGCGCCGTAGCCGGACGCCTTGCTCATCGCGTCGTAGAGCGCGACGCCGGAACCTGCGTAGAAGCGTTCCCAGACCCGGTGCTGCAACGGGTAGAGGAACGGGATCTTGTGCACCAGGTGCGGTGCGAGCTTCTGCAGGTTGAGCCCGCGCTCCTTGAGCGCCTCGGCGACCAGCCGGAAGTCGAGCATCTCCAGGTAGCGCAACCCCCCGTGCATGAGCTTGCTGGAGCGACTCGAGGTGCCGGACGCGAGGTCACGCGCCTCGACCAGTCCGACCGTCAGCCCCCGGGTGATCGCGTCGAGGGCGGCACCACCGCCGACGACACCACCGCCGATGACCAGGACGTCGAGCGTCGACGCCTCCATCGCGTCGAGCGCGGCCTCGCGGGACTGCGGGGACAGGGCTACAGGTTTCATCGTCGTTCCTCTTTCAGCATGGGGGGGTGGGGTCGGGGCCGGCTGGACCGGCCCCCGACGGTGTCGATCTAGTCGACGTCGACCCAGTCGAGGGTCCGCTGGATCGCCTTCGTCCACTGGGCGTAGCCGGCGGTGCGCTGCTCGTCGTCCCACTGCGGCTCCCAGCGCTTCGACTCGTTCCAGTTCTCGCGCAGCTCGTCGGTCGAGGACCAGAACCCGACCGCGAGCCCCGCGGCGTACGCGGCGCCGAGCGCCGTCGTCTCCGCGACGACCGGGCGGCTGACGGCGACGCCCAGGACATCGGCCTGGATCTGCATGCACAGCTCGTTGGCGGTGACGCCGCCGTCGACCTTCAGGACCTCCAGGACGACGCCGGAGTCCTTCTCCATCGCCTCGGCGACGTCGCGTGACTGGTAGCAGATCGACTCGAGGGTCGCCCGGGCCAGGTGCGCGTTGGTGTTGAAGCGCGACAGGCCCACGATCGCTCCGCGTGCGTCCGATCGCCAGTAGGGCGCGAAGAGTCCCGAGAACGCGGGCACGAAGTAGACGCCGCCGTTGTCCTTGACCTGGCGCGCCAGCGACTCGGACTGGGCGGCACCGGAGATGATGCCGAGCTGGTCGCGCAGCCACTGCACGGCGGAGCCGGTCACGGCGATCGACCCCTCCAGCGCGTACACGGGTGCGTCGTCCCCGAACTGGTAGCACACGGTCGTCAGGAGGCCGGCCTTGCTCCGCACCAGCTCCTTGCCGGTGTTGAGCAGCATGAAGTTGCCGGTGCCGTAGGTGTTCTTGGCCTCTCCCGGCGCGAAGCAGACCTGGCCGACCGTCGCGGCCTGCTGGTCGCCGAGGATGCCGGTGATCAGCACCTCGCCGCCCAGCGGGCCGTTCTCCAGCGTCGTCCCGTAGCCGTCGGCCGTCGACGACGGCTTGATCTCCGGCAGCATCGAGCGCGGGATGTCGAAGAACCCGAGCAGCTCGTCGTCCCACTCGAGCGTCTCGAGGTCCATCAGCATCGTGCGGCTCGCGTTGGTGGGATCGGTGACGTGCACGCCGCCGTGGCGACCGCCCGTCAGCTGCCAGATGATCCAGCTGTCGGTGTTGCCGAAGATCGCATCACCCTTCTCGGCCGCCTCCCGCACCCCGTCGACGTTCTCGAGGATCCACTGGATCTTGCCGGCGGAGAAGTACGTCGCAGGCGGCAGCCCGGCCTTGCGGCGGATGATGTCGCCCCGCTCGTCACGGTCGAGGGCGCTCGCGATGCGGTCGGTCCGGGTGTCCTGCCACACGATCGCGTTGTAGTACGGGCGACCCGTCTTCTTGTTCCACACGACCGTCGTCTCGCGCTGGTTGGTGATGCCGAGCGCCACGAGGTCCTCGGGGCCGAGCTTGGCCTTGGTCATGGCCGTCTGGATGACCGCCGACGTGCGCTCCCAGATCTCCACGGGGTTGTGCTCGACCCAACCGGCCTGGGGCATGATCTGCTCGTGCTCGAGCTGGTGACGGGCGACCTCGTTGCCGCTGTGGTCGAAGATCATGAAGCGGGTGCTGGTCGTGCCCTGGTCGATCGAACCGACGTAGTCAGCCATGGTGGTGTCCTTCTGTCGTGGTGGTGGGGTTGGTGGTGCGCCGCGCGGAGGCGACAGCCTCGCTGTCGACGGGAGGCTCGGAGACGGTCGGCTCGGAGACCGTGATCGTCTCAGGCTCGTCGGGCAGGTTCATCTCGATGAGGTACTTGAACAGCGCGCCGCCGATCAGGCCGCCGATGATCGGCGCGACGATCGGCAGCCAGAAGTAGACCGGATGGTCGCCGCTCGTGCTGTTCCACGCGTCGCCGTACCCGGTGATCCACGACGCCAGCCGGGGCCCGAAGTCCCGGGCCGGGTTGATCGCGTAGCCGGCGTTGCCGCCGAACGACATGCCGATCGCCACGACGAGCAGGCCGACCACGACCGGGCCGATGTTCGCCAGGGGCGGGTTGTTGGTGGCCGTCGTCAGCGCGAAGATCACGAACACCAGGATCGCGGTGCCGACCACCTGGTCGAGGAACGCCGACGGGATCGACACCCCCGCGGTCGGGGACGTCGAGAAGATGCCCTGGGTCTTGTAGGTGTGCCCGGGATCGATCTTCGCGATGAGATCCGCGTACGTGGCGCGGACGATGAGGGCCGCGATGAACGCGCCCACGGTCTGCGCAGCGATGTACGGCGCCACCTTGCGCCACTCGAACCCCTTGAACGCCGCGAGCGCGACCGTGACCGCCGGGTTGAGGTGGGCGCCCGAGAGCCGCGCCGCGACGTACACGCCGAGCGTCACGCCGATCCCCCACGCCCACGCGATCGAGTCGTGGTCACCCGCCGCACCGTCGCCCGTGACGACCTGCGCCACGACCCCTGCCCCGAACAGGATGAGGACCATCGTGCCGAACGTCTCGGCGAGCACCTCACCCCACAGACTGTTCTTCCTCATGTCTCCACCTGTACCGATAGTCGTTGGAATTCTGGGTGTTCGCGACAGTACGGACGGGTTCGGGAGGCGCCAAGAGCGACTGTTCGACATTGTCGAACGCCGCTCCTATCCTCGATGAGTGTCGGGTCCCATCCAGTCCGTCGAACGTGCCGTGGCCGTGCTCCGCGCCCTCGGTGGCGCGGGCCGGCCCATGCGCCTGTCGGAGATCGCGGACGCACTGGGCCTGTCCCGGCCGACGACGTTCGGTCTCGTGCGGACGCTCCGCGACGTGGGTCTCGTGCACCAGGACCCGGCCAGCTCGGCGTACTCGCTCGGCGACGGCATACGCACCCTCCAGGAGCCGGGGATCGATCCCCACGACCTGCGCTCGCACGCGATGAACTGGTCGGACGCGCTGGCCTCGCGCACCCGCCTGGAGGTGCACATCGGGTTCCCCGACCCGGCCGGCGTCCGCATCGTGCACCACGTGTTCCGGCCCGACGACTCGACCCAGCAACTGCGGGTCGGCGAGGTCCTCCCGCTGCACGCGAGCGCCCTCGGCAAGGCGATGCTGGGCTTCGCGGCCGCCGGGCCGGACGGTGCCGAGCCGTTCACCCGCTTCACGCGGCGCACCCTCGTGACCCACGCGGCGCTCGACGCCGAGATCCGCGCCGCCCGCCGGCGGGGCTGGGCCATGGAGCAGGGCGAGCTGGTCCCCGACATCGGTGCTGTCGCGGCTCCCCTGCGGGGCTACGGCGGCAGCGGCGTCGGAGCGCTGGCGGTCGTGGGCCCGGTCGGACGGGTGTTCCGCCCCAGCGGCACCCCCCTCGACTCCGTGGTGACGGCGACCGTCGACACCGCGGCCTCGATCTCGCGCTCGTTGGGGCTCCGGCCGTGAGCGAGACGATGATCGCCGGCATCGACCAGGGCACGACCTCGACCCGGTGCATGATCTTCGACAGCCAGGGGCGCACCCGCTCACTGGCGCAGCGGGAGCACCACCAGGTCTTCCCGCAGCCCGGCTGGGCCGAGCAGGACGCCGACGAGATCTGGCGCCATGTCCGACACCTCGTGCCCGAGGCGCTGGCCCAGGCCGGCATCGGCCCCGGCCAGGTCGCTGCGCTCGGCATCGCCAACCAGCGCGAGACGTCGGTCGTGTGGGACCGCACCACCGGGCGCACGGTCGCCCCTGCGATCACCTGGCAGGACACCCGGACGTCCGCGATCATCGACGACCTCGTGGCGCGCGGGACGGCCGGACGCATCGCGGAGGTCACGGGGCTGCAGCCCCGCACCTACTTCGCCGGTCCCCGGCTGCGTTGGCTGCTGGACCACGGCCGCGGGCTGCGGGCGCGGGCCGAGGCGGGTGAGCTGCTGTTCGGGACGATGGAGAGCTGGCTCATCTGGAACCTCACCGGAGGGGTCGACACCGGGGTCCACGTCACCGACGTCACCAACGCGAGCCGCACGATGCTGATGGACCTGTCCAGCCGCGAGTGGGACGAGTCGATGCTCGACCTGCTGGACGTGCCTCGTGCGGTCCTGCCGACGATCCGGTCCAACGCCGAGGTGTACGGCACCTGCGTCGCACCGCTGCCGGGCGTCCCGATCGCCGGGGCGTTGGGCGACCAGCAGGCGGCACTGTTCGGCCAGACCTGCTTCGAGCCGGGCGACGCCAAGTGCACCTACGGCACGGGGGCGTTCCTGCTGGTCAACGCCGGTTCCGAACGACCCACGCCGGGCCCGTCGGTGCTGCCCACCGTGGGCTACGAGCTGGGCGACGACGATCCCGTCTACGCCGTGGAGGGCTCGATCGCGATGGCCGGCTCACTGGTGCAGTGGCTGCGCGACTCCCTCGAGATCATCCCGTCGGCGCCGCAGGTGGAGACCCTCGCGCGCTCGGTCGACCACAACGGCGGCTGCTACATCGTCCCGGCGTTCTCGGGGCTCTACGCGCCGCGATGGGACCAGGACGCCCGCGGCGTCATCGTGGGCCTGACCTCGTTCGTGACGAAGGCGCACCTCGCCCGCGCCGTCCTGGAGGCCACGGCCTGGCAGACCTGGGAGGTCGTCGAGGCGATCGGCCGCGAGCTCGGGCTGACGTTGGAGACCTTGCGGGTGGACGGCGGGATGACGTCCAACCACCTGCTGATGCAGATGCTGTCGGACGTCCTGGACGTGCCGGTCGAGCGTCCCCTGGTCTCCGAGACCGTGTGCCTCGGAGCCGCCTACGCCGCCGGGCTCACCGTGGGATTCTGGTCCGACCTGGCCGCGCTGCGTCATCACCGCCACGTGGCCGCGGTCTGGCGCCCCCAGATGGACGCCGACGTCCGCGCGCGCGAGGCCGCCCAGTGGAACCGCGCGGTCGACCACGCCCTGGGCTGGGTGGTCCCGCACACGAGCCCCGACTGAGGCCGCCTGGTGTGAGCCAGCGCACACCGCGCGTCGGGATGCGGGGCCGGCCGGTCGCGGTTGTGCCAGGAACAGCCCGTCTGCACCGCCAGGAGCCTCATGCCTCGTCTCACCGGCGCACGCGCCTTCACCGTTGTCGTGCTCGCCTTCCTCGTCACGATGGTCGGCACGACCCTGCCGACGCCGCTCTACGGTCTCTACCAGGACGAGATCGGCTTCTCGCTGACCACGATCACCGTCGTGTTCGCGACGTACGCGTTCGGCGTGCTGGCCGCGCTGCTGCTGTTCGGGCGCTGGTCGGACGCGATCGGTCGACGCCCGCTCCTCCTCGCCGGCCTGACCATCTCCCTGACCAGCGACCTGGTGTTCCTCGTCGCCGACGCCACCTGGCTGCTCCTGGTTGCGCGCGCCGTCTCGGGCGTGTCCGCCGGCATCTACGTCGGCACCGCGACGGCCGCGGTCCTCGAGGCCGCCCCCGAGCGGTGGCGGGCGCGTGCCCCACTCGTCGCGACGGTGGCCAACATCGGCGGGCTCGGCCTGGGTCCGGTCGTCGCCGCCGGGCTCGTCGACGTCTTCCCGTGGCCCCTGCACCTGACGTTCGTCGTGCACGCCGTCGCCGCCCTGCTCGTCCTCGGGCTGCTGACCCGGGTGCCCGAGACCGTCGAGGTCAGCCCGGGCGCCCGGCCCCGGCTGCAGCGTCCGCTCGTGCCGGCCTCCGCGCGGACCACGTTCATCGGTGCGGGCATCGCCGGCTTCGCGGGGTTCGCGGTCTCGGGCCTGTTCACCGCCGTCTCGCCGCGCTTCGTGGCGGAGGCGGTGGATTCCCCTTCCCCGCTCGTGTCGGTGTCGGTCGTCTTCGCGCTGTTCGCGTCGTCCGTGGTGGCGCAGGTGCTGCTGCACCGCCTGCCCACCGATCCCGGCGTGAACCTCGGCTGCAGCCTGTTGTTCGTGGGGCTGGTCCTCTTCACGTTCTCGCTCTCCGAGAGGTCCCTGTGGCTGATGCTCGTCGCGGGCGTCGTCGCAGGTGCCGGCCAGGGCATCGCGTTCAGCAAGGGGCTCGCGGCCGTGCTGGCGCGGGTCGCGTCGCACGAGCGCGCCGGGACGACGTCCGCGTTCTTCGTGGTGGCCTACGTCGCCATCTCGGTGCCCGTCATCGGCAGCGGGATCGCGTCCGACCACTGGGGCCTGGACCCGACCGGCATCGCGTTCTCGGTCGCCGCGGCCGTGCTGGCCGCGCTGGCGCTGGTCACCCTCGTGGTCGACCAGCGGCGCAGCGCGGCCTCGATCGGCTAGGCCGGGATCGTCTCGGCGTCCGCGCGGTTGGCCGCCGAGACGACCGCCCGCAGCGAGGCCGTGACGATGTTCTCGTGGATCCCGACACCCCACACGGTCTCGCCCGCGACGTCGCACTCGACGTACGCGGCGGCGAACGCGTCGCCGCCCGAGGACAGCGCGTGCTCGGAGTAGTCCAGGAGGCGGATGTCGGCGCCGGCCTGGCGCAGGCTCTCGATGAAGGCCGCGACCGGGCCGTTGCCCTCGCCCTTGAACTCCTGCGCCTCGCCGCGCACCTGCATCTCGACGACCTGCTGGTCGCTGCCGTCGGCCGAGGTGACCGAGCTGTAGGTGATCAGCGAGTAGGGCGCCTCCCGCTCGAGGTACTCGCGCTGGAACGCGGCCCAGATCTCGGCCGGCTCGATCTCCCCGGCCTCGCCCTCGGTGAGGCCCTGGACGACCTGGCTGAACTCGATCTGCAGGCGGCGCGGCAGGTCCAGCTGGTGGTCGTTCTTGAGGATGTACGCGACACCGCCCTTGCCGGACTGGCTGTTGACCCGGATGACGGCCTCGTACGACCGGCCCACGTCGCGCGGGTCGATCGGCAGGTAGGGCACGGCCCACGGCATGTCGTCGACGTCGCGGCCTGCGGCCTGCGCGTCGATCGCCATGTGCTCGAAGCCCTTCTTGATGGCGTCCTGGTGCGAGCCGCTGAACGCGGTGTAGACCAGGTCGCCGCCGTACGGGTGGCGCTCGGGCACCGGCAGCTCGTTGCAGTACTCGACCGTGCGGCGTACGTCGTCGATGTTGCTGAAGTCGATCTCCGGGTCGACGCCCTGGCTGAGCATGTTGATGCCCAGCGTCACCAGGCACACGTTGCCGGTCCGCTCGCCGTTGCCGAACAGGCAGCCCTCGATGCGGTCCGCGCCGGCCATGTAGCCCAGCTCGGCCGCCGCGACACCGGTGCCGCGGTCGTTGTGGGGGTGCAGCGACAGCACGATGCTGTCGCGCCGGGGCAGGTGGCGGTGCATCCACTCGATCGAGTCGGCGTACACGTTGGGGGTGGCCATCTCGACCGTCGCCGGCAGGTTGATGATCAGCGGCCACTCCGGCGTCGGGTCGATCACGTCGATGACCGCGCTGCAGACCTCGAGCGCGTAGTCCAGCTCGGTGCCCGTGTAGGACTCCGGCGAGTACTCGTAGAGGATCGTGGTGTCAGGCGTGTGGATCTCGGCGTACTTCATGCACAGCCGGGCGCCCTGCGTCGCGATGTCGGTGATGCCGTCCTTGTCGAGGCCGAACACGACCCGGCGCTGCAGCGTCGACGTGGAGTTGTAGAAGTGGACGATGGCCTGCTTGGCGCCGACCAGCGACTCGAAGGTGCGGTCGATCAGCGGCTCGCGGCACTGCGTCAGGACCTGGATGACCACGTCGTCGGGGATGTGGTCGCCCTCGATGAGCTGGCGGACGAAGTCGTAGTCGGTCTGGCTCGCGCTCGGGAAGCCGACCTCGATCTCCTTGTAGCCCATCTTCACGAGCAGCTGGAACATCGCCAGCTTGCGCGCGGGCGTCATCGGGTCGATGAGGGCCTGGTTGCCGTCACGCAGGTCGACCGCGCACCAGCGCGGGGCCTTCGTGATGGTGGTCGACGGCCAGGTGCGGTCGGGCAGGTCGACCGGCACGAACGGCGCGTAGCGCTGGAACGGCATGCCGCTCGGCTGCTGGGGGGTGGAGACGTAGGCGTTCATCGGATTCCTCGGGGTGTTTGTCTGGGATGGTCCGTCAGGGGCTGACGTGCGGCCGGGACGTGACAAACTCCGCGCCGAGGGGTCCGACCTAGAGGACCTCGACGCGGCAGAGAAGGAGCAGGCTCTGGTTCCGCATAGGGCTCGAGGCTATCAGGCTCCGACTCAGACGAGGTACGGCCTGCCCAGCACGAACCAGACCGCCGGCACGACCGCGGCGAAGGCGGCGGCGAAGACCCACCACCCGCGGCGGGGACCGAGGCCGATCACGGCCGATCCCAGCGCCGCCGTCGCGACCAGCGTCGCGCAGCCGGCGTACCAGCCCCGTTCGATCACGTCGCGACCCCAGATGCTGACGCCGACGTCCGTCAACCGCTCCTGGATCGCGCGGCCCGTGAACTGGTCGCCCCAGGCCACCGCGACCGACGCGAGCTGCAGGACGGCCAGGCTGCCCAGCACGACCAGGAGCCGCGTCGGCAACCGGTCGGACGCGGCGTGCCGCCTGCGCCAGAGCAGGTACGCGCTGACCGCCACCAGGAGCGGCAGGATCGACACGACGTACGCCGCGGTGTAGAGCCGGGTGTAGGCCCGGTCGGCGTCCTGCGTCACGAGCGCACCGCTCCCCGCCGCATCGCCGAGGACCGCCGCGGTGTCCAGGACGTGCCACACCACGGGCCAGCCCACGAAGGCCATGGCGAGGAAGCCGACCGCCATGGTGCCGGCCAGCGTCCGCCGCGCGCGCGGGTCGAACCGCTCGAGATCGATCGCCCGGTCGAACGTGTCGCTCTCGACCTCCCCCGCGGGCTCCAGCATGCAGGTCACCCTAGCCGTCCGGCGCGGTCTGCCCCTGCGACCTAGGCTGGCTGCATGAGCAGCCAGTCGAGCATGGGGTCGTACGTCGAGCCGAACAAGGAGTTCGACCGGGACATGAACTACATCCCGGACCGGATCACCCGGGACGGCCGCGACGGCTGGCCCGTCGAGCCGGGCCGCTACCGCCTGATCGTCGCGCGCGCGTGCCCGTGGGCGAACCGGGCGATCATCGTCCGGCGCCTGCTCGGCCTCGAGGACGTCATCTCGATCGGCTACTGCGGCCCGACGCACGACGCCCGCAGCTGGACGTTCGACCTCGACCCCGACGGACGCGACCCGGTGCTCGGCATCGAGCGGCTCCAGGAGGCGTACTTCAAGCGGTTCCCCGACTACCCGCGCGGCATCACGGTGCCGGCGATGGTCGACGTGCCGTCCGGCGAGGTCGTCACGAACGACTTCCCGTGGATCACCCACGACTTCGCGACCGAGTGGACCGAGCACCACCGCGACGGCGCCCCGGACCTGTGGCCCGCGGACGTCCGCGACGAGATGGACGACGTCATGAAGCGGATCTTCACCGAGGTCAACAACGGCGTCTACCGCTGCGGGTTCGCCGGCACGCAGGAGGCGTACGACGCGGCGTACGACCGGTTGTGGACGGCCATGGACTGGCTCGAGGAGCGGCTCACCGACCGCCGCTACCTGATGGGCGACTCGATCACCGAGGCCGACGTGCGACTGTTCACGACCCTCGCCCGGTTCGACCCGGTCTACCACGGGCACTTCAAGTGCAACCGGCAGAAGCTCACCGAGATGCCGGTGCTGTGGGCGTACGCGCGCGACCTGTTCCAGACGCCGGGATTCGGCGAGACGATCGACTTCGACCAGATCAAGAAGCACTACTACGTCGTGCACACCGACATCAACCCGACGCAGATCGTGCCCAAGGGCCCCGAGCCCGAGGTCTGGCTGACGCCGCACGGCCGCGAGGCGCTCGGTGGTCGTCCGTTCGGCGACGGCACGCCGCCCTCACCCGAGCGCTGAGCCGGCCCGGCGCATGATCTCGGCGATCACGTCCGTCTTCGCGTCCGCGTAGTCGTTCGTGTCGTCCCACGCGCGGGCGGCGAGGGACCGCTTGACGTCCTCGTAGCGCTGCCGGTCCCCGGGGTGTGCACGCAGCCGGTCGCGGAAGACGAGGTGGCGCCGCTCCCAGTCGCTGCCGGACGCGCACACGTGCACGTGGACGTCGAGCTCCGGCGTGCGCAGCATGCGGTGCCCGGGCTCGCGGACCCGCAGGACGTAGCCGGCGCGCTCGAGGTCGGGCACGTACGCCGTCTCGTCGTCGGGGTCGGCGACCGAGATGTCGATGTCGATCACGGGCTTGGCGGCCAGCCCGGGCACGGCGGTCGAGCCGATGTGGTCGATGCGGAGGACCCTGTCCCCCAGGGCCGCGACGATCCTCCGGCGCTCCACCTCGTAGCGACCGGCCCATCGCGGGTCGTGCTCGGCCAGGACGATCTCGCGCGGTTCACGTCCGCCGATCAGGACCTCGTCGTCACCGGTGCCGTCCGCGCTCACGTGGCCAGTGTGCCGGGCTCGCCGATCGTCCGGACGGGCGACCGGCCCGCGAGGGAGCGGGGCAGCAGCGTCGCGCGGAGCCGCTCGCGGGTGCTCGCACCGGCGCGGAGCGATGCCGCGACGGCGACGAGATCGGCCGTCCCGTCCCCGTCAGGTCGGGTGTCCCGGGCGTAGCGGGTCGCCTCGACGCGCCGCAGCAGCCGCTCGAGGGCGTCGAGGTCGACGCCGTCGCGCTGGCGGAGCCGCGCGGCGAACCCGCGAGGCGTGTCGGCGGCCGACACCGGCACCCCGAGATCGCGCGCGACGTCCTCGAGCTCACGCCACAGCGGCTCGACGGACGCTCGTCCCCTCGACACGCGCCAGCGGCGGCGCGCCACCCGCACGAGCCACGGGGCGGCACCGAGCACGAGCAGCGCCCCCATCGTCGTCAGCGCGGTGCGGGGCGCGGTCTCGGACTCACGGGCCTCGGGAGCCGGGGTGCTGGTCGGCACGTTGTCCTGGCTGCGGTCACGCGGGGTGGGCGCGGGCGCCTCCTCGTCGTCGCTCTCGGGGACGGCTGCGGCCGGCTCCTCGAAGCCCGTCGAGCTGCCGACGTTGGTCGTCGGGTCGAACCGGGTCCAGCCGACGCCCTGGAAGTAGATCTCGGTCCAGGCGTGCAGGTTGTCCGACGTCGCCTCGTACTCGGTGGTCCCGTTGCGGTCACCGATCACGGATCCGGGCGCGTACCCCACCGCGATGCGGGCCGGCATGTCGAGCGACCGTGCCATGACGGCCATCGCGGACGAGAAGTGCACGCAGTAGCCGGCCTTGACCTCCAGGAACTTGGCGATGACCTTCATGCCGTTGCCGTCGTAGTCCTCCGCCGCGGGAGCGGTCTCGGAGTAGCGGAACCCGCCGGTGGACCGCAGATAGCTCTGCAGGGCCCGCGCGCGGTCGTAGTCGTTGTCGGCGTCGGCGGTGACCTCCCTCGCGGTGTCCCGGATGATCTTGGGCAGCTTCTCGGGCAGCTCGATGTAGCGGTCCAGCTGGGGTCCGATCGTGGTCTCGATCGCGCGCATCTGCTCGGCCGTCGGCACGACCTCGAGGCTCTCCACGGAGTACGTCTCCCCGCGCGAGTCGTCCTGCCGCGACCGCAGGGTCAGACCGGGGTTCTGGAAGGTCCACTCCCCCTTCAGCCCTCGCACGATCGGCAGGGCCGGATAGGGCACCGGCAGCATCGGGCTGCGCAGCCCCTTGATCGAGATCGTCGTCCTGACCTGCTCGACCTCGATGTCGTTGTTGATCGGGAGCTGTCCCTCCAGCCGGTCGAACCGGCCGAACTCGGCCGGCCGCCAGGTCTTGCCGTTGAAGTCCCGCAGCGTCGCGACCTTGAGGTACTGCGCGGTGTCCGCGGTCGTCGTGTACGTCAGCGCCTGGCTGCTGGAGTTGCGACGCAGGTTCTGGCCCAGCTCCAGCATGGGATTGATGTCGCGGCCGAACACCGCCGGCGGCGGGCGTCCCCAGCTCGCCGCGACCGCGCTGACGTCAGGCGACACGACCGGGAACGCGACGGCCGCCGCCAGCGCACCCGCCCCCAGGACGAGGGCGGGGCCGACGCCGCGACGGGACAGTCCCGTGCTCGAGGTGCGCGAGCGCAGCAGCACCAGCCATAGCGCCGCGACCGCCAGGAACGACCACAGGGACGGGGTCTCGCCCGAGATCAGCGCCGGGGTCACGAACACCGCCATCAGCAGGACGCCCACCAGCGGAGCGGCGCGCCGGGTCTGCAGGAGGACGTCGGCGACGATCACGATGAGGCCGAACGACGCCGCGACGGTCAGCACGATCGGGCTCGCGGCCCCGACGGGCGCCCGGTCGTCCACGATGATCTCGCGAGCGGAACGACCGAGATCGACCAGCGCGGTGAACGTCTGCCCGGTCGGGACGATCGCGAGCAGGGTCTCCGGGACGAAGATCCATGCCAGGGCGAGGAACTCCACGAGCAGCGCCACCGGGGCCACGAACCGGAATCCGAGGCTGCGCAGGAGCGCACAGGTGGCTCCGGTCATGAGGGCGACCAGCATCGTGGTCACCCGCCAGTCGTTGCCCTCGATGACCGTGCCGAAGCCGCCCAGCAGCAGCAGGAGCGACAACGCCACGAGGGCGTGGTCGAACCAGGTCTCGCCCGGGTTGCGCGGCGGTGCCTGCGGGTGCGGATCAGCGCGCAGCATCGGCCCTCGCCCCGTCGAACTGGGACCACAGGTCCACCAGGTCGTCCTGGGGCCCGTACTCCACGACCTTCCACCGGGCCGCGTCCAGCACCTCGAGGGCCTCGGCGGACGTGCCGTGCGCGACGAACGCAAGGATCAACCGAGAGGCTCCGAGGGCCCTCACCCAGTGACGCGCTCGGTCCGCGGACAGGCGGCCAAGCACGGCGAACACCGCGCGCTCGGCGGCGACGCGGGCGTCGTGGTCGCGTGCCTCCGGCTCCAGCACGGCCAGGTCGACCAGCGCGTCCTCCAGGGTGTCCTGCCCCTCCGCCACGACCCGGTCGACCGCGTGACCGCTGGACTGCAGCGCGGCGACGTAACCGGCGCGCACCAGGTGAGTCGTGATGGACGCCGCGGCGACCACGCACCACTCGAACGAGGCGGAGTGCTCCCACTCGCCCTTGCGGTCGCGGGCGGTGCCCTGGCTCGTGGGCTCGCAGTCGAGGTGGACGGCGGCGCGCGGCGTCACCTGCTGCTCCTCCTGGCGCACCATGAGCTGCTCGCGGTGCGCGGTGGCCTTCCAGTGGATGCGCTTGAGCGCGTCCCCGGGCAGGTACGTGCGGGCGATGACGTCGTCGTCACCGAGACCGACGTTCCGGGGAGCCGGACGGGTGGCACCGTCGTCGCTCGCGCCGCGCGGCGCGATCGCCGGCAGGTTCACGACCCGGGGCAGCACCGTCAACGGCTCGGAGCTGCCGTACGCGTGGCGGCGGTAGACGAGCCCGAACGGGTCGGCGACGTCCACCCGCAGCGGACCGATCGGGTGCCGACCCCGGCGCAGGCCCTGGAGGGCGTACGAGAAGCCGACGCGCGACTCGGCACTGTGGCTGCCTCCCAGCGCCGGCAGGACGCCCACCGAGTCCCCCGAGATGCCGTGCGGCAGGCGGTCCTCCCACCGGGCCTCCAGGCACGGCAGCACCGACAGGTTGGTGACCCGGACCGTGGCCCGGGACAGCGCCCCGGGCTGCACGACCTGCGGCGTGAACGACCGCTCGATCCGGACGCGGGAGTGCCCCAGGAACACGAACCCGGTCGACAAAAGGACGAGCCCGAGCAGCAGCCCCGTGAGGTACAGCATCGCGGGCAGGGACAGCACGGGAGCGAGGACGAACGACACGACCGCGGCGGCCAGGAACCCCCAGCCGCGCCGGGTCAGGACCACCGAGCTCGCCGCCTCCCGCAGCCTGCCGGCGGGACCGTCGCTGGCCATGTCAGCTCGGCTGGACGGTGCCGGCGGGCACCGGGGTCTCGGCGACGATGCGCGCGACGACGTCCTCGACCGACCCGGCCCCGCGCATCGGGATCAGCCGGTGCGGCAGCACGACCGGGACCAGCACGTCGACGTCGTCGGGCAGGACGAAGTCACGGCCCTGGACGGCGGCCCGCGCCTTGGCCGCCCGGACCAGCTGCAGCGTCGCGCGGGGGCTCGCCCCGAGCCGCAGGTCGGGGTGCACCCTGGTCGCCTGGGCGAGGTCGACCGCGTACTGCTCGACGGCGGGAGAGACGTAGACGGTCCGCGCGGTGGCGATCATGTTCTGCACGTCGTCGATCGTGGCGACGGCGTCCAGCTCGTCGAGCGGGTTGTCCGAGTCGCGCCCGCGCACCATCGCGAGCTCGGCCGCGGCGTCCGGGTAGCCCATCGAGATGCGCGCCATGAACCGGTCGCGCTGGGCCTCGGGCAGGGCGTACGTCCCCTCCATCTCGAACGGGTTCTGCGTCGCGACCACCGTGAACGGCCGCGCGAGCGTGTACGTGGTCCCGTCGACCGTGACCTGCCGCTCCTCCATGGCCTCGAGCAGGGCGGCCTGGGTCTTGGGCGAGGCACGGTTGATCTCGTCACCGATGACGATGTTGGCGAACACCGCGCCGGGCTTGAACTCGAACTCGCGTTCCACCTGGTTGTAGACCGAGACACCCGTGATGTCCGACGGCAGCAGGTCCGGGGTGAACTGGATTCGTCGCACCGAGCAGTCGACCGAGCGGCCCAGCGCCTTGGCCAGCACGGTCTTGCCGACACCGGGCACGTCCTCGATGAGCAGGTGCCCCTCGGCCAGGAGAACCACCAGGGCGGCCTCGGCCGCCTCGCTCTTGCCGGCGAGGACCTTCTCGATGTTGCCGAGAATCGCCCGCGCCACGGTCTCGAAGTCCATACGTGATGGTAGGCACATCGAGACAAACTCGCAGCGAGAATCCAGGGGTGCAGAGTGGGGGCATGGCCCGTCTGCTCATCGTCCACCACTCGCCCACCCCGCACCTGCGACGTCTCACCGACGCCGTCGTGGCCGGAGCGAACGACGATGCGGTGCAGGACGTCGAGGTCGTCGTGCGTCCCGCGCTGGAGACCCCCGTGGAGGACGTGCTCGCGGCCGACGGCTACGTGCTGGGCACGAGCGCGAACTTCGGCTACATGAGCGGCGCCCTCAAGCACTTCTTCGACAGCACCAGCGCATCGGTCGAATTAGGCGAGTCCCGGAAGAGATCACCGTTCTTCCACCGCTCACAGCACGTTCCGGCTACCCTCAGCTTCGGACTCGTGTGGTCACGAGAAGAACCTCGTTTGGATGGGGCTGCATACGAGTGGCAGATTTCGACTTGAGCGAGTTCATAGCGACGATGCAGCACCTCAAAGCCCAGCGCCTTGCTGTGGTTGCGGAGCGGGTGTCTCCCGATGACGCTGCCGTCACGATCCGACGGTTATCTGAATCGATACACCTCTGGGCGCACTCGTCCGGAAGCGCACATCAGTCCAATGCGTACCCCCTATGGCAACCCACGGCCGACTCGATCGCATGGGCCGACTACAGCGCACTGGCACCCCGGATCGCTGATTTCTGTCAAATATCTGCACCCCAGTCAGACATCTGGCTCGACACCAACCCGACTCGCAACATGACGTGGTGGTCGATGGAGGTGATTCGTCGGTGCTGGCTATCGACCGTCGGCGCGCTTTCCGGTGCGGCCACCCTCCTGCCCGAACCCGGACAAGTGCGCGCCCCAATCATTCTGGCGCGAGCCGGTCTCGAAGCACTCGCGCTGATAGGGCAGATTGCCGATCCAGAAATCTCGTCCGAGGAGCGATTGCGCCGAAACCTCAATTTGAGATTCGTAGAAGTCTTCGACAGCGAAGGCGAATCCGAGGCTGAGGGCTACCCAGCGACCGACGAACTAGTTTCGTTCGCTGAATACTTGGGATTCTCGGTGGTCTATAACAAGAAGAAGCGGGTTAGACCCAACATCAAGCGCGCAGATGGCAGGCGGGAGTCGTCCGGCGCGTCGATTGAAGCGATGCTCCCCGGTCTCGGGCGCGACATGTGGAACACCCAATCCGCGATCGCTCATTCGCGTGCGCCTCTGACTTTGCTGGCTGACGAATACGGGCCGTTGCACACTGTCGAGACTTGGGAGTCCGCGGAGACCTCGGCCAGAAACGTGCTGTCCGTGGTCTTGGCAATTGCGAAGACCGTCGACGCGCTGAGCACTTACACCGGGTGGACTGCATTCTCGGACGACGAAGCCCTACACGCATGCCTAGCGGCTCTGGATAGTTGCCACGGCGGGAATGATGACAACGTCCGTGCAGCGCTCGGATTCGAAGACTAAGTTCGCGGGAACGGCGCGATAATCGTCCTCGGCGGCAGCCTGAAGACAAAGCAGTCCCCTTGACACCTATCGCGTCTCAGGGGCGCTCCGTCTTGCTCGGGCCATCCGTTGGTCGCTCAAGCACTACTCAGAAACCTTCAGCACATGTGCCCTGCCCGCTCCCTCATCAAGCTCTGCGACGAGACAACACGGATACCGTGAGCGCATGGCTCGGCTTCTGATCGTCCACCACTCCCCTACGCCCAACCTCGCAGCGATCCTCGACAGTGTTGTGGCAGGCGCGACCCACGAGGACATTGAGGGCGTGGAGGTTTTAGTCAGACAAGCTCTGCTAGCCACGGTTGAAGACGTCCTGTCGGCAGACGGTTACATCATCGGCACGAGCGCGAACATCGGATACATCTCTGGAGCGGTCAAACACTTCTTTGATCAGACGTTCGATCAGGCAAGCCAAGACCCACGCAAGACGCCGTTCAGCTACTACGTTCACGGACGAAGCGACACGAGTGGAGCAGAACGTGCCATGGAGTCGATCAGCACTGGCCTCGGGTGGGTGAAGGTCAGCGAGCCAGTGTGCTTCCTAGGTGAGCCCACGCCTGATCATCTAGCAGCCGTCAGCCAACTTGGCTCCACCGTCGCTGCGACTCTGGCGTCCTAAGACAGAAGCCAGCGTCGTCGTGCTAAGACCCGTGGCGGTTGGACCGCCGGTCGCGCACCAACCGGAAGGTCAGCACGCCGATGGCGAGAGTTAGCACAAGGCTGAGGACGACCGTGACAACTCGAACAGCCACGTTCTCCTGCAAGTCCCAGAAAAGCGAGGGAAGAAGGACAACGACAGCCATTCCGGCGAGCGC